>DDKT01000088.1 GCA_002339755.1 Patescibacteria group bacterium UBA2591
ATTAAAGCCTGTTTTAGTTCATTTTAATCTCTCCAAAGCTCAAGAGCTGGAATTCATGAAAAAATCTTAAAATAGCTCATTTTAGAGTTTCTTGTCTGAAAACGACGCTCTAGAAAGCCCGTAGACAAACGTTTTAAGTCTGAGATGATGTCTGATACCTGTTTTATCCAAAAAATGAAATAATTTTTTAAAGGTCGAATTTTAACAAAATCAAACTGAATTTCACTTACTTTTTGATGAGTCAATAAAAACTCATTTCACTTACTTTCTTAAATCATTTGACAGGGTAATTAGACATTTTTCGACTAATGAAAATTTCTATTGGTTATCTCAGTTGGTATTTTGTCTCTAGGTTGATGAGGTCAAAAATATAAAATAAATACCTCCTTTAGTCTCCTAAATTGGTTTTTTAATTTCTTTTCAAAAACAAAAGGCTGGAGACAACATTATATTCGGTTTTATCCACTATGAAAATTGTCTCCAGCTTAACTCCTCTCCTAAAAAGGAAGGAGTCTACTAGGGTAGCCACCTCTAATCCTTGGTTAAACCCATTGTATCCCTTGGCCACCCCTCCTCTGATGAGATTGGAACACAAGCGTTTTTGAATTAACCATTCTTTCCATTGTCCTCCAATCCCATTTTGGTATGAAATAAATACAGAGGCTGGGAACATACCTTCTATTGGCTTTACCCATTACTGTAGTTATTCCCGCCTCTGAGAAAAAAGCTAGATTTCTTTTAGCCTTGCTTCTCCAAGCTCTGGTGCGTTACGTTGACGCTTCAAAATTTCTGCTTTCAGAAATTCCATGAGCCCATCTTTGAGTTCTTTTTCAACTCGTTTAAAGTAGATTGGCCACGAAGAATTAGAGTACCAAAACTCTAAATCTTCGTTACATTCTAATTTCTGCCAGAGATCCCAAAGATAATTTAGTAGTTGAGAACCAACCCAGCGCTTAGCTCGTGAATCAAGATGTCTAAGCGTATAATCATAAATAATTCTGGAACGGCCCTGCTTATCCTCTATTATTCTAGATTTAACTTCTGGATGAGCCTGAATCTCTTTGGCTTTTCTCCAAAGATAGAGTGAACGCCAAAGGTGTTTATATTTTGGCATCTGCTCATTTGCCCAAAGCCAAAGCACATTATGGAGATGGGAATTCCAAGAAGAAAGTTTTCCAGCCACTCGTTTTGGGAATTTTCCCTCAATTAGGTGAAATCTAGCATAAGCTCGGAAGTTCTTTGGGGAAGAAAAGCGACGGATATCACCAATCTCTCCAAGAATTGAACCAACAAGCACAGATCCCATTCCTTTAATCGGCGGCAGAGCTGAGTTTTTAGGCGGATGAAAACATTTCCAAAGAGGATGAGTTTTCACCAAGCTCTTAATTTGAGCTTTCAGCCCTTCTTCATCTTCTTTTGCTCCAATGATAAATCGAGGATTAGCGAAAGATTGAGTAATGGGAAGAATTTCTTTTTTCTCTTCCTTCAGAAGAACAGATTCCAACCCTTGAAGAGCTTCCTTTAGCTTGTCTTGAAGTTTTTGCTTGCGAAAAAGTCCTTTGGCAGCTTCTTTGATAATCTCAACTACTTCTTCTGCCCCTGAAGGAAGGATAAATTGAATCTCCCTTAAGGCGCTGAGAAATTGAAGCTGGGCTGGTTTCCGAAAAGTATCTTGAATATCTTTCCGGAACCGGGTTAGCTGTCGAAGCAAGCTAACGGTTCTTTCAAGAGGTCTCATTGGGTAGAAATAATCTGGCTTAACTCTCCAAGCTTGCCGGATAGCTTCAGCTCGTTTTTTGGACGATGCCCTGACTGTAAGACCAGTTAGCTCCTGAAGGCGGAACATAGGAATTCTCCAGACCGGAATCCCGAGCTGAGCAACTCGGCTAAATAAACTTTGATACTGTCCTCCCATTACCCCCAAAAGAACAACCTCTTGTCCCTGAAGGGCTTGAAAGAACTGAACAACCTCTTCTAATTTCTGAAATTCCTGATAATCTCCTTCAGTGGCCGCTAAAACTCTTTTTTTTAAAGATACCAAAACCACTACCTGCAATTCCATGATCTCTCCTTTCCATTATTCTTTTGGTTTCTAGACAATGTACAATATAAACTATGACAAATTTATTAATTTTGTCAATTCTCTCTTGAAACGAAAGTAAATAAAACAGCTAAAGGAGAGCAAAGATTTTTGATTTAATCATTGTCATCTCGGATTTAATCAAAGTTCTTACTGGCCATCTCTTTTTAATTTAGATAGAATTCTCAAACAAAACCACTCTTGGATTAGCCAAATTTATTCTTCAATCTCCTAAAAAAGAAATAGAAATTAAAAAATCAAAAATTAAAAAGATTCCTATTTTCTCCCTATAGAAGAAAATATTGCTCTTTTAGCTGATTTAGACATTTCTAGATTCTGGCGTTTTCTTAAAGTAATTCTTCCAGGCTCTTTGGCATTAAAATGATCCTGTCCACATTTACGATGAAGAATTTTTTTTGATTTGGTAATTCTAAAACGCTTAGCAACAGTTTGTCGAGTTTTCATAGGAAATTTATATATGAGTTTGATAAATCAAATCTCTTCAATATTCTCTATACTCAATTACAGAATTATTTTTTATCCCCATCTAGCAAAATGAGCAAAGGCACGATTAGCGCAAGCCATACGAAAAACATCTTCTTTCTTCTTGATAGCTGCTCCCTGATTTTGAGCAGCCTCCATTAATTCAAGCGCTAAACGCTCTTTCATTGGTTGTCCTTTTCGAGTTTTAGCTGCCTGAATTAACCAACGAAGAGCCAAAATCAAGCCTCGATCAGTTCTAACTTGGTAAGGTATCTGATAATTAGCTCCTCCAATTCGACGAGACTTTACTTCTACTTGAGGAGTAACGTTTCTTACTGCTTGATCAAAAATCTCTAAAGGATCTCTCTTGTATTTTTCCGCTAAAATATCAAAAGCCTTATAGACGATCTTTTGAGCTACGGATTTCTTTCCCTTTCTCATAAGATAATTGATAAACTTGGCAATGGTTACGCTCTTGTATTTTGGATCAGGGGCTATTTCACGTTTTGGTGCTTTTTTGCCGCGCATAATTTTAATGTTAATTTTAAAAATTGTATAAAAAATTATCTAAAAGTAAGCCCGGGTAAAATTGAAAGATTTAAAATTTATATTCTCTGCTCCCATCAAGAATCGAACTTGAATTTCAGGCTCCGGAAGCCTGTGTTTTATCCATTAAACTATAGGAGCTTATGATTGTCTATTGATCTCATCAATTATTGTCTGAAATTAAAATTGATATTATCTAAAAATTCTTATCTTTTTGAAAATTCTGCCTAATTTATAAATTATATACCAAGTTGGCTCAAAAATCAAATCATAAGTACCTATATATTCTACCTCCTTTCCTCCAAATCCTTTTTTAAATCTAGTCATACCATACCAGTTCTGAGTTTCATCCAAAGCGATAGCTCCAAAATTATAAATTTTACAATTCCTTCGTTTCGCTTCTTTAATTGCTTCCCATTGAATTAGATAACCAGCCATCAAATTCTTTTTCTGAATAGCGCTACCGCCATATAAATACATAGCTTGATCTCCGAAAACTAGGAGCATAAGAGTAGCTAAGGACTCTTCTTTATACTTTGCTAATAACAAAACAATCTTAGGATTCAAAGTTTCTTTTTGTTTCTCCGAAAAAATCTCTATTATTTTTTTATAATGCTCCTTTGGATGTAAATAAAATTTATCTCTTTTTGCTGTTTCTTTTAAAAGTTTGTAAAAAATCTCAAAATTTTTTTCTACAGCTTCTTTTTGGATTAAAATTTCTACCTTAACTCCTTTCTTTTCAGCTAACCTGATATTGTATCTTGTTTTTTGCTTCATCTGACTGAGTATTTCTTCTTCTGATAATGAAATATCTAGTTGCCAAACAAGTTTTGGTTGGCTAACAGCAGAGGCTCTTTTTTTTGTTTTTCTAAATTCTTTTAAAAATCCTTCTTTTTGATTTCCGATCTCTGTTTCTTTTATCAATGGATCAAGTCGAAAAAAAATCGAATTCTCCCTTTTAGCTATTTTTTTTATTTTCTCCATTAGGCTTTCAAAAATAATTTTATATTCTGTGCTTTCTATTTTATATTCTCTTTTTACGATTGGTCCATGGGGACAATAAAGATAACTTTTTTTAAAAGGCAAACGGTATCTTATCACCAAAGCAATAGCTAGTAAATCTTTTTCTGATAAAGACTCTTGAACAATTGGCGAGTTATCTAAGGCATCGTCTATCACAGCCAAGGGAAATGCCTTTTCTCCCAAGGCTTCTTCTAATTCTTTCCATTCCCAAGACTCCAAAAAATCCCCTCCCTGAGCTAAAACAAATTTATTCCAAAGATCTTTGTTATTTATTTCAATAACTCGCATAAAATTTATATTAACTATTATTCTAATTCTAAAGGAAAGAGCAACAAAGATCAAGATCTCGTATTAAAATGGTCTACTCTCATTTGTCAGATAACCTATAAGATGACTCCTTTTAGATTAGCACTTTAATCTTTTGTCAGTAGTTTTCAGAATTTTAGCCCGAATTTGATTTTCTGCAACCATTTTATTTAGAGAATTAAAGATTGGAAATAATTATTCAATAATCTCATTTAATCTCATTGATACTAAATTAAACAAAAATAAAAATCTAAAAGAGGCAAAATTACAACTCATCAATTGTCAATTATGTTCCCTGACTTGAACAGCCTTTCAGTAATTGATAAGAGATCTTTAAGATAGACTAAAATTTGTCTAGTCATAGATTTTGTTTTGGTTTTTATATTTTTATAAATTTTTGTTTTAAAATCGACCTTTGTCTTTATCTTAGTATAATTTTAAAGATGCGTAACTCCTGATTTAATTTAAACTCCTTTCCAAGATAATAAGAAAACCTTCCTTTTTTCAAATAAAAAGAGGGGAAATAAGTTTAAAGAATAAACTAACATCTCCCCTAAAAGAGATTAACCCAGTTGGAAGATAGATCTGTAGATAAATTTTTTGTCTACCAGTTCCAACTGAAATCTTTTCCTTTCATATTAGTCAAAAATTCTTCCTTCTGCGATGAAGGTATCCTGCTTCCATTTTATGGAGTACATGAACACCTTTCATCCCTTTCGTCTCCTCCGTAAGATGCGCTTCAGGAAGAATTCGATGGCATCTTTCTGAATTTCTGGCAAAAAAAAGTATCGGGTCATTTATTCTAAGCGACGCAGTGATGATGTGCCTTAAGTCCTCAGGAGTTATTTCTATTTCATCCTGAGTTCTTTCTCCGTAAGTATTTCTAATTGCCTCCTCTTTTGTATCAAAAAGAGGATGTTGAATAGAGTCTCTCTTTCCTCCCTTCTGGCAGTCCATGTAAGTCCATTTTTTTTCATAAGGAAATACAACAATTGCATGACCATCATATTCCCCAAAAACAATCCACAGTTCGGCTGGAATTCCGTGAAATCTCAAAACATCATGTTGAAAAATAGCGTGATCCTCGCAATCTCCTCTTTCATTATAAACCATTTCTTCAGGAGATTGCCAACGCTCAACTTTCCCAAACTGATCCTGGTCGTTTTCGTAAATAAAGTTTTCTTGGCAGTATGCATTTAATTGAATGGGGGTTTTGAGCCTCACTCTTACGTCTTCATAACAGGGTACATCAAGGTTGTGATAAGAAATTCCATCCTTTCCCTCAACTATTTCTACTAGTACAAGCAGTAAAAAAAGAATCATTATAATCCATTTCCTTTCCATTACATTTCCTCCTTCGAAATATATTTTGACCCTTTGAGAAAAAAGTTAATAATCTTTAATTTTTAAAAAGATCAAATTTTGTATTAATAATAACATATTTTTCTAAATTTGTCAAGGGTCAGTCTTGTACTGTCGTAGCCATATGATAATGTCATAGTTGAGCCATTTAAAAATTTCATACTTTGAAAAAATGTGTGTCATAATCTTCTTAAGAAAGGTCGAATTTTAAAAAACCTTAATCTTAGAAAAATCTATGACAAAAGAACTAATCACTATGACTCAAAAAGAATTAGTAAGGTTTTTCATTTTTACTCTTGAAAAAATATCAAATTATCTAAAAAGTTAAATCTTTATCATAAACTTTCTAAAGTTTCATTCTTTAATCAATTTTTCTAAGAAGAATTTTAAAAACCAAGATTAAAATCTAAATTCTTCAAGATATGGCATTTCTATTTAGCCCACAGGCATGACATTTCTAAATAGCCTTGACATAATGCTCTCCTTTTAAAACCTTCTCTTTTATGCTATTATTAAAGTATATGACTAAAAAACGAAGTTCAAAAAACGAAGTCAATTTTAAAAAACGAAATTTCCGGCAATCCTTTTTCGAAAGAAAAAAAAGAAAATTTCATTTTGAAATAAACTCAGAAACCAAAAGAGGGATTTTGGCAATCTTTTGTTTTGTTTTGTTTATAATCACTATTCTCAGTTTTTTTAATCTAGCTGGAAAAACAGGTCAATTTGTTTTCCAATTTCTTAAAATACTTTTTGGCTGGGCGAGCTTGATTCCTCTTTTTATTCTAATTTTTTTTATTTGGTTTTTATTTCAACCAGAAAAATATCCTCTTAAATTTTTCCGTCTCTTAGGCCTAGTTTTATTCGTTTTAAGTCTTACAAGTCTTTTTCAATGGATATATTCTCAAAAAACTGGAATTTATCAAATAACCTTGGGACAAGGTGGTGGCTATCTTGGCTTTTTTCTTTATCGTCCTTTAAAACAAATCATGGGCCCTTGGGCTAGTTTAGTAATATTTTTAGCTTTCTCTCTTATTTCTCTGCTTCTCATTTTTGAGACTTCACTTAAAAAAATAACTCCCTTTTTGTTTTGGAGCAGAAAATCTGAACTTGAAAAGAAATCTGAAATTCTACAAAAACCTAAACCATTTGCCCAGTTTTGGCTTAAGCACACAACCAACTTACTTAACATTTTAAAATATCTCCTTAGAATATTAAGATCTTTATTTAAAAAAACTGAAACAGAAGAAAAAATTGCCTTTACTAAAAAAGAAATTGAACGCGAAGAAACAAAATTTGAAGAAGAACCAGAAAAAATTTTAAAACCAACAAAACCACTAGAACAATTAAAAATTTTCCCTCAGACAGAGATTCGCCAAAGAAAAATTAATTTGCCCTTGGAATTGCTAAGTGAAAAAAGCTCTCCGCCTACCAGTGGTGATATCAAAGCTAATAAAATGATCATTCAAAAAACTTTAGAAAATTTTAACATCTCTTGTGAAATGGGGGAAGTTCAAGTTGGTCCAACGGTTACTCAATATACCCTAAAGCCAACAGAAGGAATAAGGCTCTCTCAAATTGTTAGTCTCAACAATGATTTAGCTTTAGCTTTAGCTAGTCACCCTATCCGAATCGAAGCTCCTATTCCTGGAAAATCTTTAGTAGGAATTGAGGTGCCTAATCAAGAAGTAGCTTTGATTAGACTAAAAGAAATCCTGGTCTCTTTAGAATTTAAAAAGAAAAAATCCAATTTAACCATTGCTCTGGGTAAAGATGTAGCTGGTACACCATGGGTAGCTGATCTAGAAGAAATGCCCCATCTTTTATTGGCCGGAGCAACTGGTTCAGGAAAAACTGTAATGCTTAATTCTATTATCGTTAGCCTTCTTTATCAAAATTCTCCTTCAGAATTAAAACTCATCCTAATAGACCCCAAAAGAGTAGAATTAACTATTTACGATGATATTCCTTATTTACTTACTCCAGTGTTGGTTGAAATAAATAAAACAATTAACGCTCTTCGTTGGATTGTTTCAGAAATGGAGCGACGTTTCGAAATCCTCTCTGAATCTGGGCAACGTGACATCCAAAGCTATAACCAACGAGTTGAAGAAAAACTACCCTTTATTATTGTGGTTATCGATGAATTAGCTGATTTAATGACTGCTGCGCCTCGAGAAATAGAAACTTGTATTATTCGCTTAGCCCAAATGGCTCGAGCTACTGGTATTCATCTTGTGATGGCTACCCAACGGCCTTCAGTGGATATCATCACTGGATTGATTAAAGCAAATATTACTTCTCGAATTGCTTTTTCTGTAGCCTCAATTATGGATTCTCGAACTATTCTAGATTTTGCTGGAGCGGAAAAGTTATTAGGCAAAGGAGATATGCTTTTTATGTCTCCCCGACTCTCAAAACCAAAACGTCTTCAAGGAGCTTTTGTTTCTGATCGAGAGATAAAAAATATCGTTAATCATCTAAAAGAAAAATCTAAACCAGAGTATAAAGAAGAAATTTTAAAAAGCGTTATACCGCCTTCAGAATTTGATTTCGGTGATTTAAAAGAAGACGAACTCTTGCCCGAAGCCAAAGAAATTATCTTAAAATATAAAAAAGCCTCTGCTTCTCTCTTGCAAAGGCGACTTCGCATTGGTTATGCCCGAGCCGCTAGACTTTTGGATCTCTTGGAGGAAGAAGGAATTATTGGGCCAGCAGAAGGAGCTAAACCAAGAGAGATACTAATAGAAGATATAGAGGAAAAGACTCAAGAAGATTTCGATTTTAATAATAAGGAGCCAAGTGATTAGAGAATTAAGAAAAAAATAAGTTTCTAATTTTTGATGGAGCATCCAACAAATGAATGATCAATATCCTTTAAAATTGAATTTTATTGTGTTATCGATAAACCAAATTAAATAAAAGTTAGCTAAAATTTTAATTTAATCTGCAATCACACAAACAAAGAAAGATTAATCTAATTAAGGAAAAAAATTAATAAAATAAATTGTTCTTTAAAAGAAATTATCATTTAAAATTCATTCAAGGTCAAAAGAAAAATTAATTAAGAGTGACTTAGGCCATTACGCATTAACCTTAATATAAACAGAGCGAGAATTGCTCTCGCTCTGTTTATAAATTTTAAATTAAAAGAAGAAAGATAGTAAGAAATTAGATATGTCCCTATTATTTCTTGTTTTGAAGCCGAACATCTCGTAGGAAAGTAAAATAAAAAAAGCAAAAAACGAGATAAATTAATTATCTCAATAATTAGAAGAAACTTTTAAAAACCTTCTTTTTTCCTAATTCCCATAACCGCTCGCTGGTATCTTATAGCGTCAATCCTCTTCTTAATCCCTGATTGGTAAATAGACTCTATTATTCCCCGAGCTTTAGGGAGGGGAATATTGTCGAACTGTTGGAGCATCTCTCTAGGAGGTTTTCCTATTTTAGCAGCCTCTTCTATTTCATTCCAACGTTGGTTTCGGGCTTTCCGAGATCTCGCCTCGTACTTTGCTGGAGTTTCTGACTCTTCCTGAGGCGGTATACCCAATTGTCGAAATGGGTCGGGTTCATAATAATATCCTTCTAACAGTGTTTTTAATACCTCAGAAAAAGGTTCATAATCTAGATTGCCCAAATTTTTGGAGCAATAAGAGTGTTACCTATGTATCTTGCCTTCTCCAAGGACTTAAGAGAGACACAATAAAAATGGAGAGAAATTTATAAAAAAGTAATAGTTATTTATTGTTCAATTATAAATACCTCAGAGGCTTTTATAATTCCTTCTTTCTCAAGAATGCCTTTTATAACAAAAGGCCAACGTCCACCTATTTCTTTACATAAGGAATGAAATTCAGAAAAAGCAAAATACTCTTTCCCCCAAGTTGGCGCTGCTGTTCTGTAAAATTTAGTGGTATCGGTGACTAGTATTTTTACGACCTTACCTTCTGTTTCAGTTTTTCCCTCAAAAGTTTTATTAGTTAAATCAAAACTTTCACTATCAACAAATATATCCACCCTCATAACTTCATTAATTTTAGTACAATCTAATGAACAGCTTTCTCGATCCTCTGGTGATTTACATACTCCATCACCACACTTAGTACAATATTTTTGATTAATTAGCACAAGATCAGGGCAACAATCAATATCTGAAGTTCTTTCCTCATTTTCTTTGATACACTCTCCCAATACTTTAATTTTTTCAGCTATGATGAGTGCTCTCCATTGGGGCGTCATCCTGCCAGTCACTTGGTAAACTCCTGAGATTGAAACAAAATCACCCTCCTTTAAGTCATCTAATAAAAGAGGATTATCTTGTTTATCTACAACTATTGTTGTAGCTGAAAGTAAACTTCTGATACTCTTACCGTACCCTTTTAATTCTAAAATCTTCTCTTTGATATTTATCGATATAATTGTACCAGACCATTCTGCTCCGCTGCGTATTGTATGAGACCACTCTATCCATTCCTTTAATTCTTCTATTAATTCTTCTCTTATTTGTCCTCTTAATTCTTGTCTTGGTCGTTCTTCTAATTGTTCTTCTTTTAGTTCTCTGATTCTACCGGCAGAAATCGAGTATTGATAAACTAAAACCCCTCCTATTAGTATTCCTCCAAAAAAATGAGTAGAGTCGCAATTTTGCCTGAAAATTTAACCATGAATATTATAATAACAAATACCGACTTTGAATAAAACTAAGTACTTTTACAATCTGAAAAATTGTCCTCCTTTAAAGCAAGGTCTTTCAGTTTATTTGCCTCGCTAAATATTTATTCTTCTATTTTTTCCACTATCCACCAAAGCTCATTTCCATCTCTAGCTCCATAGGCTAGATACTTACTATCAGGACTGAATTGTATAGCATATACTTCATCGTATCTTTTTCCTTCTTTACCGTTGATAACGACAAACTCTTTTAATTTTTCTTTTTCCTCTTTGGCGACATAAGCTAGTTTTTGACTATCGGGACTGAATTGAAGATCAGACGGATATAAACCAATTTCCTTGTCATGCCTCTTTCCTTCTTTTCCATTAACTACGAGAAAATATTCTCTTCCTTCCCTGACGACATACGCCACTTTCCGATTATCAGGACTAAACTTGAGATTATGAATCCAGTCATAATGCTTCTCTCCTTCTTCATCATTAATGACAGTAAAGTATTTTGCTCCATTTATTACTTTTCCTTTTCTCACAATATAAGCAAGTTTTTGACCATCAAGGCTAAATTGGAGATTATCTATAGAATCATACTTTTTTCCTTCTTTATCGTTGAGGATAACAAAACTATTCTCTCCTTCCTCAGCAATGTAAACTAATTTTTGATTATCAGGACTGAATTGGATTTCCCCTGCTAAATCATGTCTTCTTCCTTCCTTTCCATTGATTACTATAAAGCTTTCCTCTTTTTCTTCAGCAATATAGGCTAGAGTCTGGCTATCGGAACTGAAACAAAGAAATTTCACCTCATCATACCTCTTTCCTTCTTTTCCATTAATTCCAACAAAGTTTTTCTTTTTTTCTCTTTCCCAAACAAAATAAGCTATTTTTTGACTGTCAGGGCTAAATTGAAGATTATGTATCCAATCATAATATCCTCCTTTTTCCTCACCATTAACCACAAGAAAC
Source organism: Patescibacteria group bacterium UBA2591 (assembly GCA_002339755.1). Lineage (GTDB taxonomy): Bacteria > Patescibacteriota > Patescibacteriia > UBA2591 > UBA2591 > UBA2591. Next base: position 11,435 of record DDKT01000088.1, read on the forward strand.
ATCTTTCCATTTTCTTCTTTGGCCACGTAAGCAAGTTTTTGACTATCAGGACTAAATTGAAGATAATATATCGAATTATGCCTTCTCCCCTCTTCTCCGTTAATAACAACAAAATCTTTTCCTTCTTTTCTAGCAACACTAACAAGTTTTTGGCCATCGGGGCTGAACCGGAAATTGTTATAATCTACCCAATCATATCTCTCTCCTTCTCTATCGTTAACTACAACAAAATGCTTTCCTTCTTTATTGGCTATATAAGCTACTTTTTGTCCATATGGATCGAATAAGATATCATGATAATAAACTCCGCATCTCTCACAAATTGTAGCTAGTTTGGTAGTAGTTAAATTAAGCTTTGGAACAGAAGGTATCTCTTCCTCTGGTTTTGGTGGCTTCAGACTTGTTTCCTCCTCTGGTTCTGTGTATATCTCATTCTCCAGTTCTGGAATTATCTCTTTTTTTGGCTCTAAAGGTATTTCCTCTTTTAAAAAATATCTCTGATGAAAAAAGATTCCTCCACCGATTAAAAAAATAATCAATAAGATAATTATCAAATTTTTCCACTTTTTCTGACTTACTACCTGAATCATAATAAATATTGAATTTACTTAAATAATATCAAATAAAAATAATCTCCATTTTGAATCCTTTTTTAATCTGATACCATTCGAAAATAAAAATCTATCCAATTTTATTTTTTATAAAGAATGTCAAGCTTTTTCATGATTTCTTTTTCTTTTAATCTCATTTTTTTAGTGGAGAAAGTATCTTTATGATCGTAACCTAAAAGATGGAGAAAGCCATGAATAAAAGTAAAAGCTAATTCTCTTTTAAAATCTCTTTTTTTCCGCTGACTTATTTTCTTTATCCGAGAAGGACAAAGTAAAATTTCACCTAGCTATCTTATAATATATCTTATAATGGTTGATAAGAGAAAACCAATTGAGGATATCTCTGATGAGATTACTAACCTAAAGAGATCTTTTTTCTTTGGCCAATTCCTAAATCTTTTAAAAAATTATCTTTAATGGCAAATCCTTTAATAATATTCTATACTCTTTTAATTAATATTTTTTCATTTTTATAAATCTAAATGCATTTTTCAAATATTCAAAAAACTCATATTTTTTTTCAGATATCTCTTCTAGTTTTATTTCTCATCTCTATCAAAAACTCAATATGTTTGAGTTTATTAGTTTTAAACTATTTAAGATTTCCATTATTGATATTAAGATTTTAATAATGCAAAAGAGACATAACCTAATATAGTTTGTTTGTGATGTAGAGAAATTTCTATTCTTAATGTTATTTTTGATACCTATTCAATGATTTTAAATGTTTTAACAATATCTAGAATTTCTTTTATCCGTGCAACAATTATCTCGTTAACCGCCGCGTTATAATTAATATCATAACCAAAAATATACTGCTTACTTTCTCCAAGAAAAGCTGGTGCTAGCTCTTTTTCTTTTGACTTAATCTGCTGCCATTGACTCTTTGTATTTATACTAATATTAAACAAAGGTTCTTGAACTTGAATCGGAAGGCCAAAATCAATAGAATCGACGCTAAACGTTCTCCAGTCTATGATGCGGTTTTTTGCAGTATATCCTTTCCATGTGTGGGGGAAAGTTAAAGTAAAACCATATTTTGAATTCCTGTAAACAATTCCTTCGGTTTGATCAATCTGCTGTTCGGTTTGACTAATCCGCTGTTGAAGCTGAGTAATCCGCTGCTGAGGTTGAGGGATTTGATCAATCTGCTGTTGAAGCTGAGTAATCTGCTGTTGAAGCTGATCAATCTGCTGTTGAGGTTGAGGGATTTGATCAATCTGCTGTTGAAGCTGAGTGATTTGGTTCTGTAAGGGAGTAATTTGTTGTTGGAAAAATTGTTCGGTGGACTTTAGATTTAAAGATTGCCAAGTATAAACAATACCGCCAGTAAGCAGAGCGGTAATAACAATAGTTACAACTATTACCCAAGGACTTTGTGAGTTTTGGATTTGCTTGCTGTATTGGGAAATGTTTTCGTTCATAATTATTTGGATTAAATTATTAAATTTGCTGGCACATAGGCACTCGGTCGCTTCGCTCCCTCGTGCACTATTCCACCCCAATTTTGCGAAGAATCACAGAGGCGACACACTCGCTCCCCTTTCGGGGCTCGCTCGGGGTTATTTACCCTCTGTGCCACAAGGGGTTAACCTCTTTTACTCTTTAGTGAAAGTATTTTTTTCTTTATTATGGCAAAATTAGAGCGGGCTTGTATCGGAAATTTCCAGTTTCCGATATAAAAATATATCAAGAAGCTATGTCGACCTTAAAATAAATTACCAAAAAATCTAAAAAAAGACCTGAACCCCAAATTTTGGGGTAGTCCTTTAACTTGCTAAAAGATGTGGTAGAATAGAATCAGTCTTCACAAATAATAATATTTATTCTACCATGTCTATGAAAACAAGAAGAAAGTTAACATCTCAATTTAAGTTTCAGGTTGTTTT
>DDKT01000028.1 GCA_002339755.1 Patescibacteria group bacterium UBA2591
AAACAACTAAAAATCGCCGGTCTTTCTTCTGAAGTTAGTCCTTTTTCTAAAACAGGCGGATTAGCTGATGTTGTCCATTCTTTGTCTGAGGCTTTAGTACAGCTCGGCCATCAGGTTATTATTTTCACTCCTCTCTATGAAAAACTTATTGATAAAGAAAAGTTCGGTTTAAAATTAATCAAAGAAAATTTTATTTTAGAAATCTTGGATGAAGAAAATAAAATTTCCATCGATTTCTGGCAGGGCGAATTAATGAAAGGCTTGCCTGTTTATTTTATCGCTAATAAAAAATATTTCTCTAACACCTATCTTTACGGCTCAAATCATGAAAATGCTAAATTTTTAATTTTTAATTTGGCATCTCTTCATTTCTTAGAACTAATTAATTTTAACCCGCATGTTATTCACTGTCATGATTGGCAGACTGGCATTTTACCCTATCTACTTAAAAAAAAATCAAGATTTAAAAATCGTCCCTTTTATCAAAAAATAGCTACTCTTTTTACTGTCCATAATTTAACTTTCCAAACGGGGAAAAACTGGTGGGAGATACCACTAGAAGAAAAAGATGATGGGATCAAGCCTTTGCCTCTGCTTGATGACCCAAAATTAGAAAATATTAATTTTTCTAAAAGAGGAATTCTTTATGCAGACGTTATCAATACGGTCAGCGAACGTTATGCTAAGGAAATTCTAACTCCAGAATTTGGTCAAGGATTAGATAAAGTCTTAAAAAAAAGAAAAGAAGATCTTTTTGGAATTATAAATGGAATTGACTATCAGGTGCATAACCCTGTCTATGATAAAAATATCTGGTATAACTATGATTGGAATTCTCTAAATAAAAAAAGGGAGAATAAACTAAAATTACAAAAAATGCTCGGATTAGAAGTAAATGGAGATATCCCTCTTATTGGGCTAGCTCATCGTCTTACCGAACAGAAAGGATTTGATCTTATCAAAGAAACTATTTTTACTCTTCTAAAGCTCAAGCTTCAAATAGTGATAATAGCTAGTAGTGGGGAGAAAGAATATATAGATTTTTTTCGGAAGATAGTCAAAAAGTATCCTCAAAAATTTGCTCTTTTTATTTCTTTTCCTTTTAATGAAGAATTGGAAAGCAAAATTCATGCTGGAAGCGATATGTTTTTGCTTCCTTCCCGCTTTGAGCCCTGTGGAATTTCTCAATTAAAGAGCCTTCGTTATGGTTCTATTCCTATTGTACATGAGACTGGCGGCCTTTCTGATACAATCACAGACTTCAATCCCCGAACTGGTGAGGGTAATGGATTTACCTTTCCCACTTATACTCGAGAAGATTTCCTTATCGCCTTAGCTCGAGCCTTGGAGAATTATAAATATCCACAAATCTGGACTCATCTTACCTGGCAGGCTATGCGAGAGTCATTTTCCTGGCATTTACCTGCTAAAAAATACACAGATCTTTATCGAAAAGCAATAAGAAAGATTCGAAATAGAAATTGAAACGCAAAGAATAAAAAAATTGTCTGTTTCAAATCTCAATACAATCTCTGGCTCCTAGATAAAAACTAAGCTATAAAGCTTCTTTTTTAATTCTTTCTTTTCTTTCTTCCCTTTCTCCCTTCCCTTAAAGAAAAAATGAAGGAATAAAAAAGGTGATTTAATCATATCGAAAAATCTTTCGGTCTTTTTAAAAACAGTCTCCGATCTGTCATTGCGAATCATCAAAGATCACGTAAAGTAACTCTATAAATCGAATTCTTAAATCGAGCATCTTCTCTAAATGACGAAAAAGAATTGAAAAAAGCTTTAAAATGTGTTAAAATAAAGATGATGGGTAAAAAATCCTATATTCAACAACTAAAAGAATACTCTGTTGGCCAATTATTGAGCCTAGTTTTTGGCATATTGAGGATAATTTTAAGGAAAATTCAAAGAAGAATTAGTTTTAAGCTAAGAAGTCTTTTTAATTGGCTAAAATATGGCCTAATAAAAAGAAATCCTCTTGCCTATCTTATCCTTATTATTCTTATCTCCTTCTTTGTTATCCCCAGTAGTTTTCTCGTCAGTCAACTAGGTAAGACCATTTCCCAACAACAAGGACAACAAATTCAGCAACAACAACACTTTAGTACAGGAGAACTAAATTTAGCTGATAGCTCAATCAACTCATTAGCTACCTCGCCAGCTACCCATACTCATACCTACACTGCTCAAACCCAAGCTGATTTTGAAGGAACAATTCCTAATGATGCTAAAGGATTTGGGTATCATCTTACTCATACATCAGATAGTTATTATTATAATAAAGTCACTCCCCTAAGAGAGATTGCTTCCACTGAGGAAGGTTTAGTAGGTCTCTGGCATATGAACAATAACTGGCAAGATTCCTCAGGAAATAATAATCATGGAACTGGTTATCCTAGTACTAATCCTCCTATTTTCGATTCTTCAGCAAGGCTAGGCTCTCATGCTGGAAGTTTTGATGGAGTAGAAGATTATGTGGATGTTGGAACGAGTGCTTCTTTAAATAGCATTCTTTCATCTAATTTTACGATTTCATTTTGGATGAATCTAAATACAACAGGGGCAGGTCGAGCAATGGTTTGCAGAGGAGATGCTGCTGCGGCTAGTCAAAATAAATACATTTGTGTTCAAATAAGCTCTACCAATAAAGTATACTTTTCGGTTAGGGGTGATAATGGTGAGGCCAACACAGCATCTATAGTGGGAGCAACAACAATTGCCCAAGGGACTTGGTATCATATTGTTGCGGTTAGAACGATTGGGAGTAACATAAAGTTATATGTAAATGGCAATGAAGATGCACAGCCTGTAACCGATAATGCAGGTTCGATAACTTTTACTGCGGCCAGGCCACAGACAATAGGTGCGGGAAACGTAGGATATTCTCCCAGCGGTTATTTTCCCGGCCTCATCGATGAAGTAGCTATCTACAACCAAGCTCTGTCCCCAGAAACAATCAAACAACATTATGAAGCTGGTTCACCAAGAGAAGCAACTCTCTACCGTTCACCAAGATTTGATTTAGGAGTAAAAGCAAAAGCAACAGAGATGATTGCTTCAAGAACTGCTCCTTCTGGTACTGATTTCAAAGTTTATGCCAGAAGTGGAAATTCTCTAACCTTA
>DDKT01000045.1 GCA_002339755.1 Patescibacteria group bacterium UBA2591
TCTGACTGAATCAAAATTCTTCAACAATTGGTATTTTACACTATTTTTAGGATTTTGACTATATTTTTGTTATTTCGTAATTCAAGGTTATACTGTTAATAAAGGGTATTTGCTTTTTTATGGGTATGGATAGTTTTGGAAATTTAAATCTGTTTCTGTTATCCGTAACTTATTCCAGAAAAAACTATTTCGTAGCTAAAATGCTTCTCTTGTATGCCTCTAAATTATCAAGAGCAATACCAGTGCCTCGAGCTACGCATAATAAAGGCTCATCTGCTACATAAGCAGGAATGCCAATTGTTTGGGAGAAAAGTTTATCGATATTTCGCAAAAGAGCTGAGCCACCAGTTAAAACCATGCCCTTATCCATAACATCAGCCGAAAGTTCAGGTGGAGTTTCATGTAAAACCGACTTTATGGCTGCAATGATAGCTTCTAATTCTAATTCAATAGCTTCAGTTATATCATTAGAATTAACTGTAATAGTTCGAGGCAAACCAGCAATTGTTTCTCGACCTCTAATCTCCATAGTTTTCTTTTCTTCTAAAAACAAAGCAGAACCAATATTAATTTTAATTTCCTCAGCTGTTCGTTCGCCAATAGCCAGATTATATTTTTTTCTAATAAATTCAGAAATTGCTTGATCAAATTTGTTTCCCGCTACCCGAACCGAGGTATTGGCTACAATCCCTCCTAAAGAAATAACAGCTGCCTCAGTAGTTCCTCCGCCCATATCAACAACCATATGACCAGAAGCTGAACCAATAGGAATATTAGCTCCAATAGCTGCAGCGATCGGTTCTTTGATAATATAAGCTGCTTTTGCTCCAGCAGCTAAAGTAGCGTCAGTAACTGCCCTTTTTTCTGTAGAAGTAATACCAGCTGGCACTGCTACCATTACTTCTGGTCGAAAAATTCGAAAACCGCCCAAAGCTTTATTTATGAAATATCTCAACATTGCCTCAGTAGTTCTATAATCAGCAATCACCCCATCTTTTAAAGGTCTATAAACAACGATGGTTTCTGGTGTTCTGCCTACCATTTCCTTAGCCTCATCGCCTACAGCTAAAATTTTTTTATCAATCAAAGAAACAGCTACTACTGAAGGTTCGTTAAGAACGATGCCTCTGTTTGGTAAATAAACTAAAGTATTAGCTGTTCCAAGATCAATGCCAATTTTTTTGATAAACATGACTATAAAAAAGAAATTATAAGTTAGCGAAATTTCCAATCCAACCGCCTCAAAAGGGCAGGGCTTTTTAAATCAAATTTCAAAGCTCGAAGCTTAAAATCCGGAGCACTGTTTTTTTGTCATTTGGATCTTAAATTTTGAGTTACTCAACTACTTAGCTTCGTTTGATCGGGTTTTAATTATTAGAAATTTTGATTTTCCTCTAAAATTTCTGTAATCGATATAATTCTAAACCAATTCAGTTATTTTGTCAAAATTCTATATTAGATTGTCGTAGCCATTCAGTCGTATAAACAATGTCATGAAACTAAACAGAATAAATCAATGAACTTAACTTAAATCACTTAACCAATTTTATTTTACTTATATTTTATAGCCTTTAAGCTACTATTGAAGCAAGGCAAAATATTGCCTAAGCCAGGGATTATAGTTAAAATTTTTAGAATTATCAAAGTTTCTTGAATTCGTCCCTGTCATAGAAGTAAAATGAAGTTACAAGCTTCAATTTAAATTAATACGATAAAGGCCCCTAGCTCATCTTTGATATTTTTTCGGTTAAGTTTTAAACACCTTAACCAATGTCTTTCGACTAAATTTTAGATAATCCAATACATAAAAGTTTACATTTTTTACCTTTTGGGTTATAGTAAATAATAGCAATAATTTTAAAATATCCATCATAAAAACAGTTTTAATTAGAAAAAAAGTAGTTTTAATGACCATCATTTAATTAAAGAAATATCAAAAAAGCAATTGAAATTATTGTTATATTTTAGGCGTTTTAAAATATTTCATTGGATAATTGATAAGAAAAATGATTAAATCTTTAAAATCTAAAATTATTAATAAAATAAAAAAACTGATCCTGCCTTGTTTAAAATATTCACCAAAGACTACTTTAAAAAGAGGAATAATTAAATCTATAAAAATTTGGAGGGATGAAATTGAAGGAAAAATAATAAAATATTTTTCGAATTTTTATACTCAAGCTTTCCATAAACTCTATTATTACTCAGAAACCAAAACCTGGCAGAACACTTATTGGCTAGGAACCCCTGCGCAAAAATGCCCTTTAGACCTTTGGATTTATCAAGAGATAATTTATGAGACTAAACCAGAAATAATAATTGAAACTGGTACTGCCAAAGGAGGATCAGCTCTCTTTTTAGCTTCACTTTGTGAATTAATAAAAAAAGGAGAAATTATAACAATCGACATCTCTGATTCTTTTATCTTTCACCCTCGGATTATAAAAATTATCGGGGATTCTACTTCAGAAAAAATTATCCAGCAAGTTAAAGAAATTGTAAAAAATAAAACTACTATGGTAATATTAGACTCTGATCATAGTAAAACTCATGTCTTAAAAGAGATGGAGATATATAGTAAGTTTGTCTCAGTTGGAAACTATTTAATTGTAGAGGATACAAATATAAATGGTCATCCTGTCTTATTTAGTTTTGGCGAAGGACCAATGGAAGCTGTGAAAAAATTTCTCCAAAAAGAAAAATCTTTTAAAATAGACCGTGATAAGGAAAAATTCTTTTTAACCTTTTCTCCTAAGGGATTTTTGAGAAAACAATTTTAAAAAACAATACTTTCTTTATCTGACAAATAATTAAATGTTTTCATTTATAAAGAAGCCTTATTACACAATTAAAAATTACGGCTTTAAAGATTTTTTTAAAAAACTGCTTAAAAAAGTAAAAAAATCTTTATTTCTCTGTTTTAAATTTTTACTTCCCTTTTTAAGTCTTATTAAGATTAAAAAAATTTATAAAAATTTTGACTTAGAACAATCTTTAGAGGAAATATTTAATACTCCCTTTTTTGTTCCCAATCAGGTAAAATCAGAAATTTTAGAACTATTAAGTCTTTTACAAAAAGAAAAACCAAAATATGTTTTAGAAATTGGAACTGAAAATGGAGGAATGTTATTCCTTTTTAGTCTAATTGCAGATGCGAGGGCAAAAATTATCACTATTGATTTACCAGGCGGAAGATTCGGCGGAGGATATCCCCTTTGGAAAATCCCTTTCTATAAATCACTCCGAAAAGAAAATCAAAAGATTTATTTATTAAGAGAAGATTCTCATGAAGAAAAAACATTGAAGAAAGTCAAAACAATTTTAAGCAATCAAAAATTAGATCTTCTATTCATTGACGGAGATCATACTTATGAGGGGGTCAAAAAAGACTTTAAAATGTATAGTTCTTTAGTAAGAAAAAAAGGATTAATCGTGCTTCACGATATCGTTCCTGGTCCAGAAGAAAATGTAGGCGGAGTTCCGAAATTTTGGAAAGAAATTAGAAAAAATTATCAATCTCAAGGAATTGAAATTGTTGAAAACTGGAGTCAAAACGGATACGGCCTAGGAGTTATTATAGCCTGATGAACAATTAGTATCACCAACAATCAAAATAAATTCTCCTCTTATCTTAGCTTTTTCAAAATTTAGTTATTTATTATGAAAAAATGGGAATTTTATGTAAATAGAAAATTCAATTATTTTATAGAGTGGGTTCAAACAATTTGTACTCAATCGAAATGGCAAAAAGAAGGCTTAGGTTTTAGTTTTCCTCTTAAGAATTATTTAATTTTAAATGGTAATGAATATTTTCATTTAAAAGAAGCAGAGGATTATGAAAAATTTCTAGAAAAACAATCCAAAAAGGATAAGAATTTTTTTGACAATTTTATTAAATCAGAAATCAAATTAATAAATGAAGCTAAATCTCTTGAAAAATTTTTAAAAGAGAAACCCTTTTCATTATCAAAACTCTCTGATAAAGACCTAAATCTCATCTTTAAAAAATTTTTGAGAACTCATATTAAATGTTTTGCCACTGCCTTTGTTCGACCAGATGCTTATTTAGAAAGAAAAGTTAAAGAAGAATTAACCTCTTTTTTAAAAGATTTAAAAGAAAAAGATATTGAAGAATTATTTAAGTATATTGCTACTTATCCCAAAGAAGAAGCAAGAAAACTCGATTACTTAGAAGAACCTTTAAATCTTCTAAAGATAGCTAATTTAATTAAAAAGAAAGGGTTGCAAAGAAAATTATCAACAAAAAATTTGCCCTTGGATATCTCTAAAAAAATAGAAAAGCATTGGCAAAGATATCGTTGGCTCAAAAACCCAATAGTTTATCAAAATTTGTCAATTTCAAAAAAAGAAATGTTTGAAAGATTGAAAAATCTATTAGAAACAGATATTGAAGAAAAAATAAAATACATAATTCAAGAAAGAAGCAAAAATGAAAAAAATTTTTCTAATATTATCCGAAAGTTTAACTTTCCTCATGAATTAATAAATCTTTGTAGAATTCTTAGAAAGTTTATATTTTTAAGAACTTACACTACTGAAGGAACTGATAGATTATTTTACTGGGCCCGACAAACTATTTTAAAGGAGATAGCCAAAAGGATGAAATTAAATGATGAAGATATTGTTACTCTTACGAGTAAAGAGATAATTGATTTTCTGGAGAGAAAGAAAAAAATTTCCTCAAAGATAATAAAAGAAAGAAAAAGAATTTTTGCAGTAATATGGCAAGATAAAAAGGCAAAAATGTATTTTGGAAAAGAAGCAGAAAAAATAATAAAAAAATATAAAAAAATAGAACTAAGAGTTAGAAAAAGAAAATTAAAAATCAAGATTGTAAAAGGTGCAATAGCTGCACCAGGAATTGCAAAAGGAAAAGCAAAGATTTTAGAATCATTTAAAGAAGTTGGAAAAGTAAAAAAAGGAGATATTTTAATAGTCTCAATGACTACTCCAGATTATATTGCTGCTATGGAAAAAGCAAGCGCTTTTGTTACTGATGAAGGAGGAATTACTTGTCATGCAGCTATTATTGCTCGAGAAATGAATAAACCTTGCGTCATTGGTACAAAAATTGCAACAAAGATTTTTAGAAATGGTGACTTAATTGAAGTGGATGCAAATAAAGGAATAGTGAGAAAATTAATAAAAAACAGGAGTTACGCACCTTTAAAATGGTGCTAAAAAAGGTAAAGGTCAATTTTAAAACAAAAATCTATAAAAATCAAAAATCTATGCCTAACCAAATTTTAGCTTATCTTAAAGAAAAACCATTAACCTAAATAGATATTTTATCAATTTTATCAAATTAGACAGGATTATAGTTTTCAACCTCAAAGAACAGAGTTGTCTATACTTGAACCAAAAATTCAAAGTGCGTAAGTCCTGTTTAAAAAAGAGATTAGACGTATTAACGGATGCAAAATGTAAATAAAAGTTATTAAACAATAACTAAAATAGGTCTCACTTTTTCGTAATGCTATTCTAAAAGCTAAATAATCTATTCTCCCAAATATCTCTGGCTATATCTCTCACTTATATCAAATAGTGTTTTAATATCTCCATTACCAAAAGTAAAAAGGGAAGGAATCATTTTCCTTCCCTCTTAAAAACTACAGAAGTTTATTATTTCCTTTTTTTCCCTCATTTAAAAAGAACAGAAACTAAAAGGAACAGAAACTGCTGTAGGATTTTATACCCATTCCGAGTCATCACTGATTCGGGATGGAATAAGCATCCAATAGTAGTGGGTAATTGAATTACAATTACCCTTTTATTTTCGTCAGTAGTGATTTTACAATTCAAAGCTATTTCTTGAGATTCTTGAGAGAAATAAGCAGTGAATGAATTGTAAAAACCTACAAATTCTTTTTTTTCAAAAAGCTCTACCTCTAATTGAACTCCTTGGGTGGGCTTAGGTTGCTTTACAATCTCCACTCCCATTGTTTTTAAAATCGCCTGATGCCCAAGGCATATACCCAAAAGAGGTTTTTTGTTCTGCATCAATAGACGCGTTATCTCTAATAAACGTACCATTCTGGAATTTAAATCGTCATTAATGTTACCTGGACCAGGTCCCAGAATAACGATCTCGCTTTTATCCTTAAGGAGATCAAATTCAAAAGTATCTTCAATTTCAACCTGGCATCCCATATGAGCAACCATATGACCAAGAACATAAGCAAAGTTGTCCTCATTATTAACTATAGTAATTTTAACTCCCCTTAACCCCTCCATCTTTTGAACCATAGATTGTTTTCGAAGATGAAAAGAGGATAAATAGACATTTCTTTCTTTCAAAAGTTTTTTGATCTCATTGGAATTAATCGTCTTCAAGTAATTTTGACTCTTACTTGTTTGTTCCCTGAAGATCTGCAAAAACCCTTCTGCCTTAGCTGTTGTCTCTTTAGCCTCCTTTATCGGATCAGAATCTTCCACAATTCCGGCTCCAGCTTGAACCCAGAATTCTCCGTTACCCAACAAATGAGCTGTTCGGATAAAAATTGCACTATCCAGATCTCTATTAGGGTAGTAAATTCCATATTGCCCCCCATAATAACCCCGAGATTCTGACTCATATTTATTAATTATCCGAGCAGCACTTTCCAAAGGGGACCCAACCAAAGTTGGAGCATGGAGCGTTGTTTTTAAAGCTTGCATCGCATTATTGCTCCCATTTTCTCCTATTAATTGATATTCAGTGTGGATAACCTTTCCTGTTTCTCGTAAATTTGGCCCTACAACCCTACCTCCTTTAGGACAAATCTCCATCATCATCTTGAGTTCTTCATCAAGTATCTGACAAAGCTCAATAGTTTCTTTCTGATCTTTCAAAAAATTCATCAAATCATCCCTAAAAGAAGAAAAATCAGAAGTCTTTTTCGGTAGAGTACCTGCAATAGGATTCATTATCACTCTTTTACCCTGGATCCGTAAATGACATTCAGGGCTAGCACCAACAAAACCATTTTTGTTATTGTCACTAAACAAAAAGGTCATGTATTGACCTCTTAATTGTAATAAACGACAATACAAAACAAGGTATATTTCCGAAGTCATATTTTTGATTTTACCATGAAATTTACGAGAAAAAATTACTTGGGAGGCATTTCCGTCAGCAATTTCATCCCTTTTAATCCTTTCTACCATTTGAGCAAATTCTTCATCAGAAATATCAGATTTAATTTGTCCTTCTAATTCTATATCATTCTTTTGCTTTTTAGTTATTCTCTCTACGATTTTTAGAAACTCACTACGTCTAAAAACTAATTCTTTTAGGGTCTTCAAAACAAGGATTGGCTCATTTCCTTTTGCTTCATACCCTTTTTCTCTGATAACTCTAAATGGAATAACAAAAATAAGGGGACCTTTTGAACGTTTGTGCAATTCTTGCAAGTCATTTAATGTCTCTAGTTCATAAATTTTTCCTTGAAAATAAAACACTCTTCCATTCCTCTCTACAATAGCGTACTGACCGCTTCCTAATCTTTGATTCTTCATCATTAATCTCCTTTCTTTTTTTATTTTAAAGAACTGGCCTTAAAAACTAAAAAACAAACAAAAAACCAGCTTCCTTTTATCTGGGAAGCTGGCTCTGTGACTATTTTATTTATATTTTAGATTTAAAAAATCAAAACATAAAACTTCCCAGATAAAAAGCTGGTCCAAGCCCAATTTTGATCTCTTCGATTGCTTGCTGAGAAGTTATTCATAATTTTATTACGAAGTAGATATGAGTTAATCTTGGTATAAACGTGAACACCTAATTTATTTGTATTTTATTTTAAATTTAGTTTTTTTGATTAATTTTAGTTGACCCTTTTCCTGTTCATAAAACACTTTTAAGATTTGATTTTCTAAATCAATCTCTGCTAAAATAAATTGGTTAAGATAAATATCTGGAACAACAATATCTTCTTTTAAGATTTCAATTATTGCTTGGCTGTTTTGTTCTTTAACAATTCTTAAGAAATAGATTTTCTTTCCCTTGATATCTTTGATTTCTTGATAAAGAGAAGCTTTTAATTGAAAATCTTTTGACAAAAAACGGACATCTTTAAGGATATTGAAATTACCTTTCTTTAGTTGATAACTAGAATATTCTTGATTAAATCTCCTTAAATCATTTCTAAATTCTTTTAAAGAAAGATAAATCTTGTTCTGCCAGAGTTTTTTAGCAAAAACACTGTTTAGTCCCTCTACTCCAGCATTATTCCAAGACTGACCAGGAGTAATAAAAAGAGGGATTATTCCTAAATTCAAGAGAAACCTAGCTATACCAGGAATAATTCTTTTGTGTTTTCCAGTACCAGTAAAAGCAAAATCATTGTCTAATTTTAGAATATCAGGTAGAGGATATTTCTTCCAATCCTTGATTAAGATTTTCATTACCAAGACTGATTTCTGCCTTAAAATCAAGCTAATTTTGCCTAATTTGAAGGGTTGACAATAACTCCAAGAAAACAGATGAAAGGGCCCTTTTTCTCCTTTAATGTAGCGAGGACCAATAAAATCTGCTTCTTTAATAATTCTACCTAACTTTTTAATTGATTCAGCTGGATAGTGTCTCCGCCAAGAACCAAGACTATCTTTTGATCTAACAGAAGGCTTAATTAAGCCTTCTGTTCTTAAGATATCTTCAATAAATGAAAGCTTGAGTATTCTTTCTTGAGGGTATCTTTCACCATAGATATCTTGAATAGACTCAGATCCAAAAAGAAAGTTCTTTTCCTTTAGTTCATTTCTAATTTCTCTAATTCTCTGAATCTCTTTCTGGGTATATTTTCTTCTCTTTCCTTTTGGCCAACCCCGATAATCCCTTTTAATATCTTTAATTCGTATCCATTTAATGACAAAGTTTCTCGAAACAAGAAGTTGTCTACTGATTTCTGATTTATTTAAATGTTTTTCAAAGAAAAGTTTTCTTACTTGAACCCTTTTCTCCTCGAGAAAAGATTTCTTCATAGGCATATGTTATTAACAAAGTATTACTTCATTAATAATAGCCTATGAACAATTTCAGAAAAGAAAAGGGCTGAAGTAAAAGAGCTTAAAGGGTGTTCACATTCATATCAAGGTTAGCCTGAGTTAATCTTGGTATAAACGTGAACACCTAATTTATTTGTATTTTATTTTAAATTTAGTTTTTTTGATTAATTTTAGTTGACCCTTTTCCT
>DDKT01000046.1 GCA_002339755.1 Patescibacteria group bacterium UBA2591
ATCTCTCATCTTTTTTGGAAGTTTGAGATGAGATTTGTAATTTTGGTTGAATTTTTGATTGTTTACTGCTTTCTTGAAGCATAGTTATTAAGTTATTTTTTTTAAATGAAATTTGAACTTTTTAAGTCTCTGTTTTTTATTTTTTATTTTTAATATTTGGTTTATTATTACAGCACCTCTCCTTCAAAGTAGAATCTTATCTTTTTTGGACCTTCAGTTACTCCTTCTTGGGGAGTTTTAGTTCTAAGATAAAAAGGTTTACAATCAGTTCCCTTTGAAAGGATTTGATTTTCAGTCCATAGCCAAGGATTTGAAAAATAATGGTAGCTATTCCTTGTATCTCATCATCTTCATTATATCAAAAACTAACTATGGACATCCTGGAGATAACGAATATCATTTCTTTCTTTTTACCTCCATCTTGCTTCATTTATTTTCCATTCTCCGTTCTCTTTTATCAACTCTATTTCTACTTCTTGATAAAAAACTCGAATATTATCAGTAGTTTTAGTTGCTTCTTGACGTTGAGTTTGGACCAAAGCTTTTGCCTTCTCTTCTTGAAGATCGAGAATTTCACTTGAAAGAGCTTTGGTAGTGAAACCATGATAAACATCCTCTTCTTTTGGAGACTTTTTTAACAATTCTTCAGTCCAAAGTTGCATTTTTTTACTCATAAAAGGCTTAAGTTCAATTAAATTCTCTAAAGGCGCTTGGTTAGAAAAACTTCCGAATCTTTCAGCAAAAAAAGAAGCTAATTCTTTTAATTCCAACCGTAAATTTTCTTCTTCGGAAAGTACCTTTTCTGGAGCTGGCTCTATTAATAATTCTTCTTCTGGTTCTTTTATAGGAAGAAATTTTTGGGTTAAAGGGATTTTTTTGAAAAAGACAAAAAACAAACCAGTTGCCAATAAAATTAAAATCAGAATGGTTAAAATAATTAAAATAAGCTTTGTTCGTTTAGACATAGTCAATTTGAAAGTGTTAAATGATTTTTAATGCTTTTTATATTTTTCATTAACTGAGGATAACAATTAGATATTGCTACATAAATAACAAGATTTCGATTCTGTTCTGCTGTTTTATTTTTCGTCTTTCACAGACATCGAGCAGCCTTAAAAACTTTGTAACTATGGAGGGTTAATCCTTCTAATTTTTGAGTTGGATGTTTTTCTTGTCTTCCTTCAGGATCTATAACGCAAGTCTTTTCCTCGCTACAATAAGTCCCAATAATTTGTTGTGTTCCCTTCTCCACTCCTAAGTAAACAGACAGAATTGCTCCACAAGGCAGATATACGCTCTTTCTCCGCCCAATTTCAATTTCCTCTTTCATAGAATACTTTACTGGCGTTCCCGCTTCTTCTTCACTTGCCTTCACTTTGAGTGTTATCTCAGATCTGCATTCTGCTTCATGTGACCCTGTGCGTACACAAGCCTTGTACTCCTCCCTGCAGGATGCTCCGAGGCATCTCTCTTTAACTTTATCTCCACATCGCACAAATAGCCTTTCTCCTGGCTTTGGAGGGCCTTTGACGTCACGAATAAATTCTGGATGACAAAAAAAGATTTTCTCTGCAGAAGTCAGAAGAGTTGGATCATCAGGATCTAATTTTATTTTTGCCTCTGCGCAAGCACAACAAATAGCTTCAATTTGCTCTCCGCCTTTTGATGCCTTTAAGCTTCCTGCTATCTTCGCGTATTTGCCAAGTGAGTTACAAAAGCTCTCACAAGTTCTTCCTCCGACCCAAGCTTCTCCAACCTCTTTTATTGTCCAGTTTATAGAGCGTTTTACGCCCCCTGCTACAATCGCTCCTTTAATAAAACCTCCCGTAACTACACTTGCAGCCGCCCAAATCATTACTGCTTCTCTCTCTGTAACCTCTTTTGCTCCCGAGAGAGTAAAAAGCTTACCTTCATACGTAGGACCACCTTTTTCAGGAGTAAGGTCACAACTTACTACTCCTTCTCCTCCTATTTCTGGCATTTCCAGCTCTTTTGCTCTCTCTATGGGAGTGATGGTTAAGGGTTCAAAGCGGACGAGCTTTGGGTTAATAGTGTTCAGAATTAAATAAGAACCTAAAGCCAAAACAAGGCCAATCAAAGCGCCAGTGATTCTTGACTTGGCTATTCCAATCTGAGAAGCGCTACCAGCAGCTGTGAGCCAAAGAAAGCCTCCCCACATGATCATAACTGTGGCTATAATAGCAATAGCGCCAATAAAATAACGATAAAGAGCTGCGATGTATTGACCAATTAATGGTGATCTTTCTTGAATTACTTTTGACTTGGCTGCAGGGAATTCCGTACCTATTCCTACTTGAGGCTTAAATTTTATTTCTTTTTCTTCTGCTCGAACAAACAAAAGGGGAAGAAATAAACAAGAAACAAAAGACAAAAGAAGGATTGATTTCCAAAAATTGCACATAATGCGAAAGAATGGGTAATTAATTACATAAATCAAAATTACTTAATTTTCCTGCAATAATTTTTGTTTTTAGACAAAATCTCGATTTTGACTGATTTTGACTAAAGTGCTGAAACATTATTTAGAATTCGAATCGAAAATCGTTAACAATATCCAAAATCCTTTATCCTCGTTTTACAGCCTCTTCATAAACTTTCAAAGTCTCTCTTGCGCATTTATCCCAACTGAAATCTTGGGCCCGAAGCCGACCTTTTTCAACCAGGTCCTGAGCTAAGTCTTTATCAGTTAAGATTTTTTCTATTCCTCTAGCAATATCTTCTGAATCATAAGGGTTAACTAATAAAGCTGCTTCTTTGGTTATTTCCTCTAAGGAGCCAGCTTGTTTTGAGGTAACTACTGGTACACCTTTAGCCATAGCTTCGACTATTGGCAAACCAAAACCCTCATACAAAGAAGGATAAACAAAAACCTTTGCTTCTTCAAATAGAGGACTTAAATCATCTGCTTCTAAATAATTGGTAAAAATAATAGCTTTTTTATGAAAAGATTGACGGACTCTTTTATAAATTTTTTTTACCCCCCAGCCCTCCTTGCCTACAATAACTAACTTTAAATCTCCAGCTATTGGACTTTTATGATGAAGAATTTCGAAGGCTTCGATTAATTTCTCTACATTTTTTCTTGGCTCCAGAGTTCCTAAAAACAAAATATAAGGTCCAGAAATATTATATTTTTCTTTTACTCTCATTGCCTCTTCTTTTGTTGATTTCATTAAAAATCTCTCATCTAATCCATTATAGATTACTCTGATTTTTTTTTCTGTTATTTTAAAAAAATTCTCTAAATCTTTCTTTGTTGATTCAGAAACGGCAATAATTTTTTTAGCTTTTTTAAGAGTTTGGGGGACTATTATTCTTAAAGAAAAAAATTGACCTGAGGGAAAGAGCTGAGGATATCTATAAATAGCTAAATCATGAATAGTAACCACAGAAGTTCCTAAGTAAGAAAGTGGCAAATGAGGAATAGGAGAATGATACAGATCAAGTTTTTCTCTGCCCAAAAAAGCGGTAATAAGAAGATGAGAATAAGTAATGGGTAAAAATTTTTTATATTGAATAAAAGGAAAAAATTTTACTCTACTATTAGGTTGCAAAAACTTGGTCATCTTTTCTTCCTTTATTCGATGATCGAAAAACAAAAGATATTCATTTTTTTTATCAATTTTAAGAAGATGCCTAACTAATTGATAGGTATAATGTCCTATACCTGCTGCTTCTCCTTTTTCGAGATTTAAAATTGTTCGGCAGTCGATTCCGATGCGCATAATATTAGTGAAGCTCCCACCCGCCTCAACAGGCGGGGCTTCTTAAGTCAAAAAGTCTCAATTGTTCAAA
>DDKT01000059.1 GCA_002339755.1 Patescibacteria group bacterium UBA2591
TCTTTGAACCATTTTGGGTGGGTGAAGTCTCCTGTACCTAAAACATCAATTCCTTTAATCTTTGCCCACTGATTTAAATGTTCTAGGTCCATTTTTTGGGAAGTGGCCCGAGAGTATTTGGAATGAATATGAAAATCAGCAATGTATTGCATAAAAACAAAATCAAAATTTTAAGAAAGTATCAAAAGTGACCTTATAATAAATTTAACAACATTTTAATATTTCTTTCTTGACTTTTCTCTACTGCTATGTCATTATCATAAAGAAAGCATTAAACTATTTAACCATCATTAAAATATGAAAAAAGGAATTCATCCAACTTATTATTCAAGCGCTAAAATAACATGCGCCTGTGGTCAAGTTTTCACTGTGGGCTCAACCATGAAAGAGATTCACGTAGAAATTTGTTCTAACTGTCATCCTTTTTATACTGGCAAACAAAAATTAGTTGACACAGCTAGACGAGTGGAACGGTACCAAAAAAGATTGGAGAAAATGATAAAAAAACCAAAACAAAATGATAAAAAAAGCAAGAAAAAGAGTGAAGATTAAGTTCTCGTTAACAAACTTGCGATTGTCATTTTGGTTTTTGTTTTTTTAATTTTAAATTTTTGTTTTTATTATGTCGCAAAATTTAACTCATTTACAATCACAACTTCAACAACTTGAAACGGATCTACAAAGTCCGAATGTTTTTATTGATCCCAAAAAACTAAAAGAAATTACAAAACAATATAATGAACTTAAAGAAAAAATAGATTTAATTAAGAAAATAAAAAATATAGAAGAAACTATTAAATCTATCGAAGAAATGTTACTTAAAGAAAAAGATGAAGAGATGATAAAAATAAGCGAAGAAGAATTAAGAGAATTAGAAATTAAGAAGAAAGAAATAGAAAAAAAATTAGAAGAAATTTCCTCGCCAAAAACTACTCTAAGTAAAAAAAATATTATTGTAGAAATCAGAGCTGGAGTAGGGGGGGATGAAGCAGAGCTTTTTGTGGCTGATCTGCTTCGAATGTATTCTCGTTTTGCTGAAAAAAAAACTTGGCCCACTACCCTACTTTCTTCTCAACCAACAGGTATAGGTGGTTTAAAAGAAGTTATCTTTGAAATAAAAGGTGAAGAAGTTTATGATCAATTAAAAACAGAAAGTGGTGTCCATCGGGTCCAGAGAATTCCCATAACAGAAAAAAGCGGCCGGATCCATACTTCTACTGCTACAGTAGCTGTGCTTCCGGAAGCTGAAGAAAGAGAGATAAAAATTGACCCCAAGGATTTAAGAATCGATACTTATCGCGCCTCAGGGCATGGAGGACAGAATGTTAACAAAGTCTCTTCTGCTGTAAGAATTACCCATTTCCCCACTAATTTAGTTGTTGCTTGCCAGGACGGTCGAAGCCAGAGCCAGAATAAGGAAAGAGCTATGACTATTCTGCGTTCACGTCTTTTAGCCCAAGAAAAAGAAAGAATTAAATTAGAAGAAGCAACTAAACGCCAAGCTCTAATAGGAACCGCTGATCGTTCTGAAAAAATCCGTACTTATAATTTCCTCCAAAGTCGAATTACTGATCATCGTTTAAAAAAAAGTTGGTATAATATTGAGGAAATTATGGATGGAGAGTTAGATAAGATTATTAAAGAATTCAAAAACGAAAAAACAAAAGAAAAATAATCACTTAAGCAACTCAAGAATATTGTGTTTTCAGGACTTCAATTCCCGGTAAAGACTTATCAGCTAAAAAGTCTAACATTGCTCCACCACCTACAGAAATAAATATATTTTCTCTTTTTTTCATCTCAGACAAATAATTTTTTATAGCTGAAATAGTGTCCCTTCCCCCAATAATCACTTGAGCCTTAGATTTCAAAATTGTTTTAGCTATTTCTTCTGTTCCAGAAGCAAATCTTTTATCTTCAAAAAACCCCATCGGACCATTCCAAAAAATAGTTCTAGCTTCTAAAAGAATCTTAGAAAAAAGGTCAATTGTTGCTGATCCGATATCTAGAATTTGATCAATTTCTTTGATTTGGTTGATTTTTTTTGTTTTAACTCTTTTTTTAGAAATCACTTTTAAATCGCAAGGTAATATTATTTTTTCGCCTCCTACTACTTTACAATTATCAACACAAAAGGAGGAATTATAATTGGCCTCAAGATCAGAACTACTATTTTCTAAAAGTTTTATAGCCTCTTTTATTTTTTCTGGTTCGATTAAAGAAGTTCCTGTTTCATAACCTTCAGCTTTTAGAAAATTATTAGCCAAAGCCCCTCCAACTAAAATCCAATCAGCTATTTCTTTAAAATTTCTTAATATATCTATTTTGTCAAATATTTTTGCTCCGCCTAAAAGCACTATCAAAGGCCTTTGAAAAGATTTTTTTAATTTTGATAAAGTTTCAATTTCTCTGGCTAAACTAAAGCCAGCATAACTTGGTAGATATTTGGTTATTTCTACCACTGAAGTATGTCGACGATGAGAAACAGCAAAAGCATCATTTACAAAAAAGTCAGCTAGCTCAGCTAATTCTTTAGCAAAACTTGAATCATTCTTTTCTTCCTCAGGATAAAATCTCAAATTTTCTAATAAAACTATTTCCCCTGTTTTCATCTTTTCTACTTTTTTCTTGACTCCCTCTCCTCTACTTTCTTGATAATAGATAATCGGTAGTTTGTATTTAGTCTTTAATAATTCATAAACTGGTTTTAATCTCAATCCTTCAACTATTTTACCTTTAGGTCTTCCTAGATGAGTGATTATAATTAATTTAACTCTTTTTTTAAAAAGAAAATCAATAGTCTCTAGATTATTTTTAATCCTAAAGTCATTTTTTACTTTACCTGATTTTTGATCTAAAGGAACATCAAAATCTGTCCTTAGTAAAACTCTTTTCCCTTCTAAATTTTTAACTTCTTGAATAGTTTTTAACATAATAATAAATAGTTTTTTATTTTAAAATTAAGAAAATGCTTTCAATCTCTGTTTTTTATTATAGCAAATTTTCTCTTAATGTTTCAATGATGTCAATTTACTTTAAATTAGTCCATCAATTTCATAAAAGATTTGACATTTTGGATTTTTTACCCTAAGATCTGAATTAAGATACGAATCTAAATAAACATAGTCATATAAAGTCCAAAAGGAAGGATAAATAAAATGAAACTGATTTTGTTAATAGTAGGAATATTATTGGGCTGGATAATTTGTTCCCTGCCTCTGGCCCTTATAGTGGGGAAACTCCTAAAAAGAGCCAGGAAAAGGGCTGAAGGGGAAGAAATAGAATTCCTATTTAGGGAAACGGGCATTCTTTGGAAAAGCGATTTAAGGAAAATTAAGAGTATAAAGGAATGTCTTAGGATTATGGACTCCATTGAAAATTTAAGATCGAAAGTTTCTGCAGAGGCAGAAATGGCAAAAGGCAGATTAAATTAGATTAAGGAAGGAGAGCAAAAATGAAGGAGGAATGCGGATTAAGACGATTTCTGGCCATTATTTTGGCAGCCAATGATCTTCTTAAAAATTATGAAAATGTGATAAGGATTCTGGAAGATTTGTATTTCAGCTATCGCAAAAGGCCAGGAGATCCTCAAGAAATTCAATGATTAGAAAATCTTTGTACTGGTATGGGGATTTCTGAAGAAATCCAAAAAGTAATCGAAACATATGCCCAAAATCCTCAAGATCAACAGAGAATATTAGAAGAAGCAATTTGGGGCAAAAAACCTGAATTTAATCCCCCTCCTTAACAGGAGGATTCCCTAAAAGCCTATCTCAAACAAAGAGATGGGCTTTTTTATTTTTAAAATAATCTTCCTATTAATTCAGAAATTTTCTCTCCCAAACGACTAATGTCACGAAAAGTAATTAAAATAATCAAAGTTAGCAGAAAAACAAAGCCGATATTATGAATAAAATTTTCTATCTTGGGATTATTTGGTTTTCTTCTTATTTTTTCAATTCCTAAAGCAATCACTCGGCCGCCATCTAGAGCCGGAAAAGGGAAAAAGTTAATAGTAGCTAAATTAATAGACAACAAAGCAGTAAATTGAAGAATATAAATAAAGCCTAATTGAACTACTTGACCAGTTATAACTGCTATCCCTACTGGTCCAGCTACATCAATTGATAATGGTTGTCGAAGGATTAAATCTCTAATCAAAAGACCTATTGCTAAAATTATCTGAGCAACCAAAGAAAAAGTAATTACCAAACCATACCAAAAAGATTTGTACCAAGAATAAGAAACTATACCAGTTTTGACTAAACCCACACCTATGATTCCTCTTTTTTCTTCTTCGGTTTCTTTATCTTTTATGCTAAAATCAGGTATAATTTCTCTTTCGAAAATATCCTTTCCTCTTTTAAGTTTAATCCTTAGAGTTTGACCTGATTTTTTAGCAATGTATTCTTGCGTCTCTTTTATTTCTTTAAATTCTTGATCATCTATACTTAAAATGGTATCTCCTATTCTTAATCCTGCCTTTTCAGCTGGACTTTCTTTTAATATGGAAATAAGTTGAATTTTTGGATCGGAAATTTTAGCTCCCTGAGGAAGATCATCAAGAACCTGAGGCAAGCCTATTAGAAAACCTATAGATAATAAAAAAATAGCTAGAAGAAAATTCATAGCTATTCCACTAGTTAAAATAATAAATCGTTGCCAGATCTTTTTATGAGCGAAACTATCTTTGTCTTCTACGCATTCTCCTGACTCCCCCTTTATCTTACAAAAACCACCCAAAGGAAGTAAATTCAGAGAATAAATAGTTTCGCCTTTTTTAATGCCAAAAAGTCTTGGTGGCAAACCAAGACCAAATTCTTCTACTTTAACTCCCATTTTTCTAGCTGAAACAAAATGACCAAATTCGTGAACAAAAACCAGAATACCAAGAATAAGAATGAAAATTAAAATGGTTAAAAACATAATTAAAATAATCCAAAAATTTTAAACTGTCATGATTTCCTCTTCCTTCTTTTCTCCCATTTCTTTAATCTGTTCATTAAACTCAGTAGTTATTTCGTCTAATTTTTTAAAGAATTGATATTTTTCATCTTCGGTAATTTCTCCTTCTCGCTCTCCTTTAATAATTTTTTCTCGAACTTTGTCCCGATAGCCACGTATAGCTATTCGAGCTTGTTCTAATTTCTGGTGTAAAATTTTAACTAATTCTTTTCTCTTTTCCTCAGTTAAAGCAGGAATACGAAGATAAATAGAAGTTCCTTCTACTGAGGGTGTTAATCCTAAGTTTGAAACAGCTATAGCTTTTTCTATTTCCAGAATAAGAGATTTATCCCAAACTTGTATAAAAATGGTTTTTGAATCTGGAGCGCTAATACTAGCCAATTGTTTAAGCGGCATTCTTGTTCCATAAGTTTCAACTAATAAATTTTCTACTAAAACTGGACTAGCTCTTCCTGTCCGAAAACTAGTTAGCTCCTCTCTAAGATGTTTTAGAACTTTTTCAAGTTCTGGTTTGTAATTTTCAAGAAGTTGATGCATAAAAAAATTAATTTTTGAAACAATTAAAGAAAAAGTGTCCCGATTTCACGTAAACATTTAACCCTAAAAGCTATTTTATTGTATCGGAATTTAAATAATTTCGATACAAGCCCGCTCTAATTTTGCCATCCCAAACAGATAAAAAGATAAAGAAACAGTAAAAGTATTGTTAAACTCTCGCGGCGCAGAGGGTGAATAACCCCAAGCGAGCCAAAGGCGAGCGAGTATGCCGCCCCTGGGTTGCCTTCGCAAAATTAGGACGGAATAAGGCGCGAGGGAGCGAAGCGACCGAGTGCCTATGTGCTGTTCGAACAAAACCAAGCTCGCTATTTTCCTAAAACCGAAAAGACGGAAATAAGCCATCGCTGTTGTCGATAACCTATCAGAACAAAAAACTTTTGCGAAATGAATCATTTTCGCCACTGTTATGCAATCGGAGAATAAGACAAAGAAGCCAAAAGTTTCCACCAAACTAGTATACAGAGGCGGAGTTGTCCGAAGGGAGATAGTACGCGAGCCCCGTACCTCTCGCCAGAAGGGTAATCAACCTGCTGAAAATCTTAAATAAGTCTTCTTATAGAAAATTCGAAAGGTGCGGAGTGAGCGCCTATGTGCTTTAACGTTCAACTTTTTCTTCTGTTTTGTATTCAGCTAACTGATAAAGCCATTCAAAAGGATTTGATTCTCTAATTTTTTCAGCCAACTTTTTTGCCGATTCCGATTTAAGACTTCTCTGTGTATGGTTCTGCCATATTTTACCATTCTTTTCATCGTGGTAAAAATATTCTTGCTGTAAAACCATCTGGTCGAGCAAATCAGCATCTCTGGCAACGATAGCCTCTTTACTTTCGTGTTGTTCGTACTCTTGAAGAAGCTTTGTAATTTCATCAGCAATAGGCAATCCTTCCATTTGGTCTTTGCATGCTACTTCTTCATGTAAATCAAGGTAGTGCTTGTTAACAAAATTTGCATCGCCTGTTCGCGCTTCCACAACATCATGAAATAAGCACATTTTTATAACCTTGTTTACATCCACTTTTTCTAATTCAGCAAGAATCATTCCAATAATAGCAACACGAAAACTATGGGCAGAAACATTGTCGTTAACTTCATTGATCCATTGACAATGAGACCTGGTCAATCGTCTTAAGGTGGCGATTTCGAAGAAAAAATTGACGATTTTATCGGTGTTCATAATCTTAAACTTATTACAATGCTTATAATAAAAGATATTAATTTAGAAAAATTAACTATTCATCTTAAAAATGCTAAGAACAGAAAAATAAAATTACTATTTTCCCGGAAAAAATTAAAACCAATTTTCAAAATTTAATCGCTGATAAAAATTTAGATGATTATCTTTTTGAAAGCGAACGAGGCGGCTAATTCAATATGGTGGGCCATGAGGGACTCGAACCCCCAACCGTATCCTTAAGAGGGATCTGCTCTACCATTGAGCTAATGGCCCTTTTGGGAGTCGAGTTTTCTTTTGTTTTCTAACTGTCTTACCATATTATTAAGCTGTATTTATACTGTTAATAAAGAGTATTTACTTTTTTTATGAGTAAAATTTTTTAAAGATCTGAAAAAATTTTTCTGCTTATCTTTTAGAGAAAATTTCAACATATGCGGGATACCTGATGCTGTTAACTTTCTCGTCCTCTTATTTTATTAACAACATGTAAAAGAAAAAACAAGAATATGAACAATATGGACGAAAAAAATTTGACTTTCCTTATTTTATTTGTCCTATGATCATTAAATACGTTAAATTTCTGTAGCTAGATATCTTATTACTATTAAACTAAAGTCGAATTGATTCTTAACCGCAATGTATGCAATCGTCTCCTTTAAAGTTTTCATGATAAGGTTCAAGCTTCATGAGTTCATTTATTTTAACTTCATTCAAGAGCTCCCACTCTTTGCAACTTGCATCTGGATTATTTTCTCTACATCTAAAGCCGATAGACTTAAAAGTATTGATAAGAGATTGACTTGGATTATTTTTTAGCCAGATTCCCGAACCAAGTGTGTAGTCATCCCCGTCCATACCAAAAATTTTACTAACGCGCTCCGGACCACATTTATAAGCTGTAAAAAGTTGGCCAAGAAATTGAAGAGTGCTATATTTTGGATCAATTGGGTACACATCACTACCAATATCAGTTCCTACTGGTGGATCAGTGCAAAGAGTTGACGTCTGATAATCATTTGGTGTCTCTGTAGTTGTATTAAGTTTACTTGTAAGTTGTTCATTCTGAATTTTGAGGTTCTGGATTTCTTGGCGCAAAACATCTATTTGTGCTTTTTGCCAAAAATAAAAGCTGCCACTGACAATCACAGTTGTGATGATAACACTTAAAACGATTGTCCAGATAGTTTGAGGGTTTTGAAATTTCATAGGTTTATTATTAGTTATTAAATTTATTAAATTTTCAATAAGATATTATTGTGAATTACGAAATACGGTTTTGTCATCCCTGAGTGAATTTTATCGGTCCGAGGAGCGAAGCGACGAGGAGTTTCGTGAGTAAAAATAGCGTCTCCTATAGAATGAATGTGACTCTTGGGCCACTTCATTTTCTTAAAATGATAGGGAGGTGGAATTCCGTAATTCAAGAATATTAATATTAGTTATGAGAGAGAAATCAATTCAATTTCAGCTAATTGTTTATTTTAAATTTTGTCAGGATAATCCTTTAAAAAGGCCTTAGTAAGGACAGAAGGAAATTCAAGATTGAAAACAATAAAATAAAAACTTCACAGAAAAGGAGCGATGATAAGAGAAATGATAGCCATCAACTTTATTAAAATATTTAAAGATGGTCCAGCGGTATCTTTAAAAGGATCGCCAACCGTATCGCCAACAACTGCTGCTTTATGAACCTCAGAGCCTTTTCCTCCTAAATTACCAGCTTCGATAAATTTCTTAGCATTATCCCAAGCTCCGCCAGAATTAGCCATAATAAGAGCTAAAAGAAATCCGGTAGTCAAAGATCCTATCAAGAAACTCCCAAGAGCCTCGGTTCCCAAAAGAAAACCAATAATTAAAGGAGAAAAAACAGCTATTAAGCCAGGGCAAATCATCTGTTTTAAGGCAGCTTCAGTAGAAATATTTATACAATTTTTGTAATCTGGCTTAGTTTCTCCCTCCATCAATCCTTTGATTTCTTTAAACTGCCTTCTTACTTCTTCTACAATCTGAGAAGCTGCTTTTCCTACTGCTTTCAAAGAAAAAGCAGAGAAAATAAAAGGTAACAAAGCTCCAATAAATAAACCAATAATAACTTTAGGTTGAATTAGATTAACCATGGATAAATTAACTGCTTGGGTGAAACTAATTAATAAAACCAAAGCAGTCAAAGCAGCTGAACCTATGGCAAAGCCTTTACCTATGGCTGCTGTAGTATTGCCAAGCGCGTCTAATTTTGCCGTCCTCTCCTTAGCTTTATCTCCTAAGTTAGCCATTTCGCAAAGACCACCGGCATTATCAGCTACTGGACCATAGCAATCAGCAGCTAAAGTAATGCCTAGGGTTGAAAGCATGCCTACTGCTGAGATAGCAATACCGTAAAGACCAATTAAAAGATACGATAAATAAATAGATAAGCAAACTATAAGCATAGGAATTAAAGTACTAAAAAATCCCAAAGAGAGTCCGTTAATAATATTAGTAGCAGCGCCAGTTTTAGCAGCATAAGCCAACCCTTTAACTATCCCGCTTTTGGAAGAAGTAAAGTACTCAGTAGCTAAACCAATGATAAGTCCTGTTATTAAACCGATCAATAAGACTACAAAAAGATGAATAGTATCGAAAAGATAATCAATCAGAAAATAAGAACCAATAATCATAGAAATAGCAGCTACCCAAATACCAAAATTTAAGATATTAGCTGGTTCGCCTCGTTTACGAAGATTGATGGCTAAAATTCCTATCAAACTAGCCAAAATCCCTATCCCAGCTAAAAGTAAAGGAAAAACAATTGCTTGTTTCCCCAAAGCAGCTGTCATGCCCACTCCTAAAACCATAGCAGCAATAAGACAATCCACGTAAGATTCAAAAAGGTCAGCTCCCATTCCTGCTACATCTCCTACATTATCTCCTACATTATCGGCAATCACGGCAGGATTTCTAGGATCATCTTCAGGAATGCCTTTTTCTACTTTTCCCACTAAATCAGCTCCTACATCAGCTGCTTTAGTATAAATACCCCCTCCTACTCGAGCAAACAAAGCTATCAAAGAAGCCCCAAATCCAAAACCATAGATAATCTGAGGATCTTTAAAGAGTAGATATAAAATACCAACACCAAATAAACCCAATCCAACCACAGACATAGCCATAACACTACCGCTAGAAAAAGCCATTTTAAGGCTTTTAATCAAACTATTTCGAGCTAACCAAGCAGTAGAGAGATTAGCTATAGTAGCAATAAATAATCCAATAAAACCAGCTAAAGCAGAAAAAACAGAACCAAAGAAAAAAGCCAAAGCAATTTTAAAGCCCGCAGGACTTAAAACCCAAAGCAGGATAGTGATCAGTAAAATAAAACTAGCTAAAATTTTATATTCTTTAAACAAAAAGGTCAGGGCTCCTTGGTGAACAAAAGAAGCAATCTCTTTTGTTCTAGCTAAAGCTTGAGGACTTTCTTTTTCTTCAAGTTTCTTGTTTTTAATTCGCCAAGCTGTAAAACCAGCAAAAACAAGAGCAAAAAGACCAATAAGAATGGGAATAATTTCTTGTTTCATAATGTAAAGGTAAATGATGAAATATTTTAAATTAATTTAAGAGACTAAATTTTTTCCTGCTTCTTTTCTTCTTGAACAGCATTTTCTGTTAAATGAAGAATTTTTTTGGCGATTTCATGAGGATGAGGGATCTTTTCAAAGATAAATAGCTGTTCTGCAGCAGCAGTTTGAAGTCGTAAATTGCCGTAAGAAAAAATAGTAGGGAAAAATCCTTTTACTTCTGAAGAAACATCTTGAATTCGAGAAAGTTTGTGTTTAGCTATTACTCGAGCAAAGAATCCTTTTTGTTCGATATCAATGACTCTTCTATTAGTAATAATCCAGATGTCAAGATATTGATCTAGCCAAGAATGAAAGAAAAAAGCTAAAATAAGAAGATAATAAATACTGAAAATAAGAACTAAGATTGTGCTAAAAACCTCTTGAAAAACAAAATCTAGAAGCCGAGGAATGAATTTATTTATTAAAAAATAACCTATTCCTGGAATGCTGCCAAGAAAAAGATAGGTTATGATAACTCTAAAAAAAATAAACCAATGATGTCGAATAACAAAAACAATTTTTTCATCTTTCTCTAAAAATTTGGATAAAAGCAGCATCTTTGTTCAATTTTAATTAGAAATTTAAAAATTGAAAATACTAAATGATTGACCAATGCTTTTATTTCCTTAATATTATTAATTGTTTCTATTTATCTTTTACTTAATAAATCACTAAACCACAAAAACACCAATCAAAAGTTTACTTTGCCAACCAAAAGTTTCTTTTGTGGCGATTTTTAATCTTTAATTATCATGACTTTCTGAAATCACTCCAATTCCATCTTTATTCAAAAACTAAAACTACCTTTTCCTACATCCTTCGGGCTTTGATAAATCTCTTAAAAGAACGATCGTAAGTCTTTTCAATCTCTGGAGAGAAAAAACAAGCAGGCAATTCCTGTTTTTTCAGGTGATAGTTTAGGCACTGACAACATATGCCTTTTCTTGGGCAATCAGGATAAGTGCAAGAACAGTTTTTAAGATTCAATTCTTTTTGGCACTCCATGATAGTGAATCAAATTAGAAATTTTTGTGAGATTGAATTTTTTAAAAATCTTTGATTTAAATTTACTAAATCTAAATTTTTCAGTAAATAAAATAATAAAATAATAAAAAATTCCTTCTATCAGTCTTGACTAAACATCTTTTGTAAAACAAAATTAATTTCACTTTAGAGTCGCCTTAGCTCCAACAGCCTCTAACTTCTTCTTAATTTCTTCTGCTTCTTCTTTCTCAACTCCTTCTTTGACTATTTGAGGAGCAGCATCAACTAAATCCTTAGCTTCTTTTAAGCCTTTTCCGGATACTTCCCGAATCGTCTTTATCACTCCGATTTTATTAGAACCAACTTCTGTTAGTTCAACAGTGAAAACGGTTTTCTCCTCTTCTTTTTTTTCTGATTCAGGAATGCCAGAAGTCGCGCTGCCTACTACTACTGGCGCCATTGCGCTTACTCCAAATCTTTTTTCTAAGACCTTTACTAATTCAGCCAAATCTAAAACAGACATCTTTTCGATTTGTTCGATTAATTCTTTAAATTTGGCTGGCGTTTCTTCTAGTGGTTGTGGTTGATTTTCTTTTTGAGACATAGTTTTAGTAAACTAAATAAATAATAAACTTTAAATCAAATTATGTCAACTTTTTTTAAAATATCTTGCAGTTTTTGTTTTTTATTTTTTATTTTTAATATTTGGTTTATTATTACAACACCTCTCCTTCAAAGTAGAATCTTATCAATAAATTAAAATCCAAATACCAAATATTAAAAACACATACCTAAAAATGTAAAAACT
>DDKT01000058.1:0-2113 GCA_002339755.1 Patescibacteria group bacterium UBA2591
ATAGACCAGATTTTAATGTTAAGTTTTTCAATTTATTGTATCGAAAACTGGAAGTTTCCGATACAAGCCCGCTCTAATTTTACCATAATAAGGAAAAAAATACTTTCACTAAAGAACAGAAGAGGTTAACCCCTTGCGGCACAGAGGGTGAATAACCCCGAGCGAGTCCCGAAGGGAGAGCGAGTGTGCCGCCCCCGTATTACTTCGCAAAATTAGGGCGGAATAGCGCGCGAGGGAGCGAAGCGACCGAGTGCCTATGTGCTTTATGTGAATATTAACATATTCAAATTTGTGACTATTATTCAATATGAAAACGTTTATGGAATAATAGTCACAGGTTTTACCTGTTCTGTGTCCTTTGAAAACACAAAATAAAAAAGTAGGAAGAAGCTAATTTTAGTAATTGAAATTATTATTGGAAAGGAAAAGAAAAGATGAAAAAGAGGATTTTTTGTATGATGATGTTATCCTTGTTATTCCTGACGATTCTCAGCAATGTTTCCTTCGCAAAGGATCTGGATCTTTATGCAGGTATTTGGGATGATCCAGGTTCTCGAGGCGAGTTCTACGGAGGGGAATGGAGACCCCTTTTGAAGGACTTCAGAGAAAAACGGCCCTGGCCACCTTGGGGAGAATTGAGAGGAGTAATGAGGGTCGATGCTTACCGAGGCGTAACTCATAATGAGTTTCGCTTTGGAGCTGTAGAATTCCTTGGTGGATTTCGGCTCACCCTTTTTGTTACCTCTCAGAAATTTTTTAGAAAACCTGAGAGGAGAGGAGGTCTTCATCTGGATCTCCTTGCTGGAGGCAAGCTACCGGTTTCCGAATGGAATGATGGGCTTGTATTTCCGGAGTCGGTTTTCAATCCTCGATTAAGTCTTGATCTGTGGGAGGTGAGAATTCGGCCAGAGATTAAACTGAGTTACCGGGTCGAAGGATCGACAGTCTCTCGGACTGATGTCGAAGGAAGGGTCGTTATTTTTGAAAAGGGCCCTTTCCAGTTTAAGCCCGGCCTTTGGAAGAGTTGGGAAAAAAGAGAAGAGAAAGACTCCCGAGAATGGGGACCTCTTCTTGAACTGAAGGTGCTCAGCAAGAGAGGGGATTTTACCCTGTTTGGAAAGATGGGAAAGAGTCCCGAACACCCCAAAGATGTTAAAAGCATTTTTGGTGTTTGTTTAAGTTTTTAGGGAAAGGGGAGGAAGTTGTATGGAAATTTGGATAGCTTTGATTAGTGGTTTTATGGTCCTCCTGCTTGTTTTCCTGCGGACAGGGCTTTTTGATGAAATTTTAAAAATGATAGAAGATTTTCACTTCTATCATTTTACAGAAGAAGGAAGGGAGGAAAGGTTATGAAGAAAGATATAAAGGCTATAAAAAAGATGAAAAAGAGATCAAAGCAAGGATCGAGGCGTATTATAAAGATCAAGAGCAACGCAATTCCAGACGTTCATCCATTATTGTTGTCAATCAGGAACCAAAGGTTAGTTTTTTTCAAGTAGGTTGGTTAATTCTAGCTTTTGCTGTTCTGGCGGGTGTCTTAACCTTGGTTATTTGATTTTCTTATTTTCATTAAGGAGGTGATGAGTTGAATAAAAAATTCAACCCAAGAGAAAATTTTGGGTGTAGAAAGTTTAAGAGAAGGAGGAAAAAAGTGAAAAAGGTATTGATGCTGGCTTTCTTGGCCGTGGTTTTGATGACCATGGCAAGTGTTAGTTATGCTGCTAGCATAACTAGCATAACATATGACTTCAAGGAGGGAGTCGGCAAGAGATGGGACACTATTTCTGGAGATGTTCCAGACGACAAAAGCTTAACCGTTTTTGTTGTTCCGGGTTTTTCAGCTATGGGGTTGCATAAGATGCCCGAGAAGCAACAGGTTGGGCTCGCAGAAGAAAGAGGAAGGGCAGTGGAGACGGATCTTCGGAAAAAAGGATTTTCCCGAATAATCGTTTTGCCAGGGATGGAAATAGGATCGATGGCGGTGGGAATTTTTTGCCCCACTCTCGATACCCTTTCCCTTTCTGAGATTGTATCTCTTGCAACACAAGTTGCAAGTGATGCTGATCGGGCTGAAGGAGCAGCCAAGGAAGCCGAGGAATCGGCTAGACAAGCC
>DDKT01000058.1:2274-16595 GCA_002339755.1 Patescibacteria group bacterium UBA2591
AGGAATCGGCTAGACAAGCCGAGAAATCAGCCAGGTGGACTGATCTGGAGGAAGAGTCTGAGGCGTTTGTTTATCCTCTCGGGCTATCTGAACTAAGGGAGGCAATAAACATCAAGATCGTGGATAACAAGCTTTTTATCCACGATTCCTTGGTCCCCCAGAATCGGTCCCCCTTAGTTAAAACAAACGATGAAAACGGATGGGGGAACAAACCCCGGAAAAGAGATTACTTTCGGAAAACGAAAGACTGGTGGCATATTGATGCCACTTATCTCCCTGTGATAAGCTCCAGGAAGATCCCCTCCGGAGCAAGATTCAATGCTAAGAGGGGTGATGAATGGATAAATCCTAATCAGGCTAATCCTAGTCCAGAGATTAGGATTCACCAAAACTCGGATGGAAGCTTATGTTTCGTCCGGGTTAAAGAGTAAACAGGCTCCAATAGGCCTATGAAAGGGCAGGATTTGTTGAGTATTGTACTTTTGTACAGCATTCAGCAACCTGCCCCTCTTTATTTTTATTATTTCGAATTTTGTTCTCTTGAATCCTCTTTCTTAGGGTTATGTATCCTTTAAAAGATTTCTATTTACTTTTTGATAATTCCCAAAAATCACTCCAGCCCAGAGCCAAAAACACCATTGGACAATAGTATTTCTTAAGATATTTTCTCCAAAACTTATTAAAAATAGAGAGATAAAGAGAGTTAAAAATCCTAAACAAAAAGTCTTGAAACTTTCATCAGTTGTTTTTTTATAAAGAATAATGATATTCCCTAGAAAGACTAAAATTAGTAACAAATAACTTATCAGACCAATAATTCCAAGTTCTACAGTTATACGGAGATAATCGTTATGAGCCTCAAGGGATCCTGAATAAGGCCCTCGTCTTTTTAAAGCTTCTTCCTCAAAAGTACCTAAGCCTTGACCAAAAAAAGGTCTTTCCCAGAAAGCATCTTTCATATCTTCCCATAATTCTAGTCGCCAAAGCAAAGAAGAAGTGTAAGGATGCCATTTAAGCGTCTCTGCTAGGCGTCTAGTGGGAGCAAAGCTATAAAGTAAAGAAAAATTGTAATTTCTATAAAGCCAATTATTTATAAATAAAAGAAAAAACAAAAAGAGACCAAAAATAATTGAACCGAGAAATAATTGTTTTCTGTATTTTAAAAAGCCAAAAAGAAAAAGCGCTATTAAAAAAGCAGCCCAAGCTCCTCTTGAATAAGTAAAAATCAAAAGAGTTATTCCCAAAATAATAGAGAAGAGATAATATTTTTTTTCTGTTTTAGAATTAGTATTAATAAAAAAACAAATAAGTAAGATCAAAACAACTACCAAAAAATAAGAAAAAGGATTAGGATGAGCAAAAGTGCCATAAATTCTTATAAAACCTGCTTCGTCTTCTAAGCCAATTCTTCTGAAAATTTGCCAGAATCCAGCCAAAGCAGGAAGAACAGCTGAAGCCAAAATAACTTTCAAGAATATATTATTTTTCTTTTTGTTTTGCTTAATATCACCAAGCTGTTCTTTCTTTGTCGCTGAGATGTTAGAGATCAAAAAATAAACAGTAAAAAAACTAGCTATTCTTATCCATTCAGTAAAACTTTTCATTTTTATCAAAGGAGAGAGAAGAGGGATATTAATTAAACCTACAATTAAAAATAAAAGAATAACCCAAAGATGGGGGATCTTTAAAATTTCTTTTCTTTTTTTAAAAAACCAATAAAGCCCGAGAATAAGAACAAAAATTCCCAAAGCCCCGCCTAAATTCAGGAGAAACGGTTCTTCAATTATTTTTCTTTCTCTGAAAAAATCCAAAGCAACCCTTAAAACAACCAAAGCCAAAAAGCCAGTTTGAAAATTAAAAATAATAAAGAGAAAAATTAAGAAAAAAACAATGATCAACCCTAATTGAGCAAAAACATTTCCTTTAAAAGGAACAATAGCTAAAAACAAAAATAAAAAACAAAAAGAAAGAAGAAAAAGAAATTTTGGTATAACTTTACTTTCAAACATATTTGAAGTAAAATGAAAGAGGAATTCGAAATCCGAAAATACTAAAATATAAATTAAATATGGTAATTATAATAATATGATAAAAGTGACTCTTGTTTCCATTGGCCCAAGAGGAGCAATGGGTTATTATATTGCTTGCTTGGCTAATGCTTTAGCAAAGCGCATAAAAGTAAAAGTAGTAGTAGCTGATTATATGGATGAAAATTATTTTGATAAAGAGGTGAAGATTATAAAAATCAAAACAGGAAGAGACCGCAAGAGAGTTTTGTTAGCTACTTTTAACTTTTATAATTTTTATAAAATTTGGAAGATATTTTCAGAATTAGATACTGATATCGTCCATTTTACTTCTTCTCATCCATGGAATTTTATTATAAGTTTTTTTATCAAACAGCCCATTGTTTATACTTTGCATGAGCCAAAAATTCTTTTAGGAGAGAATCCTTTACTTATTTTTTCTTACCATTTAATGATTTCTAGGGCTAAAAGAATAATAATTTTAGCCGAAACTTTCAAAGAATATTTACTTAAAAAAGATATTCCTAAAGAAAGAATTTATCAAATTTCTCACGGAGCTTTTTCTTTCTTCAGAAAATGGACAAAGCCCGATATAAAAGAAGAATCGATGATTCTTTTTTTTGGCAGAATTGAAAAATATAAAGGACTAGATTATCTTCTTAAAGCTTTTCTTTTGATTAAAAAAGAAATTTCAAAAATAAAATTAACTATTGCTGGACCAGGAAACCTAAGGCCTTATTTGAAAAATATAAAAAATCATTCGCGTCTTGAAATTTTAAATTTTTTCATTCCTGATCCTAAAGTAGCAGAACTTTTTCAAAGAGCAAAAGTGATAGTTTTGCCTTATATAGAAGCGACTCAATCTGGTGTTCCTTCTATTGCTTATAGTTTTAAAAAACCAGTAGTAGCTACGGATGTAGGCGGCTTGTCAGAGTTGGTTGATGATGACAAAACTGGATATCTTGTTAAGCCAAAAGATACTCAAGCCTTAGCCCAAGCCTTGATTAAAATCCTAAAAGATGATAAAAAACGAAAAGAAATGGGGGAAAGAGGATTCGAAAAAATGGAAAGAGAATTTTCATGGGAAGAAATTGCTTTAAAAATGGTGAAAGTGTATGAAGAGGTTAATTCAGAATGCAAATTTAACAAATAGATAATTTATTTTTAAAAGATGCGATTCTTGTTGTATCTTATTGTATCGGAATTTAAATAATTTCGATACAAGCCCGCTCTAATTTTGCCATCCCAAACAGATAAAAAGATAAAGAAACAGTAAAAGTATTGTTAAACTCTCGCGGCACAGAGGGTGAATAACTCCGAGCGAGCCAAAGGCGAGCGAGTCCGCCGCTCCTGGATTACCTTCGCAAAATTAGGGCGGAATAAGGCGCGAGGAAGCGAAGCGACCGAGTGCCTATGTGCTATTTTATGAAACTTCTTACTATTATCATTGTTAGTTACAACATAAAAGAATTACTCAAAAAATGCTTAGAAGCGCTTTATAGAGGAATTAAGGATATTGATTCTGAAATTATTATTGTTGATAACGCCTCTTTAGATGGAAGTCTAGAAATGATAAAGGAGAGTTTTCCTCAAGTAAAGTTAATTCAAAATAGAGAAAACTTTGGCTTTGCTAAAGCAGTTAATCAAGGGATTAGAACTAGTCAGGGAAAATATATTTTACTTTTAAATCCAGATGCTTTTTTGAAAAAAGATACTTTAAAAGAGATGATTTTTTATTTAGAGAATGATAAAACGATCGGAGCTCTAGGTCCAAAAATACTCAATTTAGATGGAACTCTTCAGCCTTCTTTTGGCAATTTCCCTTCTTTAGTTACAGAATTTTTCCAATTTTTTTATCTTCATCGTTTTTTCCCTTTTGGTAGACAAATTTGTTCCAATATTTTTACTCATCATTTATTTAACAAACCCCATGAGGTTGATTGGCTAACTGGCGCTTGTTTTCTAATAAGAAAAAAAGTTGTAGAGGAAGTAGGGTTGTTAAATGAATTTTATTTTATGAGCGTGGAAGATATTGATTGGTGTTATCGATTAAAAAAGGCAGGCTGGAAGATCTATTATTATCCAAAGGCAGAGGTTTTGCATCATCATCAAGCAACTTCCAAAACTTTTCAAATAGCAAAACAAAGGATCTTAGAAGAAAACAAAGGGCTTTTCTATTTTTACAAAAAACATTGGCCAAAAAGGAAAATTCGATTTCAAATCTTTAAAATTTTAATTCTTTTGCGCAAAATTCCCAGTATGCTTCAGAGAAAATTTTTCAAAATAACTATTTTAATCTTTCTTTTATTCCTGCCTCAATTTGGTTCAACTAAAGATACTTTTCCTAAAATAGCTAATTATTATTTAAAATGGGCCATAACCAAAGAAGAAGCGGATCAACTAGCTAAAGCAGATCTTTTAATCTTAGACATGGAAAATCAGGAAAATAATCCTGAGATTTTGAAATACCTTCGTCAGAAAAATCCAAAAATTAAAATTTTAGCCTATGTAACTAGCGAAGAAGTAACTAACGCTATATGGTTTAAAAGAGAACCTTGGAGTAAATTGAGGAATAAATTATACGGAGGAATTCAAAATAATTGGTGGCTAAAAGATCCAAAGGGAAATCATCTCGCTTATTGGCATTATCCTACTGCCTGGATGCTTAATTTAAGCACAGATTGGAGCATTCATTTAGCTAATTTTATGCATCAAGAAGTTATGGCTACCGGTCTTTGGGATGGCATTTTTTATGATGTTTGCTTTGATGATATTTCTTGGATCAACAAAGGCGAAATAGACATAAATAACGACGGCTTAAAAGACCCTCCTCATATTCTTAATCAAGAATGGCAGAGAGGAATGAAAAAATTATTGATTCATACTCGTAATCTGATAAAAGAAAAAATTATTTTATGTAACAGTCCTAGTAACTTTTATAATCAATATCTAAATGGTCGAATGTTTGAGAATTTTCCTTTTAGAAATTGGGAAAGAGAGATGAAAGATTATCAGAGTTTAAAAAATGGCTATCAACCTGCCTTGGCAGTAATAAATACTAATACAGAAAATAAAGGTGATTGGAATAATTTCCCAAAATTTCGATTTGGTTTAACCAGTACCTTAATGGGAGACGGGTATTATAGTTTTGATTTTGGCGATAAAGACCATGGTCAACTTTGGTGGTATGACGAATATGAAGTTTTTTTGGGGAAAGCAAAAAAAGAAGCTTTTAATATTTTTGAAAAAGATAGTATTATTAAAGAAGGAGTTTGGCGTAGAGATTTTGAACATGGTTTAGTTTTAGTTAATAGCTCTTCAAAAAGAAAAAACATTGATTTGGAAGGAGAATATGAAAAAATCAGAGGAATTCAAGATATTAAAATTAATAATGGCGCTATTGTAAGCGAAGTAAGTTTAGAAAAAAAAGATGGCTTGGTTCTTCTTCGACCAATTGAAAGAATGATTGGTTCTGTTTTTACCAATGGTTCTTTTGTTCGTATTTTTGATAAAAGAGGAAGAAATACAAGAAACGGCTTTTTTGCTTACGAGAAAAGTTTAAAGGGCGGAGAAAATATTATAATCACAGATTTAGACGGAGATGACCGGAAAGAAATTGTAAGAGCGGGGAAAAATTTAATAGAGATTTATCGACTGGAAGATCTCCAGTTTTCAGGACAAGAGATTAAGATAGCTTCTTTTAAGCCCTATGGCCAAAGTTATGATAAAAATGTTAATATATCAATAGGAGATCTTGATGGAGATGGGAAAATGGAGATTGTTACAGGAACCGAAAAAGGGGGAGGGCCTCATGTTCGGATTTTTAATGCTCAAGGCAAGTTGATAAATTCAGGCTTTTTTGCCTATGCCAAAGATTTCCGAGGCGGGGTTAATGTAGCAGTGGGAGACTTAGATGGCGATGATAAAGCAGAAATTATTACTGGCGCTGGTTTAGGAGGAGGGCCTCATGTTCGGATTTTTAATGCTCAAGGCAAGTTGATAAATTCAGGCTTTTTTGCCTATGCCAAAGATTTCCGAGGCGGGGTTAATGTAGCAGTGGGAGACTTAGATGGCGATGATAAAGCAGAAATTATTACTGGCGCTGGCTTTACAGGAGGTCCGCAAATTAGGACATTTAATTATAAAGGTAAGTTAATTCATCCAGGTTTTTTTGCTTTTAATCCTAAGAGTCGAAATGGAGTTAAGGTGGCAATTAATGATTTAGATAGCGATGGGAAGCTTGAAATTTTAGGAATGAGTACAGATGTGTTTACAGTAGCGACGGAATTGAATAGATTTTAAAATCTATCATAATTATCGAGTTTAAACAATTTAAACCAAACTTTCTGGATCGACATCAACAATCCAGTTTAGAGGAATTATTACTTTTGACTTATTTAAAGAAGAAAAAAAGACGCGCGGATCTTCTGTTTTTACAATAATTTGTCTTCGGAATTTTTTTCGAACTTTACTAGCTAAAGGCAGGGAAGGGCCCAAAATTGAAGTTCTTGCTTTGTAATTTATAGCCTTAAGTTTTAAGATCAAATCTTTAGTTTCTTGATCTGTCTTTTGAGAAATAGGATTTTGAAAAGTTAATTTAATCAAATGGACAAATGGAGGATAGTTAAAATTTTTTCGAATTCTGATTTCTTTTTCGTAAAATTTTGAATAATCTCTTTCTGTAGCTATTCTGATAGCATAGTTTAAAGGAGAAAAAGTTTGACATATGAATTCATTAATATCCATTTCAAAAGCTGCCCAATTGATAATTTTAACTAAGTATTGAAAGGCTCTTTCTAAGACTCGAAAGTCAGGTCGGTAAAACAAAGTGTCAATAGAAACAATTCCCAATAATTTAACTTTTGAAATTAAAGATTTGATATTTGATAATTGATTTATAAGGAATTGAGTTCCGATAATAATGTCGTAATTTGTAAATTTGAAATTTTGTGACTTTGCAGTTTCTTTTTCAACTCCCAAGACTTTAGCTTGAGGGAAAAGTTTTTTGATTTCTCTCTCTATTTTTTGAATTCCAAAGCCAAAGAATTTTATATTCGGACCCTGACAATAAGGACAAAGTAAAGATATTTCCTCTTCAAAATTACAGTGATAGCATGTAAAATAATATCCAGTTTTTTTGTTATCCAAATTTGAAGACCGAAAAGTGGTAACAAGGGCTAGTTGACAATTAGGACATTTAAAAAGATAATTACAATCTTGACAAATAGTATAGGTAGCTAAACCACGACGATTTAAAAAAAGTAAAATTTTTTGTTTTTTGGCTAAAGTTTTTTTTATAGCTTCTTCCAAGGCATCGCTAATCGGAGAATAATTGCCCTTAGAGAATTCTTGATTCATATCAATTATCTTGATAATTGATTTTTGAGTTTTTGTAATTTTAGCATCTATAAGATTTAAAAGTTGATATTTATTTTTTTGTATTTTATACCAGGTTTCCACTCTTGGCGCTTGACTAGCGAGAATTAATTTTGCTTCCGTTATTTGAGCAAGTTTCTCTACTACTTCTCGAGTATCATACCGGGGATTCTGTTTTGATTTATAATCCCAAGATTCTTCATCCTCAAGAACAATTAGGTCCAGGTTTTTAAAAGGGGCAAAAAGCGCTTTACGGGTTCCAAGAACTATTTTTACTTTTCCATTTTTTATTTTCATCCATTCCTGCCAAAAAGAAATTTTTGGGAGTTGATGGTGCAGAATGGTGAATTGATCTGGAAAGAATTTTTCTAAATAAGGACGAATCACTTCGATATTATTTATTTGAGGAACAAGTATTAAAATTCCTGCCCCTTTTTGAGACAGGGATTTTTTTATTATTTTGAGATAAAAATCTATCTTTTCTTTCTGATTTTGCCAATGAAGTAGATTAATTACTCCAAGTTGGTTTGACAAAGAAGATTTAGATAAAATCGGCTTAGAGGATGTATTACATTTTTGTTTTTTTTTCAAAATTGAGATCCTTTTAGGAATTTCAGGAAGGAGTGTTTTGATAATTAGAGACAGAGGAGTGAAATAGTAATTACTCATCCATTTGGCTAATTCAATTAAATGAGAAGGTAAAATTATTTCTGGTTCAATTATTCTATTTATAGTTTTTAGTTTTTTTATTGCTGTTTTTTTTAATTGTTTAGCTATTATCAAACCAAGAATCTTTCTATTCCTAAAAGGAATTTCTACTATCTGCCCAATTTTAATCCGATTTTCTATTTCCTTTGGTACTAAATACTCAAAAAAGTTTAGATGTCGGGGCAAGCGAAGAGCAGGGACAATTTGGATGATCATAAGATTTCCAGATAAGTTTCTAATAAAGTTTAAGTAGAGTTTGAGAGTTTGGGAGTTTTTAAAATACCATTTTTGCTACTAAATAACCGACGCCAAAAGGCGCTTCATAAGACAAAACTTTGAATTGATAATTTATTTTCTCTAAAATTCCCAAAAGAATGAGGATAGATCGAAAACCACATTCTCCCGCTTCTTCAATAAAAGTTGAATCTAAATTTAAAACCGCTTGAATATCTCTTTTTTTAAGTAATTTGATTAAAGTATGATCAAAAATTTTTCCCTGAGGCGAGAAACCAGCTGGAGCATCTGGGGTGAGACGATGCGAGAGATCTCCTGAAGCTATCAAGACAATTTTTTTAGGAGATTTAATAATTTCTTCTTTCAAAAGACGACCAAATTCCAAGTGAGCCTGATAAGAAAGGAGTGAATAATTCAAAGGAACAATAGAAATATTTTTTAAATGATCAGTTAAGAAATATAAAGGCACAGAAACGCCGTGATCAATCTCTTGAGAGGAAATCAAATTAAAAGGAATTTTTGTTTCAAGATTTTCTTTTATTTTATAAATCAATTCTAAGTCAGCCTTAAATTCTAATTTAGTGGTAAAGTCGCCAAATTGTTCAAGTACTGAATAGTATTTTGGAGCTACAGAAACAGAAAAGCTATTAACCAAAGCCTGACCATGAGGAGTAATAACCACAATTGTTTCTGGTTTAATGGTATAAAGCTCTGCTTCTATTTTTCTTAGCGCCTTGATAGTAGAAATGACAAAATTAAGATTTTCTTTGCCAATAGGAGGAAGCAGAATTGGAGGATGTGGACAGATGGTAGCGTAGGCAAGCATAAAATTAATAAAATTAATAAAGCTAGAATTGGTATTCAAAGAACTCTTTGACTCATTTGAAATTTATCTTCTAATCACAAAAGTTTCGATCGATTTTGAACAACATTTTTATTGCTTTGGATTTATTTTGTGCTTTCTACTCTTTCCCAGCTTTCTTTCCATTTTTTTCTTTTAATTTTATGGTCCCAAAAAATAAGTATCCATAAATACAATCTAGCGCCAAAAAGCAGAATTGTCCAATAGAATTCTTTAAAATTTTTAGGAAAAACCAGAGCTAACCAAAAACCGTAAAATGCTTCTTTTAAAAAACTTCTCATTTTTCCTTTTTTTATTTTTGTTTTCTGATTTTTTGTATTTAGCATTTGAACATATCCACCGGTTGATCTTCTCTTTTGCAAAATCCAATCAGAGAGGTTATCAGGATACTTTACATAAACTTTTGCTAAAGGAGCATAAGCAATTTGATAACCCCTTTGCCAAGTCATTTGAGAAATCAAATCATCTTCAGCTAAAGCAATGATTGGTAGCTGATAATCAATGATTAGTGTTTTTCTTATAGCATAAAGATAACCCGAGCAATCGATAAATCTGTTTTTTTTAGAGAGAAATAGTCTTCTTTGATTTGCAGCTTCTGTTAGGAAATGCGACCAATAGCCAAACATATTATCTCTGGGGTTTATAGAGATAGGTCGGCCTGTAACTATTCCTATTTTTGAGTTTTCAAATGGTCTTAAAAGTTCTTTCATAAATCCTTTTTCAGGCCAGACATCGCCGTCGGTTAAGATTAAAATATTTCCTTTTGCTTTTCTGAAAGCTAAATTTAAAGCTGCTGGTTTCCCTTTGCCCTCATCTTTTAAGTATTTTATTTGAGAAAAGGTTTTAGCATATTGTTTTGCTATTTTTTCTGTTTCTTCATCTGGTCCGACGATTAAAATTTCGTCAGCTTTTGATATTTCTTTTATGATTATATCCAAAGATTTTTTTAAGGTTTCAGGTTCCTTGAAAGTAGTGATAAGAATAGAGAGCATAAATTAAAAATATTTGACAATTAACTACTGAAAAATAAATCTTTAGGGTTTCTAGAACTAAAAATAAATCAAATATCAAATTATAGCCGTTTATTTTTATTTAAATTTGCAATTGATGTGATTTACACATCTTTTTTCAATAATAATTTATATTTCGCCCCTCCTCTTTCTAATTTACTTTCCATAAGATCAATGCTTCTTATTTTGAATTTCAAAAGATGAAAAGAGTAGGGGACAGAATAGAATCTAAATTTATTTCCAGGAGTCGAATTTTTTATTCTGGCTAAAGTGAGGTGAGGCCGCCAGGGACGTTTTTCGATTTCAAATCCTTCTTTTTCTAAATAAATTCCTAATTCTTTTTGTAAGTTACTTAAACGTTTGTCTCCTATTTCTTCAATAGTTGCAAAAATCACTCGTGGCCGACTTAGATTAGGAAAAGCGCCAATATTTGCTATTTGTAATTCACCTCTCATAGGCTGGATTTTTTCTTCCATAATTTGACTTACTTTTTTAATTTTTTCCTCATCTAAATAACCTAAAAAATGTAAAGTGATATGAAGATTCTCGGGGTTAACCCATTTAATAAAAGACCGCTGATTATTTTTTTGTAAAACAAAAATTAAATCAGCTAATTCTTCTTTAATTTTCTTGGGTAAATTAACAGCTATAAAAATGCGTCTTTTCATATGAAAATGGCTAAACTATAGAATTTTTCTTTAATTGCATTATATCACAAAAGATGGTATTTTAAAAATAGCTTATCAAAAAGTGCGATTTGTGATTCATCGTTTCTAAATAAGACAATGATGAAAGAAGCTTATCTTTATCAAAAGCTTAAAGAAAAAAAAGTCCGATGCGGAGTTTGTTCTCATCGATGCCTTATTTCTTCTGGCAAACAGGGATTTTGTCAAGTCCGAGAAAATAAAAATGGTAAACTTTATAATTTAGTTTATCAAAAAGCTTGCGCTAAAAATGTCGATCCTATTGAAAAAAAACCTTTGTATCATTTTCAACCAGGATCTTATTCTTTATCTATTGCTACGGTTGGTTGTAATTTTCGTTGTCTCCATTGTCAAAATTGGGATATCTCTCAATATCTTTTGATTTCCAAGACTGGAGCAGAAATTTTAGGTGAAGATTTGCCGCCAAAAAGAATAGTTGAAGAGGCTATAAAAAATAATTGTCGAAGCATTTCCTACACTTATACTGAACCAACTATCTTTTTAGAATACGCTTTGGATACTATGAAACTAGCCAAAGACTCTGATTTAAAAAATGTCTGGGTTTCTAATGGTTATATGACCAAAAAAGTTATAGAGCTGATTACTCCTTATTTAGACGCTATTAATATTGACCTAAAGTCTTCTTCTGAAGATTTTTATCAAAGATATTGTTCTGCTCACTTAGCCCCTGTTTTAGAAAATTTAAAATTATTAAAAAAGAAAAAAATCCATCTTGAAGTAACTACCTTAGTTATCCCTACCTTA
This sequence comes from Patescibacteria group bacterium UBA2591, assembly GCA_002339755.1. Taxonomy (GTDB): domain Bacteria; phylum Patescibacteriota; class Patescibacteriia; order UBA2591; family UBA2591; genus UBA2591. The sequence goes on from DDKT01000058.1 coordinate 13,961, forward strand.
AATGATACTGATAAAGAATTTAAGGAAATTGCTGACTTTATTTCCCGAGAATTAGATCCAGAAACACCCTGGCATATTTCTAGATTTTTTCCTGCTTATAGAGTTTTAACTTATCCTGTAACTCCTTTGGAAATTTTGATCAGAGCTCAAAAAATAGGTCTTAAAACTGGTTTAAAATACGTTTATTTAGGCAATGTGGTTGATCAGATAGGTAATGATACTCTTTGTCCGAAATGTAACTCTTTAATGATTAAAAGGACTGGCTATGAGATTGAGCGTTTTGACAAGGATGGTTATTGCAGTAAATGTAGAACTTGTTTAGATATTGTAGAATAGATAATTTTCTGTGTTAACAATTACGTTATTAATTCATTACAATAATCTCTAGCTCAAAGTTGGAGGTTTTTATTGTTTCTAAAATTTCAATACTTAGTGCTATTTAGTCTCATAAATATAAAAAGCTAAGGAGTTTTTTTAATTTTCCTTAGCTTTTATCTAGATAACCTCTCAGTTTACGACTTCGGGTTGGATGACGAAGCCTACGCAGGGCCTTAACTTCTATCTGTCTTATTCGCTCTCGTGAAACATTAAACTCAGCGCCTATCTCCTCTAAGGTACGAGGACAACCATCATTCAGACCAAATCTCAGTCGGAGAACTCTTTCTTCTTGACAAGAAAGAGTTTTAAGAACCTCATTTATTTGTTTTTGGAGCAAGAGGGTGGTAGTAGTATCTACCGGAGAATCCACTTTTTTATTTTCAACAAAATCTCCTAGACAAGAATCTTTCTCTTCCTCAATAGGCGTTTCCAAACTAATAGGATCTTGGATAATGCGCAAGATCTCTTCAACTTTCGATAACGACCAGTCAAATTGGTTAGCAATCTCTTCCGAAGAAGGTTTTCGTCCATAATGCTGAATCAATCTTCCTGATTCTTTGACAACTTTATTAATCTGTTCAACCATATAAATTGGAATGTGAATGATTCGAGATTGACCAGCAATAGCCCGAGTGATTGCCTGACGGATCCACCAAACAGCGTAAGTACTAAACTTATAGCCCCGTTTGTATTTAAATTTTTCAACCGCTTTAATCAATCCCACATTTCCTTCTTGGACTAGATCTAGAAAAGGAAGTCCCCGGTTGATATACTTCTTGGCAACACTGACCACAAGGCGCAAATTGGCATTGACCATCTTCTCCTTTGCCTGAAGCATTTTTTTCTCTCCAGCATAGATTCTAACTGCAAAATTTTTAATTTTCTCTCGATCATCTTCAAGATCCACTTCTATTCTTCGAATCTGGCGACGCTTATTTTTTATTAACCTACGAAGGTTTACCATACTCCCATCCTTAGGGTCAAGTTTCTCTTTCTTCTGAACCATTTCTTGGATCTCTCTCTCTATTTCTTTTATAGTCCAGGCAGCTTTTTTGATCTTCTTCTTGACCTCATCAAGAAAGATTTTGTTAAAGTTGGCTCTGGATAGAATAGAGATAATCTTCTTCTTATCGGAATTTTCCTTTCTTTCTTCGGCTTTGAGTCTTTGCATTATCTTCCTCAGTTTATCTTCGAGTCTCTTTCTTCTTGACGGATAAAAAGGATAGAAGGAAGGAGAAACCTCTAAAATGTCTTCAACCTTCAACTTTTCTTTTTCGAACTGCTCCATAATCTTCTCGAGCTTCTTCATCAAATAGGTGCTCTCTAAGAGAATTTCTTTGATCTCCTTAGCACCTTCTTCCATGCATTTAGCCATGGCTATCTCTTCCTCGGGCGTTAAAAGAGAAACGCGCGCAATATCTCGTAGATACGTCCTTACTGGATCTTCTAATCGGACCGTCTCTTCCTCTGAAACAAGATTCTCCCTTGTCTCTTTAGAAGTATCTTTATCAACTATCTCAATCCCCTGTTCGTTAAGATGCGCAAAGATACTTTCAAACTGACTAGGATTTAGATCATCTGGCAAGGTCTCGTTTATCTCATCATAGGTCAGTTTCTTGCATTCCTGTCCTCTCTCATCTTGTATCAATTTCTTCGCATTCCTATCCATAAAATCCTACCTCCTTTGCCTGTTCTTTCTATTCCTTAAATTTATCAAAAATACCAATCTTATTTTATTGGTATTCAGAATATATATCAAATTGTACTATTAAATGACTTAAAAAGCAAACAAAATTTGATCAATAAAAAAAGTTATTAATTTTAGATCTTCTTCCTTGAGTTTTTATCGAAAGAAATGAATTTTAAAAGACAGGATCATTATAACCGTACTTGAACAAGATAGAGGCTATCTCAAGAGTTAGCCTCGGAAACTTTTCTCTTACTACTACTAGTATTGTTATCTCACCTAATTGGTATGCGGGTTCGTATTTACCGACACCGTCGCCTCTTTTACCGTCTCCCTTGGTTTCTCTGGGTCGTCCGTTATTATAATTTTTATTTCCTCTGGCTGTATTGAGGAAGAGTAGTAGGGCCCCATTACTTTGGAAAGATCTTTGCATACTTTCCTTATAAATATTTCGTCTATTCCGTTATCTGCTATTCTTCTGTGATATCCTTTCTCTTTCTTCTTCCTCCACTTTTGTAGCTCCAGTTTTTGTCATCTCTAAACAAGCCAATTTTGTCCCCCAATAAACAT
>DDKT01000058.1:16699-16992 GCA_002339755.1 Patescibacteria group bacterium UBA2591
TAGTTAATTTTTTCTCTAAAGATCAAATTTTTTCTAGCTATTCTTTTAAAGGCAAATCATCTTTATATCCCCGAAATAAAGTCATTGCTGAATGGATATGGCAATTAATTAATCCTGGTAAAACTGTCTTTGTTCCTTTCCCATCAATTTTTTCTTTTGCTTTCAAATTTAAATTTTTTCCAATCTTTCTAATTTCTCCTTCTTCAATAAAAATATCTTTCTTTTTTCCTTCTAAGATAATATTTTTCAAAAGAAGAATCATAAGAATTCAAAAAATTAGAAGGCCAGACCAA
>DDKT01000057.1 GCA_002339755.1 Patescibacteria group bacterium UBA2591
AATAATTTCGATGCAAGCCCGCTCTAATTTTGCCATCCCAAGCAGATAAAAAGATAAAGAAACAGTAAAAGTATTGTTAAACTCTCGCGGCGCAGAGGGTGAATAACCCCGAGCGAGCCAAAGGCGAGCGAGTCCCGCCGCCCCTGGATTGCCTTCGCAAAATTAGGGCGGAATAAGGCATGAGGGAGCGAAGCGACCGAACGCCTATGTGCGAAAGATTTTTAATTTTTAGAAGAATTTTTGATACAAATTCTTTAGTGAAAAATAAAAGAAAGATTTTTCACTTTTCTCTCCTTCCTCCCACCAAGGAAAATAAAGTCTACATCTTTAAATCTATCACCATATGTTACTTCGTCTTGCTTTCCACGCTTTTCAACATTTTTATCGTCACTTTTGGCTTTCTTTGGTTACTGTCACCTTGATGACTTTAAGTTTAATTTCAATTACTTTTTTAATTATTTTAAATGCTTTAGGTAATCAAGCTTTAGTAAAGATTAAAGAAAAGATTGATTTGAATATCTATCTAAAACCAGAAGCAACAAAAATTGAAATTGAAGAACTTAAAGCAGAAATCGAAACCTTTCCTCAAACTTCAGAAATTAAATATGTGTCTCCCGAAAAAGCCCTGGAATTTTTTAAACAAAGACATCGAGATAACCCTCTTCTAATGGAATCCTTAAAAGAACTCAAAAAAAATCCCTTAGGAGCAACTTTAATTGTTAAAGCGCATACCCTTGAAGACTATCCCCTTCTTTTGAAAAATTTAGAGAAATTATCTTACAATAGGCTCATTCAAGAAAAAGAAAAAGGTTATGAAGAAGCTCAGTTGCTTATTAATAAATTATCTATTTTTATCAAAAAAGCCAAACAAATCAGTCTTCTTATTTCTTTTATTTTTCTAATCATTGTTAGTTTAGTTGTCTTTAATGCTATTCAGATAGCTATTTATACTTATCGGGATGAGATTAGCATTATGAGATTAGTGGGAGCCAGTAGTTTTTTTATTCGTATTCCTTTTCTCCTTGAGGTTATATTTTGTGCTTTCATCAGTTGGGCGATAACTTTAATTATTTTTTGGCCTTTTTTAATTTTTATTCAACCTTATCTTCAAGAATTTTTAGGCCTAAAAGAATTTGACCTTTTAGAATATTTTAAAAACAATTTTTTCTCTGTTTTTGGTTTTCAGTTGGGACTTCTAATTTTATTAACTTCTTTAAGCAGTAATTTAGCAATGAGAAAGTATCTAAAGATTTAAAATTAGCACATAGGTGCTCGGTCGCTTCGCTCCCTCGCGCCTTATTCCGCCCTAATTTTGCGAAGGCAATCCAGGGGCGGCGGGACTCGCTCGCCTTTGGCTCGCTCGGGGTTATTCACCCTCTGCGCCGCGAGAGTTTAACGATACTTTTACTGTTTCTTTATCTTTTTATCTACTTGGGATGACAAAATTAGAGCGGGCTTGCATCGAAATTATTTTTCGATACAACAAGATTTACAGGACTTACATAATTGGAACTGGAAAATGTCTAATTTTAGCTAAGAAGCTCTTTTAAAGTTTGCTTGATTTTCATCGAAGCGCGTAAGGCCCCAGAAAGACAGATTTAATTTAGGATGAATATATATCTTAATTGAAATTAAAGAATTAAGATTTGTTTCGAAGTTAAAAACTGGAAGCCGGAACTCTAGCTGGAATTTTGGATTTGGAGTTTAAAATTTTCATATTTTTCTTTTTGAATTTTATTTTTATTTTGTTCTTATTATGTCCTCAAAGCAAATAAGAATTAAGAAAAGGACCAAATTTTCTCCTCATTTTTTAGATCTTAAAGAATTAGTCTCCCAGAGTCAGATTTTTGAAAAACCGGAAAAAAGAGATTTTTTAATTGGTTTCTTTCAAAGATTTATTTCCTTGAAGTGGCTTAAAAGGAGGAAAAAGGAAAGGAGAATAAAGATAAATTTTATTACTCCTGGCGAAAAGCGATTAAAAAAAGAGAGAGAAGAGGGAATTACCGAGAGATTTATTAGAAATTATGAATCTTTTTCTTTAGTTTCTTTTAAAAGCAGACCTTTTGAGCTCTTTAGTTCTAAGTGGAAATCCTTGTTTTGTTTTATCTTTGTTTGCTTTATCTTTATTTTTTTTCTTCAGACTTTATTTTCTTTTCAGGTTTTAAAAAGCAAAAAAGACATTATCTTAGCTACTTCTCTTAAAGCTTATCAAGATTTATCTCTCAAAAATTTTGATAAAGCCCAAGAAAGTTTTAAAATGGCTCAGAAAGAATTAACTCGAAATAGTCCCTTGGTTTTCTTTATTCCTCAGGTAAAAGGAGCTGATCATCTTTTAAAAGCCGGTCAGTTAATAGCTGAGACAGGAAAAGAGATAAAAGATTGTAAGGAAGGAATTAGAGATTATTTATTAAAGATTCCGAAAATTTACCTAAAAATAAATTTAGCTAATTTGTATTTGGCTAAAATAAATCCCAACTTCTTGCCAAAAAAGATCAGAAAGGATTTTTTAGAAAAAAGAGGAGAGATTGAAACTTTGACTAAATTCTTAAAGACTTTAAATGATTCTCTTCCAGAGCTATTAAGTATTTTGGCTTTCGATCAATCAAGACGTTATTTAGTTGTTTTTCAAAATAATAATGAAATTCGACCAACAGGTGGTTTTATGGGTAGCCTTGCTTTAATAGAGGTTTATCAAGGCAGAATTGAAAAACTAGAGATACCCCTTGGAGGGTTTTACGATTTAAGAAAAGTTTTGTTAAATAGAGTTAATCTTATTCCTCCCAAGCCTTTAAGATTGGTCAATTATCAATGGCAGATACAAGATGCCAATTGGTTTCCAGACTTTCCAAGTTCAGCAAAAAAAATCATTTGGTTTTATTCCCAGTTAGACGAAGCTAAAAAAATTGACGGATTAATAACTATTAATCTTAGTTTAATTCCTGAATTGTTAGAGATTACCGGGCCTATTGAAATGCCTGAGTATGAAAGAATTATTACTGCCAATAATTTTATTTCCGAGACACAAAAAATAGTAGGCTTAGAATCACCAAAGAGAGAATCAAAGAAGTTTATTGCGCTTTTAGCCCCAAAAATTTTAGACAGAATCCTTAAAGAAACATTTGACAATTTATCTTCTCCCTTTGAAGCTGAAAATAAAAAACTTCAATTTCTTGTTCTTTTTTTTAGGGCCTTGAGAGAAAAAGAGATTTTACTTTATTTCACTGACGAACAAATACAGCGAAAAGTTAAGGAATTCAACTGGACTGGAGAAATTAGGGATGTGGAGAATGACTATTTGATGGTAGTTAATACAAATATTGGCGGAGGAAAAACTGACCAAAAGATAATAGAGAAAATTAAACATCAAGTTCAAATTGAAGAAGATGGTTCTATTATTAATCAAGTTTCGATTACTCGAATCCATCAAGGTCAAGCAGATGATTATTTTACAGGAAAAAGAAATATTAACTATTTAAGAATTTATGTCCCAGAAGGCAGCGTTTTGCTTAAAGCTTCAGGATTTAAGATTCCTGGTCCGGGTAATTTTAGAGCGCCTACTTTAGCTGCTATTCCTGATCAAGATTTAATAAAAATAGAAAAAAATCCTACTATTGATGAAGATTCAGGAACTCGTATTACTCAAGAGTTCGGAAAGACTTGTTTTGCTAATTGGGCTCAGGTTGATCCAGGAGAAACAACAACAGTTAGTTTTAAATATAAATTACCATTTAAGTTAAAGGGCTTTTATAATAGGGTCAAGCCACAAATCAAATTTTATTCTCTTTTTTGGCAAAAGCAACCAGGAACTAAAGCAGAAATCAAAAGTCAGTTTATTTTACCAAAAGACTGGAAATTAATTTGGCAGTATCCCTTAGGAGAGGTTGTACAAGATGAAAGGATGATAGAATTTAGTTCTATTTTGGACAAAGACAAGCTTTGGGCAATAGGGATGAGGTGAATTTTGGAGTTAAGATTTTGAGTTTGGATATGTAGAATATGTAGTAGTAGATTTAAATAATGTAACTTTTGTTTTTAGATACAGTTTCGATTTTTCAATTAAATTTTTCTTGAAGAATAATCAATAAAATTAATCTCTAAAATAGTAAAATTTAGTTTAATTTTTATTTCCAAGAGATCTGTGATATTTTCTTAGTTCGGTCATGGAATTTATTTCGAATGGGTCGACCATTCAAGATATTCAAGATATTTAAATTATGAATCATGATTTCGCCCCGTAACATTCGTAACTTTTGTATTATCTCACATATTGATCATGGAAAGTCAACTTTAGCAGATCGATTTTTGGAGCTGACAAACACAGTTCCCAAAGGGAAAATGCGGGCTCAATTTTTGGATCAGATGGAACTAGAAAGAGAAAAGGGAATTACTATCAAATTGCAACCAGTGACTATGAATTATGCAACAAAGGATGAATCCGGGCTCCAAACGTTATACTTCCTTAATTTAATCGATACCCCTGGTCATGTTGATTTTTCTTATGAAGTTTCAAGATCTTTGGCAGCTGTAGAAGGAGCTTTACTTTTAGTAGACGCTACTCAGGGCATAGAGGCCCAAACTTTAACTAATTTACATTTAGCTCTAGAGCAAAATTTGGTTATTATTCCTATAATTAATAAAATAGATCTTCCTAATGCTTTGATAGAAAAAACAAGTAAAGAGATCAAGCAATTATTAAATTCTCGAGCTTCTCTTCCTTTGGAAAGTTTAGTTATTTCTGCTAAGACTGGCCAGAATGTAGAAAAGGTTTTAGAAGCAATAATAAAAAAAATCCCTTCTCCTAAAGGAGATCCAGGAGCTCCTTTACGAGCTTTAATTTTTGATTCTGATTTTGACGAATACAAAGGAGTAATTGCTTATATTCGAATAATTGATGGTAAGATTAAAAAAGGAGATAAAATCAGATTTATGGTTTCTGAAAAAGAAGCGGAGGCCTTAGAAGTTGGTATCTTTAAGCCGCATTTAGTCTCTACAGATTGCCTTGGATCTGGTCAGATTGGTTATGTTGCCACTGGACTTAAAGAAATAGAGAAATGTCAAGTAGGAGATACAGTAACGAGGGTCCAGGAATTTAATATAAAGCCCTTGCCAGGCTATAAGAAAACGAAACCAATGGTTTTTGCTGGCTTGTTTTGTCAGAAAGGAGATGATTATTCAAAATTAAGAGAAGCTCTAGGAAAACTGAAATTAACTGACGCCTCTTTAATTTATGAGCCAGAAAGGTCTTCTGCTTTAGGCTTTGGATTTAGGTGTGGTTTTTTAGGATTATTGCATTTAGAAATTGTCAAAGAACGTTTAAAACGAGAATACAATTTGGATTTAATAGTCACTACCCCAAGCGTAGCTTATCAAGTGAAATTGCGATAATGAATTCAGGATAAGAAAGTTGAAATTCGAAATTGTTAAATGATTATAGCATCTATAGAATCTTTATTCATTTTGGAATAAATGACTTTATTTCCATAAATAGTTATTAAAAAGATTAATCATATGTTTGAATCAAAAAAATTGATCGAAAGTTTTCGCCATGCTTTTCGTGGACTAAGGCATGCTTTTCAATGGGAGCAAAGCTTGCGAATCCAAGTTCTCATTTCTTTAATAGTTATTTTTTTGATGTTTTATTTTCCTACTCGACGTTTGGAAAAAGTAGCTTTGCTCCTGGCAATTATGGGAGTTTTGACCCTGGAACTAATTAATACTATTTTTGAAAGAGTTTCTGATGTTTTAAAACCGAGAATTCACCATTATATTAAAGATATTAAAGATATCATGGCAGCCACTGTTCTTATTGCTTCTTTGATAGCTTTAATTATTGGGATTTTAATTTTAGGTCCTTATATTTGGAGATAAGTTTTGTTTATAGTAAAATAAATAAAGCACGGTTAATTAAATTTGGTTGAATTTTACTCGATTTTTGTTCATTTTCAAACATCTTTCACCATAGATAATTAATAATATTTGACATTGAGTTATCCCTAAGGATATAATAAAATCGATGGGGATAAGATTTGAGTCTTTATATTTGGAAAGCGTTTCTAAGACAAAGCAAAGGAGCTTAGAGAAACATGAATTTAGAAAAGAAAATCTTCATTTCGTCTAGATCTACATAGGGCGAAGTGGATGTCATGCGAAAATGTTAAATGTTTCGACATTTTCAGCTTTTTCAGTGCCCCGAGAAGGTTAAAATTTAAATAATTTAAATAATTTATAATTTTTTATGCGAGAAAAAATCATCAGTGGTTTAGATATTGGCTCAACCATGATCCGCTTAGCAGTAGGTCAAGTTATGACAGATGGTACTTTACGGATTATTGGAGGAGCTGAAGTTCCTTCTGAAGGAGTAATTAAGGGCACAATAAACAGTATTGAGGATGCTGTTTCAAGTATTTCTCGTTGTTTGGAAAAAACAGAAAGGATGATTGGTTTATCTATTAGAAATGCTTTTGTTGGCATTAATGACACTCATATAATTTCCCAGAATTCGAGGGGTGTAGTAGCTGTGGCTAAGGCTGATGGAGAAATTAGAGAAGAAGATGTTGAACGTTCAGTTGAAGCAGCCCAGACAGTAGCCACCCCTACTAATTACGAAATCCTTCATGTTATTCCCAGAAGTTTTATTGTTGATAACCAGTCGGGAATAAAAGACCCTGTGGGGATGACGGGGGTTCGCCTCGAAGTTGAAGCTCAAATTATTGAAGGACTATCTAGTCAGATTAAAAATTTAACCAAATGTGTTTACCGGACTGGGTTAGAGATAGATGATTTAGTTTTTGCTCCTCTAGCAGTGGCGGAGGCAGTACTTGATAAACATAAAAAAGAATTAGGGGTAGCTGTCCTAAATTTAGGAGGCACAACTACATCTTTAGCTGTTTTTGAAGAAGGTGATTTTTTAACTGCCAAAGTTTTACCCATTGGTTCAGCGCATATTACCTCAGATATTGCTATTGGTATACGCTCTTCCATTGATTTAGCAGAAAGAATTAAACTTCAATTTGGTACCTGTTTGCCGAGTCAAATAGGAAGACGAGAAGAGATAAATTTAGCCGAACTAAAAGAAGACGAAGAAGGAAAAGTTTCTTATTATCATATTGCTGAAATTATTGAAGCTAGAGTAGAAGAGATTTTTAAAACTGTAGATAAGGAATTGCAAAAAATTGGTCGATCTGGCAAACTACCAGTAGGAATAGTTTTAACCGGCGGAGGAGCAAAATTGCCAGGTTTAATAGAGGTAGCTAAAAGAATATTTAGACTGCCGGCTAGCTTAGGAGTTCTTCAGGTTGCTCCTAGTCCTATTGATAAAATAAATGATCCTTCTTTTTCTACCGCTTGTGGTTTGGTTATCTGGGGGGGGCAACTAGAGAAACCAAAGAGATTCAATCATTTTTTTTCTGCCTTTCCCGTAATTGGAAGTTTAGGTGGGAAAATAAAAAAATGGTTTAGAAATTTAATGTCGTAAAAGTTAAGTTTCGAATTATAATTTTATTTTATTGTTTCGCGTTAGGATTCATTTAATTAATAATTTTTTAAATTTTTTATTCATAAATTTTAAAATATGCCAGAAGTAAAGCCAGATATCGAAACAATTGCTAAGATTAAAGTAGTAGGAGTAGGGGGCTCAGGTGGAGCAGCGATTTCTCGGATGATTCATTCTAAAATTAAGGGAGTAGAGTTTATTGCCATAAATACTGATGCCCAAGCTCTCCATCATACTCCTGCTCCAAAAAAATTGCATATAGGCAAGACGGTGACTAGAGGTTTAGGAGCTGGTATGGATCCAGAGTTAGGCAGGAAGGCAGGCGAGGAAGCGCAGGCCGAAATCCACGAAATTCTTAAAGGAGCAGATATGATTTTTATCACTTGTGGTTTAGGCGGGGGGACTGGCACTGGAGCCTCTCCCTTGATTGCTCAAACAGCCAAAGACATAGGAGCTTTAACTGTAGCAGTGGTTACCAAACCTTTTTCTTTTGAAGGGACCCAACGAGCAGAAATTGCAGAAAGGGGATTAGAGGAATTGAAAGATAAAGTTGATACCATTATTGTTATTCCCAATGATCGAATTTTACAGATTGTTGATAAAAAAACCACTCTTCTTGAAGCTTTTAAAGCAGTTGATGAGGTATTAAAACAGGGAGTTCAGGGAATTTCTGAAATTATTACTGTTCCGGGTTTAATTAATGTAGATTTTGCCGATGTGAAAGCTGTGATGAAAGATGCTGGGTCTGCTTTGATGGGGATTGGCAAAGCGAAAGGAGATAAACGGGCCGTTGAGGCTGCTAAAATGGCTGCAGAAAGTCCTTTACTTGAAGTTTCTATTGAAGGGGCTAAAGGGATTCTTTTCACTGTAACCGGAGATCCAGAGTTGGGAATGCATGAAGTCAGTGAAGCAGCCAAAGTCATTACTGGATCAGCTGATCCCAGCGCTAAAATTATTTTTGGAGCAGTTATTGATCCGTCCTTAAAAGATGAGATAAGAATTACTGTTATTGCTACCGGGTTTGAAAAAGAAAAAAGAATTTCTCCTGGTCTTCCTGCTTGGCCAGAGGAGACTTCTTTGATTTTTGAACCAAAAAAAGAAGCTAAAACAAAGCCACATTTTTGGCTTCAAAAACCCTCAAAAGAAAAAGAGAAAGATGAAAAAGAGAAAGAAAAAGAAGAAGATTTAGAAATCCCTGCTTTTATTCGGAAAAAGATGATGTAGAAATTTGAAGAATATTATTAAATTCGTTGTCCAGTAATTTTATTAAAGATTAGAAAGTTTTTTTGTTTCAAAAAATTTAACTTATTACAGGGGCCCTTACGCACTTTGAATTTTTAGTTTAAATAAAGGCAATTCTACTCTTTCAGGATGTGAAAACCGTAATTCTATTTTGATTGACGAAATTGATAAAATACCTGCTTGGTTAATAGTTTTTTCTTTAAGATAAACTAAAGTTTGGCTAGGCATGGGTTTTGTTTTGGTTTTTATAGATTTTTGTTTTAAAATTGATTCTTGTCTTTATTCAGCACACCCTTTAAAGGTGTGTAATTTCTTATTTAATTATAAATAAACTTATTATACAAGTTGTATTATACAAAGTCGAAAATCAGATTTAAAAGAGAAAAAAATTATGGGTTGGGCAGAAAACAAAATCCAACAATATGTCCAAGGCCAGAAAGCCACTTGGCTTGAGAAGCGAATCTTAGAACATGCTAATCCAGTAAATCTTTTGGCTCATATTATTGCTTTTGTAGCAGGAATATACGGCCTGTGGTTCCATAACTGGACTTGGATAATAACAGCTTTAATTATTGGTTTTCTCGGGCATTTATATTGCTGGTTAAAGAAATAGCGAGCTGAAGAGGGGGAGATCCTGTCAAACTTGGCAGATATATGAGCGATTTAGACCGCAGTATAGGATGGCTGAGTCCACGAGAACGTGAAAGAGTAGATGAAGAAACTAAGGCAAAATTTAGAAAAAAAGAACTCCTCCACTATCTTTGGAATATGGGTGTAGAGCGATACGGTATTGCAGTTGGTGATAAAGAAGCAATGGAAAGTGTTTTAGATCTCAAAAAACAATTTGATTTTGAGACAAATTCATTTACATAATCTAATGACCGTAGCCAAGAGGATGCTTTACACTTTTTGGTCTTTTTATTTTATTGTATTGGAATTTCAATAATTCCGATACAAGTCCGCTCCAATTTTGCCATTTTTTTCTAAATTAGGCATTATTCTAGGAATAAACTTGGTTAAACTTTTGTGAGGCAGTGGTTGAATAAGCCCGAGTGAGCCGAAGGCGAACGAGTGCCTCACCAAACAATAATCTCGCAAAATTGGGGCGGAATAGCGCGCGAGGGAGCGAAGCGACCGAGTGCCTATGTGCGGGTTTTTGATTAACAGTACATAACCTTAAAAAGGATAACGGTATTTTGCGCCAAAATTTTAAATTTTTTTATATTTATTTTAAAATGCCAAGAGTAAAAAGAGGTAAAATTCATCTTAAACGTCGAAAGAGATTACTTAAACAAACCAAAGGTTATCGTTGGGGCCGAAAAAAACTACTTAAACTTGCCAAAGTAGCTGTTCTTAAAGCTGGAGTTTATGCTTATCGAGACCGTCGAGTTAAAAAGAGAAGCTTTCGTCGTCTTTGGCAGATCCAAATTAATGCCGCTTGTCGTGAGCATGGATTAAGTTATTCTAAATTTATTAATGCTCTTAAGAAAGCTCAGATTAAACTTGATAGAAAAATTTTAGCTGATTTAGCCCGAAATAATAATTGGGTATTTAGTCAAATAGTGGAAAAAGTGAAATGAAAAGTAAAAGCTTTGAGCTTGTATTTTAATGTTTTAAAATTTCAAATTATTATAGGGAAAAAAATCTCAAGTCAGTTTTGTAGTTAATTTTATTTTTTTATAATCTTTGCCAAAGTTTTTTTATCATGTTTTTTAGATGGCTTCATGTTTTTCGGCCTTCTCCTGTTGCTTTTCAAATTGGTTCATTATCAATTTATTGGTATGGCTTGTTGATTGTCTTAGCTATTTTTGTAGGGATAATCTTTGTTCTTTATTTGTCTCGATTTTATAAAATTTCTAAAGAAGAGATTTGGAATCTCTTTTTTTATTTGATTATTTTTGGTTTAATTGGAGCTCGAGTTTTTTATCTTTTTTATAATTGGTTTTACTTTTGGGAAAATCCTTTGGCTATTTTTAAATTCTGGCAAGGAGGATTGAGTATCCATGGAGCAATGCTCGGAGGAATGTTAGTATTGCTTTTTTATACCCATAGAAGGAAACTTTATTTTCGGACTTTAGCTGATCTTTTTTCTCCAGCTCTGGCTTTAGGTTTAGCAATTGGTCGTTGGGGCAATTATTTTAATCAAGAATTATATGGCTTACCTACAAATTTAGCTTGGGGTATTCCTATTGATCCAATCAACCGAGTGCCGAATTATACTGATTTTGAGTATTTTCATCCCGTTTTTTTATATGAATCAATCTGGTGTTTTCTGATTTTTCTTTTTTTAGTTTTCCTTCATGGAAAAAGATTACGAATTAAGGATGACAAAATAAAGAGAGACTTTTTTTTAATCAGAATAGGTAATATTTTTCTCTTCTGTTTAATTTTATATTCTTTCGGCCGATTCTTTTTTGAATTTTTACGAATCGACCCTCAGCCAGTGATTTTTGGTCTTCGTTTAGCTCAAGTATTGAGCCTTTTAATTATGTTAGGAGTAGTAAAGATATGGTGTTTTAATTCGAAGTCCATTCTTTAAATAAAAAAGTTTAATACCAAAGGCCTTGACTTTTATAGCGCAAAATGATATTCTGTAGTAGAAATGATAAAATGTATCTTAAAAAGTGAAAAGGAGGCGATAGATTTAGCATTGTTTGTTCAGGGAAATCTTAATGCTTAAGAAGGATTTTTCAGAAAAGGAATTGCTTCGGGAGGGGATGCTTAGAGTGATAAAAAGAGGATAAAGATTGCAGTGAAGTTTTAAGGAGCAGAATAGAGCGCTCAGAAAGATTATAAGAAAAGAAAGGAGAAGAAAGAGATGAAGACCCTTAAAAAGATGAAGACTCTTAGAGAGATTTGGGATGAACTTCTTGATGAGCCACTTGCGATAATTAGAGTCTGCGGTGGGCATATAGAGATACCTATTCCCCTAAGCCCAGAAGAAAGATATAAAAGGGCAGAGAAGATTTATCAAGAAAGACTGAAGGAGGAATTGGAAGAGACCTATCGGGGAAAGATAGTGGCAATAGAGATAGAATCCGGAGACTATTTCCTCGGCGAAGACGAGGTTGAGGCGTATGAGGAAGCAATTAAAGAATATCCAAATAAAACCTTCTGTTTTCTGAGGGTAGGGTATCCGGCAACACATTTTATAGGAGCTTTTTAGTTGGGCAGAGAGCCAGGATTAAATATAAAAGGGGAAGAAGTGGATTGGTCGATGATTAAAGAAATCAAAGACTAATTCTTCTTCCTCTCTTTTATTTTTTATAAAATAAAATTCGATATCTTTTAATCTCATTTCAGTGAATTTTCCTACTTTTCTTTTTTTTACTAAATTTGTTTTTAGAAAGAAAGATTGTTGATCTAAAAAACTAATTTTTTCTTAGATTATTTTAAGATTTTTTAAAAATGTTTTTGGCTCTCCTTTAACTTGATTAAGACTTATCTCTCTGTTTTTATTACCTTGAATTATGAAATATCAAAAATACGCGTCAAGTCATTTAGTTGCTTAGTCGGAACAGATTCTTGCTGAGGGATTAAAAAACTAATCGTAATTAGTTTGGTTTAATTTTTAATTCAAATTTTACTACTTAATTTTCGTTTATTTTTGAAATACTCAACCAACTTCTTCCAAATTTCTTATTTTTTATGGTATAATAAAGTCATTATGAACGAAGATGAAATTTTAAAAAATTTAAATCAAGAGCAGAAAGAGGCTGTGACTTTTCAGGAAGGGCTTTTTTTAATTATTGCTGGAGCTGGGACAGGGAAAACCACAGTTATTACCAAGAGAATGGCTTGGTTAATTTCTCAAAAAAAAGCTAAGCCAGAGGAAATTTTAGCCATCACTTTTACAGAAAAAGCGGCCAGAGAAATGGAAGAAAGAATAGATCAACTTTTGCCTTATGGTTATTTTGATCTTTGGATTTCCACTTTTCATGCTTTTGGAGAGAGAATTTTAAGAAATCATGCTTTAGAAATTGGTCTTGTTGATGATTTTAAAGTGCTAGACCAGGCAGGGCAAATTCTTTTAATTAGACAAAATTTAGATAAGTTTAATCTAGATTACTATCGACCCTTAGGTAATCCAACCAAATTTATTGCTGCCTTGGTTAAACATTTTTCTCGAGCTAAAGACGAAGAGGTAAGCCCAGAGGAGTATTTAGAATACACAAAAAATTTGAAATTAAACAAAGATGTAGAAGATTTAAAAATAGGAACAGAGTTAGAAGAAATTAAACGATTAGAAGAATTAGCTAATGCTTATCATGTCTATCAGCAACTTCTTCTTCAAAATAATGCTTTAGATTTTGGAGATTTAATAAATTATACTTTACTTTTATTCCGAAAAAGGCCTCGGATTTTAGAAAAATACCGAAATCAATTTAAGTATATTTTAGTTGATGAGTTTCAAGACACTAATTGGGCTCAGTATGAATTAATAAAACTTTTAGCTGCTCCGCGGAATAACCTTACTGTTTGCGCAGATGATGATCAATCAATTTATAAATTTCGAGGAGCTTCGATAAGTAACGTTTTTCAATTCAAAAAAGACTTCCCTCAAAGCAAGGAAGTGATTTTAATAAAAAATTACCGTTCTAAGCAAAATATTTTAGATCTAGCTTACAAATTTATTCAATTGAATAATCCTAATCGCTTGGAATACCAGTGTCGCTTAAGAGAAGATATTGATTTGTCATTGCAGGGAAAACAATTAAAGACTTTCGAGTCTAAAAAATCTACTCAAGCCCAAGAAGATAGTTCGATGTTAAAAGATCGTAATGCTGAAAGCGATAAAATTGTTTCCTCTATTTATTGTGAAGGCAAAAAGGATCAGGAAGTTACAGAAACTTCTTTTTCTGAACGTAAAATCCATATTAAAAAAGAAATTAGTAAAAAACTTTCTAGTCAACGCCAGGGCTTAGCTATAATCGAACATTTACATACTAAAACCCAGGAAGAAGAAGCGCGAATGGTGGTAGAGAAAATTATAGAGCTTTACAAACTCCCTCAAGGATTCGAAGATAGTCAATCGATCAATTCATGGAATGACTTTGCTATTTTAGTAAGAGCTAATTCTCAAGCAGAGATTTTTTGTCAAGTTTTGGCAGAAGCAGAAATCCCTTACCAATTTTTGGCCTCAGCTGGTCTTTATACAAAGCCAATTATTTTGGATATTTTAGCTTATCTAAAATTGTTAGATAATTATCATGAATCTTCAGCTTTATATCGAGTTTTGAATTTGCCGATTTTTAAAATAAGCCCAGAAGATATCATTAATTTGAACTATTGGGCTTCTCGAAAAAACTGGTCGCTTTATGAAACTTTGAAAAATATTTCTCTTTTAAATATTTCCAAAGAAGGAGTAAACGAAATTAATAAAATTCTGTCTTTAATAGAAAAACATACTCAAATGGCTAGAGAAAAGTTTGTAGGCAGAGTAGTTTTTGCTTTTTTGGAAGATTCTGGGTATCTTAAATTATTAACCCAAGAGAGAAAAGATAAAGAAAATTTAGAAAAAATAAATTATTTAAATCAATTTTTCAAAAAAATAGAAGAATTTGAGAGAGTGAATCAGGATAAATCAATAAAGGCTTTTCAGAGAGAAATTGAAATGGCTCAAGAGGCGGGAGAGGGAGGGGCCTTAGAGAAAAATTTTGAAGAAGGACCAGAATCAGTTAAAATTTTGACTGTTCACGGAGCAAAGGGTTTAGAATTTCGTTATGTTTTTATTACTAATTTAGCTGATCGTCGCTTTCCTACCATCGAAAGAAAGGATCCCATCGAGTTGCCGGACGCTTTGGTCAAAGAAATCATTCCAGAAGGCGATATCCATCTTCAGGAAGAAAGACGCTTGTTTTATGTGGCTATGACCAGAGCTAAAGATGGACTTTTTTTTACTTCAGCTGAGAATTACGGAGGACGGGAAAAGAAAAAATTATCAAGATTTCTAAAAGAAATAGGCATTGAAAAAAGCGAAAACCAAAAGGGAAAAGATGGATTGGAAAGATTAGAGAAAATAGAAAAAGTTTCTATTCCTAAAGAAACTGTTTTTTACAAATTACCCCAACGTTTTAGTTTTACTCAACTTAAAGCTTTTGAAACATGCCCTCTCCAGTATAAATTTGCCCATATCTTACATGTGCCGGTTAAAGGACGATTTACTTTTTCTTTTGGTAAATCTATGCATAACACTTTGTATCGTTTTTTTCAGAGGTGGTTGGAAAAGAAAACCCGAGAACAAAAAACTCTTTTTCCTCTGGAAAAAGAAAAGGATAGAGTTCAGTTAAGTGAATTGCCAACCCAAAAAGAACTTTTTCAGATTTATGAAACTTCTTGGATTAATGAATGGTACGAATCAAAGGCTCATCAAGAAGAGTATAAAGAAAAAGGGAAGAAAATTTTAAAGGAATTTTATGAAATAATTAAAAAAGCTCCGCCCCAAACAAGATATCTGGAATTAAATTTTAGCTTTAAATTAAAAGATTATACAATCAAAGGAAGAATAGATCGAATTGATGTTATTGGAATGCCAGGAGAAAAGATTGAGAAAATAGAGATTATTGATTATAAAACTGGACAAGCAAAAGAGGAAGAAAAATTATCTTCAGAGGACAAGGATCAGCTTTTGATTTATCAATTAGCAGCAAAAGAAATATTTAGAGAAGAAATAGTTAATCTTTCTTATTATTATTTGGATAATAATAAAAAGATTTCTTTTTTAGGCACAGAAAAAGAATTGGAAACAATGAAAGAAAAAATCATTAAAACAATCGAAGAGATCAAAAAGAGCGATTTTCTACCTCAACCTAATGTTCATAAATGTAAATTTTGCGATTTTAAAGAGATATGTGAAGCAAGAGCCATTTAAGATAAAAATTTTTTTGGTTATAATCCAAATCAGTAAAATTTCAACAAGGAGACTTATTTTCATCTCTCCTCCTGAAGAAGATGAGATACATAGGTAACACTTCCATAATTCCAAAATTTGGTAAAATAAGAGATGATGAATCTAAAAGGTCTAAACCTAAAAAGTCTAAATTATCTTATCAATAATAATATGGTCTATGAAAACCATAGAGTATCTCTCCAAAGACTCCGAGCTCTTTTTAATAAGTATGGGTTGGTGGACAAATGAACGTCGTCCATCCTAATTGAATTTTGTTTGTTTTATTGATAGAACGAACTATATCATCTCTCGCTATGACAAAAATGGTAAATGCCCAAAGCGTGGAACTGATTTAAATTTAATTTTATAAAAACTCAGCTTTTCAATTTTTCAAATATAGTATTCTTTATAAAAGTTTCTTGGTCAAACTATCAAAAAATAAATAATCAATAATGAAAATATTAAGAAAAGTACCTAAAAGTCAATAATAAGAAATAAAATTAAAAAATAAAAGATTAAAAGAAACAATTCAGTAAAAATCTTAGTCATTTTTGTTTTAAAATAAAAAGGGGGATTTATTTCGGTTATAATAGGCCCTCCTCTAGTTAAAATCTTTATATAGAGATTTTAAATTTCGTAAAAAAAATTCCAAGCGTTTCCACACCTTAAAACACAACCTTAAGACGCTTGGAATTTAGGGTTAATTAAACCTTTTTAAATCTAAAGAAGTAAGTGCCCGACACTAGTGATGCGACCTTTATAATGGCCCACCTCTATTAGAGAACTTGGATTAGAGATATTTAATATCCTAAGACCTCCAGTCCTATCTGCCATATAAGCATAGTTGTATCGAACACAAACACCACGTGCGGAACCCCGTGTTTTACAATGACCTACCTCTATTGGACGACTTGGATTAGAGACGTCTATTATCCTAAGGCCTCCATCCCCATCTAGCAGATAAGCATAGTTGTGTCGAACATAAACATTATGGGCAGAATGTGGTTTTTTATAATGACCTACCTCTATTGGATGACTTAGATCAGAGACATTTAATATCTTAAAACCTCCATCCCAATCTGCCAGATAAGCATAGTTGCGTCGAACATAAACGCCACAGACAGACCCCTGTGTTTCCCAATGACCTACCTCTTTTGGACGACTTGGATCAGAGACATTTAATATCCTAAGACCTCCAATCCCATCTCCTAGATAAGCATAGTTGTATCGAACATAAACACCACGTGTGGCACCCTGTGTTTCCCAATGATCTACCTCTTTTGGACGACTTGGATCAGAGACATTTAATATCCTAAGACCTCCGTCCGCATTTGCCAAATAAGCATAGTTGCGTCGAACATAAACATCATGAGGGGCGCCCCGTGTTTTACAATGACCTACTTCTTTTGGACGACTTGGATCAGAGACATTTATTATCCTAAAGCTTCCAATCCAATCTGCCAGATAAGCATAGTTGTACCGAGCATAAACATCAAATATTATGGAACCCCGTATTTCGCAACGACCTACTTCTATTGGAGAACTTGGATCAGAAACATCTAATATCTTAAAACTGCTAAAACCTTCACCCCAATCTGCAACACAAATATAACCTTTTTTTGCTTTCATAACTTCCTCCTTATAACAAGTTTTCTGCTCTTAATGGGCAGAAAATTAAAGACTAGAAATCCTAACCTTCAAATTCCTGCCCATAAAAGCAAACCTTGAGTTTTCAAAGAACACGCCCCCCTAAATTTATTTTTTATTATAATAATAATAACAAAAC
>DDKT01000087.1 GCA_002339755.1 Patescibacteria group bacterium UBA2591
AATTTTAACAAAAATTTAGTTGCCTTTTGTGCACTAGTTTAATAGATTATTTTCGGTTACCTTTTTAAATGGTTTGACAGGTCAAAGCAAAAATTCTATTTTTAGTTTTCAATAATTTGAAGTTTTCAATGATGCCTTCAATGATACGTTTATTATTGTTAAGGATGGCTAAAAAAAGAAAAATTTGTTTGTATTTTGGATTTAAAATCTGCGTCGAGTTATTACATTTCTGAAAATAAAAAGAGGGGAACGAAAATCTCTTTTTGGAATTTTTCTAGTACTTTCCTCAAAAAAATTCTCAATTCCCCTCTAAGGCAAGAGGAGTGCCTCGGTCAAGAAGCGGAAATTCTCTTACAGAGATTCCGTCTGCTTTATACTCCTCTCAATTTTTGGTCTCAAGGACTCAAGCGAAATCCTAGAACCGAATTCCTGCTCTGACTTCAGTGACTAGCTCCTGGGAAGAGGCCACAGAAGCACCTCTGTATTCTATATCAGCAGCCACAAACGCAATGGAGGTTGGTCGCCACTCAACCCCAACTCCCACGTTCCCCGAGGTTGGGTGATTCCCGTTGTACAGATTGTCCAAAAATTCCGCCTTACCCTTAAAATCAAGGGTCTCCGTAGGAGAATAGGTTATTTTCATTCCAAGGCCCAGTTGGTCTGTGTAATAATCGGGTCCACGGTTTACGGAGTGGTCCTCATGCCTAAAAACCCCGTAAATCTCCTTAACCCAATGTGCATCAGCTGAACTGACGCAAAACAACCCAACTGTCACAACAAGCAAACAAAGCAACGGTTTCTTCATTCTTTTCCTTTCTCCTTTCTGATCTTATTTTTTATTTCGTATCCCAGAGTCCGAGGCTAACT
The DNA here is from genome assembly GCA_002339755.1 of Patescibacteria group bacterium UBA2591. Classification (GTDB taxonomy): domain Bacteria; phylum Patescibacteriota; class Patescibacteriia; order UBA2591; family UBA2591; genus UBA2591. The sequence goes on from DDKT01000087.1 coordinate 868, forward strand.
CAAGAATACAAAATTTTTATTCCCGTCTATTATATTTAAATTTTGACTTTACCTTATCAATGATGAAAAATTTTGTCAAGGTTTTCTAAAAAATTTAAAAAACGTTTATTTTAAACAAAAAAGTAAGATATAATTAACTTTTGATAAACATTTAAATTAAAATTGGGGATACTTAAGGATTTAATTTTATAAATCAATCCACAAATTATCCACAAATTATTTCCTCACAAAAGGCAAAAGAGCCATAAAACGAGCGCGTTTAATAGCTAAAGCTAATTTTCTCTGATGTTTGGCGCAAACACCACTTCTCCGTCGAGGCAAAATCTTAACAGAAACAGACAAAAATCTTCGTAAAAGTTCTGTATCTTTATAATCGATCTCCTTGATATCATTTCGACAAAAATAACAAACTTTTCTTTCTTCTTTTTTAAGAAAACGATTTGGGGTTCTATATACTGACATAAAATAAAATTTGTACTATTATTTTATTTTGGGAAACTCTTCGGTCTCGTCTCAGAATAAACTCCATGATTAAGTCGAAGAAGTATGATTATTTTAAACGAAAGTCAAGAATCGAAACAGAAAAATCTTTGTGAATCCCAAAAAATCTTGAGGGGATTTGTTCCCTCTAATTGAATAACAAGAAGTTTTCCCGCTGATAATAGGGGCTTGTTTCATCGGCCTCATTTCCTTCACCCCACTCAAAATGACAAATTAAATTTAATTTCATATCTTAAAAGTACTGGAAGATTCAAAATTTTAGACCGATTTTTGCCCACCTTTCTCTCTCTGTTCCAAAATTCTAAAAATTACACCTAAAGTAACCGTTCGGCAATCTCGTTTAGTTTAAGTGTTGGATAAACAAAAAATTCTTCGAACTTAACTTTCTTTAAAAGGGCATGTTTTCTAAATCTTCCTCCTCTTCTTGTTGGGGCAAGTTATTCAAATCTATTTCTTTTGATTCAACCGATTCAGTAAAGGAAAGGGAGGTATCTTCTCCTGTCTCTTCCGCAGGTTCTTCTTGAGAAGATGGAATGTATTCAGTTCTGGTTGTGCGCGGGAACATTTGCATATTGGTAACCACAATTTCTGTTCGCATTCTCTTTATTCCATCCTGCCCTACCCAATTTCTTGTTCGAAGTCGACCTTCTATATAAACCAAGCGACCTTTAGTTAAGTATTGATTGCAAATTTCAGCTAATCTACCAAAGGCAACTACATTGTGAAATTCTGTCTCCGTTTGTTTTTGGCCCTGTTTATCAGTCCAAATACGATTAGTGGCTACTCCGAAACTCGAAATAGCATTCCCGGTACTAGGAATTACCCTCGCCTCAGGATCACGAGTTAAGTTGCCAACAATCATCACTCTATTTAAATTCATAATCTTTCTCCTTTTTTGTCAATCAGATATGAATTTTGTCTTCCTGTAATTAAACTAATCTCGAAGCTCAATTCATAAAGATTGACGATTATAAAAATAAATTCAAAATTTTCTATTCTATTGCTAATAAGCCTTCATTTACTTTATCCAAACTCTCTTTTGACTCTTCGACTTTTTCTTCTTTCGTTTCTCCTTTATTTTTCTTCTTTAGAATCTGATATCTCAAAATCTCACTTGACAATCTTAAATTTTCTTTCAAGGATAAAAGGGAAGAGGGAATGGTTTCGAATTCAGTTAAAACATAAAATCCCTGATTAGCTCCTTTAATGGGATAACTAAGTTTTTTCTGTCCCCAGTTTTCTTCTTTGAGAATTTTGCCCCCAGCTTCCTTGATTAATTGATTTACTTTCTCCTTGGTAGAAGTAACTTCTGTCTCAAGACTTTGGGAGATAATATACAGTAGTTCATATAACATAATTTTGAAATTTGGGTTTATAGCTCTCGACGTAAATACGTTCTAATGTTTTGGTCAAAGCCAATCAAAAAGATCTCGTTTGAAAATAGAAATTACATTATTTAAATCCATTACTGTATTTTCTATCTATTCTATCTATCAGTTTAATCTTTTTCATATCCTATCCTATCATCTTTTGAAAAAAAAATAAATGATGTTATACTTTTTATTAAAAAGCCACGGTGGCGGAATTGGTAGACGCTTACGGTTCAGGGCCGTATAGGCAAAGCCTGTGTGGGTTCGAATCCCACCCGTGGCATCTTTTTAATCTAACAGGGTCTTGGCGTCTCTGTTCAATTTCTGAACGAAAACAAAATATATTATAATTTTTAATTTTTTTTAGACTTGGCCTGAAATGAACTATCTTAAACAATTTGAATCTTGAAGTTATTTATAAGCATTACAGGGTTCGCTTAAATTTCCTCTTTCTTCCCACAATAACTTTTAATTTCTGGGGGGAAATTTTTACGGAAAGGGGGGTTTTTAAAATTCGACTTTGATCGGCTATTACTATCACTGACTCTTCTTTAATCTGGGACTCAATTTTTATCTCTTTGATTGAAAAAAAGCTCTTCCCTACATGCTTTCTGAATCCCAAGGGGAAAAAAGCCAATTCCAAAAATCCATCTCTCGGATTAGATATTTCACCAAAAACATCATCAAAATTAGAAATATTGATCTCTTGTTCTTTTAAGGGAACGATTTGATATTCTTCGGATTTAAAAATTACTTTACTCTTTGCAATCTTTAGGGAGGAAAAAAAATAACTATGATTAACCTTGCCCAGATCAACTGTTTCTGTTAAACGATTAGACAAGATATCGCAAGCTATTTCTCCGGGAGGGATACCTAATAATTTGGATATTTTATTAGGTTTGCCAAGGGGAATAAATCCCAAAGTAACATTTAGTTCAGCTACAATATTAACCATTTGACTAAAAGTTTTATCATTGCCTATGGCCACAATAGTTTTTGCTCCTTCTCTGATAGCCTCTTTAACTAATTCAGTCATGTCTTTGAGAATATTCAGGTGCCTTTTTTTGCCATCAATTCCTAAAGCTATAATCCTGGCTTCAATCCCAGCCAAAATCCTTTCATATTTCCTCTCATTAAGAAAAGAGTCGTAGAAATAATAAAACATAAGACAAAATAACTTTTGATTCATTGCCCGAAAGTTCTTTAAATCTTTGTTATTATTCGAAATTAACTTAAAAGCAAAGCAGAGCCAAAATCCAAGGAGATCAAATCAATTTCAGGAAAAATTAAGTTTTTTGAATTTTGAATTTTAGGCACTTAGTATTTGAATTCTGATATTAGCATTCATTAATTCAATCCCCAAAGAGATCTACTTTCTTATAACAATTAATGGGGCACATTCTCAAATTGCCTAATTTTTGTTTTTTTTGTCTTCTTATCAATTTCTATACTTATCACATCCAAACGATAATTTTTAAGACTACCTTTATAATCCTGAAGATACTTTTGGGCTGTTTTAAATAATTTTTTCTGCTTTGAATAGTCAACTGCTTTTTCCGGGCAACTATGACAATTGCACTGAATTTCAATTCGAGTTTTCACTTCTATAAAAACTAAGGTTTCTCCGTCTTCAGCAATTAGATCAATTTCTCCGCCTCGCCAAAAATAATTCCTCCCAATAACTTTGTAACCTTTCTCCTTTAAATATTCTTCAGCCAACCTCTCGCCCAAATTACCGATTTGACGTTTTAAGGTAATCATATTTTATCTACAAAATGGAACGGAAGTCTTTTGGTTTATTAATCTATCATACAATTTAACCCAATTTTCTATTTTGAGATTCTGGGGTCGGATCTTTAAATCTAAACCAATATTTCGAAAAACTTCATCTATTTTCTCTTTTTCCGCTTTTAGCATCCTAACTAAATTGTTCTTCAGTTGTTTTCGTCGATTAGAAAATCCTAATTTAACTAATTGAAAAAACTCTTTTTCTTTTGTAGAATCATTAATATATTTACAAAGTCTTGGCTTTAATAGAATAAGAGCAGAATCAACTTTTGGTTTTGGCCAAAACGAATCTTTACTAATATAAGTAACAATCTTTGGTTCAGAATAAAACTGAACTAAAATAGCAAGTAAGTTCATTTCACCAGGTAAAGCTTTAATTCGCTGAGCTACTTCCTTTTGGACTAGAAGAACCATTAAAGAAGGTTTTGGTTCTTTAGAGAGAAATTTCCACAAAACTGGCGAAGTAATCTGATAAGGCAAATTAGCTACAATCTTATAACTCCCCTTGTCCTCTCTTTTTAAAGAATTGAATAAGGCATCGGGGATTTTTAAAATGTCCTTTTCTATTATTTCTACATTCTTATTGTTTTTAAATGTTTTTCTCAAAATTTTTGCTAACTGTTTGTCTATTTCTGCAGCTACCACTTTTTTCACTTGTTTAGCCAATTCCTTGGTTAAAATACCGAAACCTGGGCCAATTTCTAAAACCACATCTGATGAGGAAAGGGTTGCTGTCTGAATAATTTTTTTTAAAATCCCTTTATCAATCAAAAAATTCTGTCCCTTCCTCCGACTTGGCCGAATGCCGTATTTTAAACAAAGAGATTTAACGGTCTCATTATAAATATCACACATACTTTCAAGCAGTTCTATGGTCCATAATTACTAAACTACAAAATTAATTAACCTTCCTGGGATAAAAATAATTTTTTTAATTACTTTTTTCTTTAAATATTTCTGGATCTTGGCTCTAGTCAAAGCTAATTCTTTCGCCTCTGCTTCAGATATAGTTTCTGCTGCCCTCAGTTTATCTCTCATCTTTCCGTTAATCTGAATAATCATCTCCACCTCCTTTTCAATAACTAGATCAGAGTTGAATTTTGGCCACTTTCTTTGAAAAATACTTTCTTTATATCCTAGTTTCTGCCACAATTCTTCTGCCAGATGTGGAGCCATAGGAGCAAGAAGCAATAAAAGAGTTTCTAGATGTTTTTTATCTAAAAGATTAATGGGACAACCAGTTAATTGATTCGTATATTCCATTAAGGTACTTACCGCAGTATTAAAACGAAAGTCATCAATATCTTTTGTTACTTTTTTAATTGTCTTGTGTCGTAATCGTTCTAATTGTTTTATTTGATCTTCCTCTTCTAAGCTTTGAGGTTTCTTAATTTCTATCTTTTGATTTTTAGTTTTTGATAAAAATTTTTCTATTAATTTCCAAACTTTGTTTAAAAATCTGTAAACCCCTATTACACCTTGATCGCTCCATTCTACATCTTGAGAGGGTGGCCCCATAAAAAGTTCATAAAGACGCATGGTGTCAGCTCCATAAAGAACAAAAAATTCATCAGGATTAACTACATTTCCTTTTGATTTACTCATTTTAGCTCCTTTATAATAAACCATTCCTTGATTAAAAAGACGAATAAAAGGTTCTTCGAATTCTATTAGGCCTAAATCAAATAAGACTTTGGTAATAAAACGGGAATATAGTAAATGCAAAATAGCGTGTTCAATTCCGCCGATATACAAATCAACGGGCAACCACTTTTTGATCTTTTTCTTGTCAAAAATATACTGTGAATTCTTGGGGTCGGCATAACGTAAAAAATACCAAGAAGAATCTACAAAAGTGTCCATAGTATCAGTTTCTCTTTCAGCTTTTTTATTACAAATAGGACAATTTGTTTCAACAAACTCTTTAACTTTAGCCAAAGGAGAGTGTCCATCTGGTGTTGGGCTAAAATCTTCAATCTTTTCTGGGAGTCTAACTGGCAAACTTGATTCTGGTACCGGAACCTCTCCACATTTCTCGCAATAAATAATAGGTATAGGAGTTCCCCAATATCTTTGACGAGAAATCAACCAATCACGCAATTTGTATTTCTTTGTTCCAAAGCCTAGTCCTTCTTCTTCTAGCCATTGGGTGATTTTTTCTCGAGCCAAAGCAGAAGGAAGTTTAGAAAATTCCCCAGAATCAACCAAAACTCCGTCTTCCACAAAAGCTCCTTTTTCAAGAGAAGAAATGCCGCTTTCTGGTTTTACAACCTCAACAATTTCTAAACCATATTTCTCGGCAAAAGCGTAATCTCGTTCATCATGAGCGGGAACAGCCATAATTGCTCCTGTACCATAGTGAGGTAAAACATAATCAGCTATCCAAATAGGCACCCTTTGTCCGTTAAATGGATTAATAGCATAGGAACCAGTAAAAACCCCTGTTTTTTCTTTTTCTTCGCTCGATCTTTCTATTTCTGATTTAACAAAGGCTTTTTCTAAGTACTCATTAACTTCTTTCTCGTATTTACGGGTAATTAAACTAGGAATCAGCGGATGTTCGGGAGCTAATACTACATAGGTCATGCCAAAAATAGTATCAATTCTTGTAGTATAGATTCTTAATTTAATCACTTCTTCCGGAAATTCTGTTTCTGCCTGAGCTAAGGTTATTTCTTTTAAATCGTTGGCAGTCATAATGTGACCTTCTCCGTGCATAATATTCATTAAAAATTCTGTTCCATAACTCTGGCCAATCCAATTTCTTTGCATAATCTCTACTTTGTCCGGCCAATCAAGGTTATCTAGTCCATTTAGAAGCCTATCTGCATATTCGGTGATTTTAAAAAACCATTGTTTAAGACTTCTTTTTGTCACTTTGCTTTCGCAACGCTCGCACCTTCCTTCTATAACTTGTTCATTAGCTAAAACAGTTTGACAAGATGGGCACCAATTAACAAAAGCATCTTTTCGATAAGCTAATTTTTCCTTGTATAGCTGAAGAAAAAGCCATTGGGTCCATTTATAATAATCTGGATCAGAAGAATTAATCTCTCTTTCCCAGTCATACATACAGCCCATTGATTCTAATTGTTTTTTAATCTGACTGATATTCTTATCTGTACTTTTTTTGGGATGAAGATTATGTTTTAGAGCATAATTCTCTGCAGGCAAACCAAAGGCATCCCAACCCATGGGATGTAAAACTTGATAACCTTCCATTTTTTTCTTGCGAGCCATTACATCAGAATAGGTATAGCCACGCATATGACCAACATGTAGCCCTTCAGCTGAAGGATAAGGGAACATGTCTAAACAATAGAACTTAAGCTTGTTTCTTAATCCAAAAAAATTGCGAGTTTTTTCGTCAACTCGATGAGCTTTGCTTTCTTGCCAAATTTTTTGCCATTTAATCTCAATTTTTTGGGGCTGGTATATTTTTTCTCTAATCATATTTGTATTTCTTAATAATAACATATAAAAAAATTTATAGCAAGTTAATTAGGGTTGACTTATTTTTGCCTTCTTGTTATTCTAACAACTGTATGATTAATCCCTTAGAAAAAGTCTTTATTTATCTAATCCTTCAAATTATTCGATTTTTTGCCCATTTTAGAAAAAGTCTAATATTTTGTATTTTAGCCTTAAAAAAAGGGGGGGGGATTATTGGAAAAATTCTTTCAAAAAGAATATTTTTATTTATTTATAAAACCTCTTTTGGAATTCAAAAGGCAATTCGTTTAATTTTAATCCGCTTCTCTTGTCCTCTGGAAAGTAAAATTCTTTTCTTTTTGGGTCATCGGCAAATAGTTCATCTTTTTATCTTTTTGTTAACTATCTTAGGAATTATTTATAATTTCCAATTTAGAGCTGAAGAAGCCCAGCCGCATCTAGAACCTATTTTAGGAAGTTTGGCTAAAGAAAAGGAAGAAATTATTGAAGAACGATCCCCTTTTACTCTAAAAAATAACCATCAATTTTATGAACAAATTGGGCTTAAAAGTTACTCTTATTTAAAAAAACCAATAGAAAAAGAGATTTCCCCTGAATTAGTTTTAGGAAAAGCTGCTATAGTTAGACCGCTTATTCCTCTTACTCTTCAAGGACCTAGACCAAGAAAGAAAATAGAACATTATTTTGTTCAGACAGGCGATACATTAAGTACTGTTGCTAAAAAATTTGGTCTTAGTTTAAGCACAATTCTATGGACCAATAATCTTTCATTTCATTCTATTATTAAACCAGGACAAAAGTTAACCATCTTGCCAGTAGATGGTTTGCTTTATACTACAAAAAGGGGGGATACTTTAAAAAAGATTGCAAAAAAGTTCCAAGTTGAACCAAAAGAAATAATCAAATTTAATAAGTTAACCTTACATTCGCCTCTTGAATTAAATAAAGCTTTAATCATTCCTGGCGGTCGACCTCCTTTAGTCTCTGCTCCAAGAACCTCAACTTTCCTAAAAAAATTCCTCCAGCCTCGCCTAGCAAAATCCAAAAGAGGACATCGTTTTCCCTGGGGTCAATGTACTTGGTATGTAGCTCAAAGAAGATTTATTCCCTGGGGAGGGCATGCTAAAAGTTGGTTAGTTAATGCCCAAAGATATGGTTATAAAATTGGAAAAAGTCCAGCGGTAGGAGCTATTATGGTTACCAGAGAATCCTGGTGGGGACATGTCAGTTATGTAGAAGCTGTTTCAAAAAATCGAATTACCATTTCTGAAATGAACCATCGTATTCCTGGTGTTTTTACTCAACGTCATTTCCATCCTTCGGATAAAAGAATTGTTGGGTATATTTATTAAAAATAAACCTTCAATTCAGTTACCTGTCCCAAAAATAAAACTTATATCCGTCTCTCAGAAAAAATGATTTTCTTTAAAATAAATATAGATTACCAAAAAGTAATCTTTGATAAAAACTATCTATGACAAAAGAGGAATTAGAAAAACATAAAATTGCAACTCAGAAAATTGAGGAAATCAAAAACAAAGTTTTTAAATTAATAAAAAGAAGTCTTGGCAAAATTTCTGAGTATGATATCCAAGAATTCATTCTCTCAGAATATTAAAAAGAGGGACTTTTTACTTTGGCTGCTGGAAAGAAAAATACTTTTAAAAAATCTCCACCTCAAATTATTGCCGTAAATGAAAATGCGGCTATGCCTCACTATTATCCTCAAGAGAAGAATTCTAAAATTATAAAAAAGAACAATTTAATTTTAGTTGATCTCTGGGCGAGACTTAAAAAGAATAATTCTCCTTTTGCTGATATTACTTGGATTGCTTATTCTGGTAAAAATATCCCAAAAGAAATTAAAATAATCTTTAATAAAGTGATAAAAGCCAGAAATCTAGCTATAAAATTTATTAGAGAAAACTTAAAAAAGAAAAAATTTCCCAGAACGAGAACTATAGATAAAATAGTAAGAAATTATTTTAAGAGATTTGACTTAGATAAATACTTTATTCATAGCAAGGTCATAGTTTGGGATTCCATAATTGTCATGGTAAATACTTCAGGATAAATAAAAAAAGTAAAGCTAAACTAAAACCAAATATACCTTTTACCCTAGAGCCAGGACTTTATCTTAAAGATAAATTTGGAATAAGAAGCGAGGTTAATTGCTATGTAACGGAAAATTATAAATTAGTTGTCACTACTGAAATTCAAAAAAAATATAATCAAAACCTAAATCATAAAAGACATTAAGTGTAACGGATTCTAGGCTAGTTATCAATAGTTAAATATTGAATTTGCTTGAATGAATCTCAAGTTTGTAAAACTCCCAAAAGAGGAGTTTTTTTATTTAATTACTAATTACGAAATCCAAAATTAAGCAGCCACAGCTAACTATATTGAGCTAATAAATGCTTGTCTAGCAAGTCAGATGAAAAAGGCCAATCACTTTCTTCTGAGTCCCCTTTTCTGTTCTTCCCTTCATTGAATTAAACTTTTTAATTGCAGGTCCTGTCAGATCTATAATCAATTTAATGCCTTTTTCTTTTATAGAATTTTGAGCCTCATTACTTACCTGAGCTACACCTGCCTCACCAGTTCCGATAATTATTATTTCAGGATTCTCCCCAACTGCTCTTTTTATGTCTACCACATCAATTAAGTGACTTTCTCCTCTTCGCCATTTTAAAATTTCTCCTGTCCAACGAACTTCAAGATCATGGGTATAAATTCTATCATCAATGACAATAGAGCCAAAATGATAATCTTTGATCATGTTTTTAAAAACAGAAAATCATTAATTTAGCAATTATTTATTTTATCATCTCGACCCTTATCCTCTTAATCTTATCATATGTTTTCTTTAAAAGAAACTTTTTTATTGTTAACAATCTAAATTTTGCTTTTCTCAATAATTTGACTTTGCTCTTTCTCTCTGATATCATTGATAATAACTATTAGGAATTTCGAAATATGTTAGAAGTTGAAATTTCGAAAATAAAACCAAGTCCCTGGCAACCGAGAGAAAATTTCGATATCTCAAAATTAGAAGAATTGATTGCTTCAATAAAAATTCACGGCATTATAGAACCCCTAGTGGTTACAGAGAAAGAAAAGGATAAATACGAATTAATTGTTGGACATAGAAGATTAGAAGCAGCAAAAATTTTAGGATTTGAAAAGGTTCCGATTATTATTCGAGAGGCCAAAGAACAAGAAAAGTTAGAATTAGCTTTAGTAGAAAATTTACAGAGAAGGGATCTAAATGCCCTAGAAAGAGCTCGGGCTTATCAAAAATTGCAAAAAGAATTCAATCTTTCTCAAATAGAAATTGCTCAAAGAATAGGAAAGGCAAGAGCCACTATTGCTAATAGTTTGCGACTTCTGGATTTACCGGAGGAAATAAAAAGAGCCCTAGCAGAAGGAAAAATTAGTGAGGGTCAAGCTAAGGTTATTTTAAGTTTCAAAACCTCAAAGGAGCAAGTAAATATTTATAAAAAAATTATTCAGAGTGGTCTCACTGTTAGAGAAATTGAGAGAATCAAAAGTAAAAAATCTTTCTCTTTTGATGAAATAAAAATAGAAAAAGATTTTGAACTTCAAGACAAAGAAACTAGATTACGAGAAGTTTTAGGCACAAAAGTAAAGATAGAAAAACAAAAAGAGAAGGGACAAATTATTATAGATTTCTATTCAGAAGAAGAATTAGAAGAAATTGTAAAAAAAATCGTTAGTTCGATAAACAAGAATCAAATGATCGATTTTGAATTTTAAACTGATTTGATATTTAGATTTATCAACCACAGATGCCTCATCTTTTGTAAAAACTCAAAAAATTTTTGATATCGATTTTGATGGAGTTTTTAGTTTTAAGATTTAAATTTTAAATTAAACCCCTGTGCGCCAAGCCCAACTTTTTCTAAAAACCAGAAAAGAAGCGCCAAAAGAGGCAATAACAATTAGCCACAAACTGCTGGTTAGGGCTAATTTTATTGATCAATTAGCTTCAGGAATTTGGAGTTTTTTGCCTTTGGGTTGGCGAGTTCATCAAAAAATTGAAAACATTATTCGGGAAGAAATGAATAAAATCGATGGTCAAGAAGTATTTCTGCCAACCCTTCAACCAAAAACTCTTTGGGAGGAAACTGAGCGATGGGAGAAAATAGACCCTCCTCTTTTTAAAGTAAAAGACAGACATAAACGAGAATATGGTTTGGGATCAACCCATGAGGAAGTAATTACTCACTTAGCCAGAAAAAACATAAGATCATATAAAGATTTACCCTTAGCTCTTTATCAAATTCAAACGAAATTTAGAAATGAGCTTCGGGCTACTAGCGGCCTTCTTCGAACTCGAGAATTTATAATGAAAGATCTTTATTCTTTTCATAAAGACAAAAAAGATCTTGATAAATATTATCAAAAAGTATCCAAAGCTTATCAAAGGATTTATTCTCGTTGTGAACTTAAAGCTGTAAAAGTTGAGGCCTCTTCAGGAACCATTGGGGGCTCTATTTCTCATGAATTTATGGTTTTAGCCGAAACTGGTGAAGATAAAGTTTTAATCTGCGAAAAATGTAACTGGGCTATTAATATAGAGATTGGAAATCAAAAAAAGGTTTGTCCAAAGTGTAAAACTAAACTATCCCAAAAATCCTGTATTGAGGCCGGGCATATTTTTAAACTAGAAACAAAATACTCTCAAGTTATGAAAGCTTTTTTTGTTGACAAATCCGGACAAGAGAAACCGATTATTATGGGTTGTTATGGTATTGGTTTAGGTCGCTTAATGGCTACAATTGTTGAAACTCATCACGATAAAGATGGGATTATCTGGCCGGCTTCTGTGGCTCCTTATCAAATCCACTTGCTTTGCCTTGGTTTAGTTAAATCTATAAAAAAACAAAGTGATTCTTTGTTTGGGACCTTACAAAAATCTGGTTTTGAAGCCTTGTATGATAATCGAAATGAGCCCGCGGCAATAAAACTTAAAGATGCGGATCTAATCGGAATTCCTATTAGATTAATCATTAGTGAAAAAACAAAAAAGAAAGTGGAATTCAAAAAGAGGAATAGCGGCAAAATACAGATGCTTGAAATGAATAAATTAATTCCTTTTCTCAAAAGACAGGTGTAAGGTTAAGATAAAAATACATATTGGACAAAAAACTATCCCTTGTCTGCAAATCCGAAACAAAAAGACTCACTTTTTCTCAAGATATCCAATGATCATATAATCTGCCTTAAACAGTCTTAACAGCGACTATTTTTTCATTATTCTGAAAAAGCGAATTTTCCTTCCAAAAATCCAAAATTATGCTCAATCAAAATACGCTTTTGCAAATTATTAAAGAGGCTAATCTTTTTGATCCGGACGAACTTAAAGAAATAAAAAAACAAACTGAGTTAAAAAAGGTAAAATTAGAAGAATATCTTTTAAAGGAAAGGCTTCTTACAGAAGAGTTGCTTTATAAAACAATAGCTTCTTATTTTAAAATTCCCTTTATAGATCTTGAGGTTCGTTTTATATCTCCAGATATCCTTTTTTTAATTCCTGAACCAGTTGCTCAAGCTCATGAAGTTGTTGCTTTTGAAAAGCAAAACGAGAAACTGAAATTAGCTACTTTAGATCCAGAAAATTTAGAAACATTCGAATTTATTAAAAGGAAAACAAATTTAGATCTTGAAATATATTTAACCACTCCCTCAAGTCTGGCTACGATTCTTAAACAGTATCGAAAGGGACTCGAATTAGAGTTTAAAGAATTAGAAGAAAAATCTACTAAAATCTTTGAAGATAAAAGGTTGGAAAAGTTGGCGCATGACTTACCGATAGTGAGAATTGTCAATACGTTCCTAGAATATGCTATTTTTGAAGGTGCTTCTGATATTCACATTGAACCAGGAGAAAAGCAAATAATTGTTCGTTATCGAATTGATGGCATTTTAAGAGAAGTAATGAGTCTGCCTTCGATTCTTCAAGCTGGTTTAGTGGCTAGAATTAAAATTTTGGCAAATTTAAAAATTGACGAGCATCGTCTGCCGCAAGACGGTCGGTTTAAAATAACTACCCCACAATACAAAGTTTCTTTTCGGGTCTCAATTATTCCCGTACTCGATGGAGAAAAAATCGTCATGAGACTTCTAGTAGAAAATGGCAAAATGCTTTCCCTGGAACAACTGGGCTTACTGTCAGACCCCTTAGAAATTATCAAAAGAAATATCTCAAAGCCTCACGGAATGATTTTAGTTACTGGCCCTACGGGTTGTGGCAAAACAACTACTCTTTATACTATCCTTAATCTTCTTAATAAACCCGAAGTAAATATCTCTACTATTGAAGACCCTATAGAGTATCGAATACCTCACATCAATCAAAGTCAGGTTAATCCTAAAATAGGTTTTGTCTTTGCTACAGGCTTGAGAGCTCTTTTAAGACAAGACCCTGATATTATTATGGTTGGAGAAATAAGAGACTCAGAAACTGCTGATATTGCTGTTAATGCTGCTATGACTGGCCATTTAGTTTTATCAACTCTTCATACAAACGATGCGGTCACTGCTCTCCCCAGACTTTTAGATCTTGGGGTTTTGCCATTTCTTATTGCTTCTACCACTAATCTCATTATAGCCCAAAGATTGATTAGGAAAATTTGTCCTCATTGTAGAGTAAGTTATAATTTGGAGAAAAAAACTATTACAGCATTAAAAAAACAATTAAATCTCGAGATTCTTTTAACTTCTTTGATTCGAGAGGGAGTTGTTAATAAAGATCAAGATTTTTCTTCTCTCCTTTTTTTTCGAGGCAATGGCTGTAAGTATTGCAGAAATGAAGGCTACAAAGGAAGAACCGGTATCTATGAAATTTTGGAAATCACCAAAGAAATAGGAGAACTAATCATGCAACGAGCAACGACAGATAATTTAAGAGAGGCAACTAAAAAACAACAAATGTTAACCATGCTTGAAGATGGATTTATCAAAGCTAAGGAAGGAATCACTACCATAGAAGAAGTGTTGAGGGTAACAAAGGAATAGAAAGTACAGACATTCGATTTATGTATAATTAAAAATCTATAGAATAAAAACTAAATCCCTATTTTAATCCCCGACTTGCTCTTAGAGCTCGAGTTTTTCAGAGTATATGCCAAAAGTTTCCATTAATTTAGTTACTTTAAATGGCAAAGAATATTTGCCTTTTTGTTTAAAATCGATCTTTGATCAAAGTCTTCAAGACTTCTCTCTTTTAATTATTGATAATCATTCAACTGATGGTACAGTAGAATATTTAAAAGAAAACTGGACTAAGGTTAAGGTGGTTATCCATAAAGAAAATCACGGATTTTGCCAAGCTCATAATGAGGCTATTGTTTGGACAAATAGTGATTATGTTTTAATTCTAAATCAAGATGTGGTTCTGGAATCTAACTTTTTAATTGAATGCGTAAAATTTCTAGAAGAAAATGAAAAAACTGGAGGAGTAACAGGTAAATTATTAAGATTAGATTTAGATAATGACTCACCCAACGAAAAGGAACAAATTGTTGATTCTGCCGGATTTAAAATTTTCAGAAATCATCAAATAATCGATCGAGGCGCTGGCGAAAAAGACAAAGGACAATTCAATAAAATAGAAGAGGTATTTGGAATATCCGGCGCTTGTTGTATGTTTAGACGAAAAGCCCTAGAAGATATTAAATTGTCTCCTACAGAATATTTTGACAAAGATTATTTTGCCTACAAGGAAGATGCAGATTTGTCGTGGCGACTTCGTCTTTATGGATGGAAGCTTTTTTATTTACCTCAAGCAAAGGCTTATCATAAAAGAGTCGCCTTTACAGAAACAAAGCTTCCGGCTTTACCTACTAAACGAACCTTAAAAATAAGGCGTCAAAAACCTCAAATAATAAATTTTTTGTCTTACAAAAATCATCTTTTAACTATTGTAAAAAATGAATTTTTATCTAATTTAATTCTATGCGCTCCTTTTATTTTTTTCTACGAGTTTAAAAAATTAATTTGGATCTTGCTTTTCGAGCATGCTACCTTAAAAGCAATTTTTGTTTTCTTTCAACAATTACCTTCTGCTTTAAAAAAAAGGAGAATCATTATGAACAAAAAAAAGATAAAAGCAAAAGAGATAAGAAAATGGTATAAATAAAAGTCTTAAATTTCAATAAAGTGTATCCACAATTATTCCAAGGATGAATAAAAAAATAAGACAGCTACTTCAAAAAATTAACTCCGAAAAAATCTTGAGTAAAAAATTCTATCCGGTTTGGTTTTTTACAAATGAAAAAATTGATAAATTTTTATCTCGGCTTCCAGGTAAAGAGAATATTAAGAAAATCTTCGGCATTGGAGGAGCTGGCGATTTCGCTTTTACCGCTTTATCAGTATTTGAAAATTTGGATGAAATTAATGTTTGCGATATAAGAAAAACAGCCAATATAACTATTGATCTTAAGATTGCGCTTTTTGAAAAATTAACCTTTGAAGAAATACTCGAATTATTCTTGGATCTTAAACCTGTTAATAAAAAACAAATTTACGAAAGAGTAAAAGAAAAAATATCTCCTGCAAGTAAAAATCTTTTTGATTTTATTATTAATAATTGCAAAGAAAACAATTTCTTGCTTTGTCTCAAAAAATCAGGACTTTGGTATAAAGACAGTTTTTGGCAAGCTAAACACAGAACAACTTATCTGCCTTATTTAACTTCAAGAACCGAATACCAATCCTTAAAGAAGAAATTAAAAAATATCAATATTTATGACGGGGATTTTTATGATAATTTAAAATTATCTCAAAATATTTATTATGATCTAATTTATACCTCAAATATTCTTGACAGTAAATTCTATTGTAAGCAAGTTGATTTATATTTAAAAACTATAAAAGAAAAACTCAATAAGAATGGCATATTATTCATTACTACTCAGGGTCCTAAAAAAATGCTAAACTTAATAGAAGAATACGGATTTCGTCTCTTCTGTAAAGAACTTCATAGATTTAACGCCCTTGCTTCACTTTTAGGTCATTATTCTTTTTCGTTCTTGTCTTTTAAAAAATAGTTTTGCGCGCCTTAAAATACGATTACTGGACTGAAAACAATTTTCTTAAAATAGATCAGTGGGCGCAAGTCTTAATTTTAGCTTGTGCTTCTATCCTTTGTTTTATAAATTTTATTTTTAAACTATGTCCAAAAAGAAAAAACAATTTATTTTATGGTTTGAAGAGATCTCTCTTAAAGACCTTTCCCGGGTTGGTGGAAAAAATGCTTCTTTGGGAGAGATGTACAAAGCTTTAACCAAAAAAGGCATAAGAATTCCCAATGGTTTTGCTGTCACTGCTGAAGCTTATTGGCATTTTTTAGAAAAAGCTGGTATAAAAAACGAAATAAAAAAAATCTTAAAAGATTTAGACACCAAAAATATCCAAAACTTACTAAAAAAAGGCCGAAGAATTAGGGAAGTAATTCTAAAAGCTGAATTTCCTCAAGACTTGAAAGAAGCAATAATTAAGGCTTATCGTAAATTATCTTATCTTTATACAGGCGACGAACTTGGATCAATTGATGTAGCTGTTCGTTCTTCAGCTACTTCTGAAGACTTGCCTACTGCTAGTTTTGCTGGCCAAATGGATTCTTTTCTAAATGTAGAAGGTGAAACAGAAGTCTTGCAAGCTGTAAAAAGATGTGTTGCTTCCTTATTTACTAATCGAGCAATTTCTTATCGAGAAGATAGGGGATTTTCCCATTTTAAAATAGCTTTATCAGTGGGAATACAAAAAATGATCCGCTCTGATAAAGCTTGTTCTGGTGTAATATTTTCCTGCGACACAGAATCAGGTTTTCCTGACGTCATTTTAATCAATGCTTCTTATGGTTTGGGCGAGAACATTGTCAAAGGAAAGGTTAATCCTGATGAATATTTAGTTTTTGAAACAACTCTAAGACAAGGATTTGAACCGATTGTTGGCAAAAAATTAGGCTCGAAAGAAATTAAATTAATCTATTCTTTGGAAGAAAAAGGAGAAAAAACCAAAGATGTTCCGGTAGCAAGAGAGGATCAAAAAAAATTCGCTTTAGAAGATAAAGAAATTTTAGAATTAGCCCGTTGGGCTTGTATAGTAGAAGATCATTACAAAAGACCAATGGATATGGAATGGGCTAAAGATGGTCTAGACGGCAGACTTTATCTTTTGCAAGCTCGACCAGAAACTGTTCATTCGCAAAAAGACGTCTCTGAAATCATTACTTATCGCTTACAGCCCAAAGATACATTAAAAGTATTAGTTACTGGAGTAGCAGTAGGCTCTAAAATCAGTCAAGGAAAAGTTAAGGTAATCAAAGATGCTCATAATATTAATCAATTTGAAAAAGGAGAAATTTTGGTCACAGAAATGACTGATCCTGACTGGGAGCCGATCATGAAAATAGCTTCAGCTATTGTTACTAATGCTGGTGGTCGCACTTGTCATGCAGCCATAGTTTCCAGAGAAATGGGAATCCCTTGTTTGGTAGGCGCCCAAAGCGCCACCCAAGTTTTAAAAACTGGACAAGAAGTAACAATCTCTTGCGCTGAAGGAGAAATAGGGAAGGTTTATCAAGGATTTGTGCCGTTTCAAATCAAAAAGACTAATATCAAAAAACTCCTCAGACCAAAGACAAAAATTATGATGAATCTTGGCGAGCCGGACCAGGCTTTCTCCTTATCTTTTATTCCTAATGATGGGATTGGTTTAGCCCGAGAAGAATTTATCATAAATAACTATATTAAAATCCATCCCATGGCTCTGGTCAACTTCAGTCAAAAAAAATCAATTTTAGATAAAAAAACGGCGCAAAAAATTGAAAATCTAACTTATAACTATAAAGATAAAAAACAATTTTTTGTTGACAAGCTTGCTGAAGGAATTGGAAGATTGGCTGCTGCTTTTTATCCAAAAGAAGTAATTGTCAGATTCTCTGATTTTAAAACTAATGAATACGCAAATTTAATCGGCGGCAAAGATTTTGAGCCAATAGAATCAAACCCTATGATTGGTTGGCGGGGCGCTTCAAGGTATTATAGTGAAAACTTTAAAGAAGCCTTTGCTCTCGAGTGTCAAGCAATTAAAAAAGTTCGAGAAGTTTTTGGTTTAAAAAATGTCATTGTTATGATTCCTTTTTGTCGCACTCTTGAAGAAGGGAAAAGGGTTCTTAAAGAAATGACTAAAAATGGTTTAAAAATAAAAAATCTTCAAACAAAAAACATAAAAAATCAAAGAAATAAAAAAATAGACTATTTGTCAGTCTATGTAATGTGTGAAATACCTTCTAATGTTATTTTAGCCAAGGAGTTCTCTGAAATCTTTGATGGTTTTTCTATTGGTTCTAATGATCTAACTCAACTTATTTTAGGAGTTGACCGTGATTCAGAATTAATTGCTCATATCTATGATGAAAGAAATTTAGCAGTGAAAAAAATGATCAAAGAAGTTATTGAAAAAGCCCACCAAAAAGGAAAAAAAGTAGGTATTTGCGGCCAGGCTCCTTCGGACTTTCCGGATTTTGTTAAGTTTTTAATTGAGGCTGGCATTGACAGCATTTCTTTAAATCCAGACACTGTTCTTAAAACTACTCTTGAAGTTTTGAAAGTAGAAAAGAAATTGAAAAGGAAAAAATAGACTTTCTCTAATAACTAATCCTAATTAACTCAAAATTAAGCACGAAATAAATATTAATTATTTATCTCAAAAATCGTGCTTTTTTTATCTAGTTCATCTACAAAAATTGGTAGTATAAAAATAAACCTCTTATCTTATCTTTATAAGATGAAAAGATAAAAAAATTTATTAAATCTTAAGGCTTTTAGGACCAGAAAGTAACTGAATTGCTTCTTCGAGTGTTAAATACGTTCTTTTCAAAATTTTCAAAGGCCCTATTTTCAACCCTCCGACTTCATCAGGAACCCCATTGGGATCTCCGTCTATTCCATCTATAAGGAATTTTTCTGGTCCCTTTTGATTCATTAAAACTGTTCTCCGCTCCTTTGTCATCTCATCGTAAATTTCTCGTGGAGCCCACTTTGGGCCTTTTGGCAATTCTCCGCTTTTAGTTTGTTCTACAAAATCGCGAAGATAGTCTCTAAACTTTTCTATTTCAATATTTTCACCAAATCTATTTTGTATACCATTAACCAAATCACCTTGTCCCTCTATTTCAAGAAGACGGACAAGGACAGGATAAGATGATTTATCTAATCTCCCAACCTCAAAAAGCTCTTCTTTAGTTACTTTATTAATTAAATAAGCTACATGTTCGTCATTGTGGACATCAAGAATTGCCATTTTTTCAGGTGAAAGTGGTTCTTTTTTTAGCGCTTCTCTTAATGCTTCGGCGGCTGGTGGTGTTTTTTCTTCTGGGACTCCTG
>DDKT01000020.1 GCA_002339755.1 Patescibacteria group bacterium UBA2591
TTTTGTTAATACAGCAATCGTATATTGGGCATATTTCAACCTTCATCTGAGTTGTCCAAAATGGTTTGCCTTCTACATAGCCACACCCTTGACAGGTTTTACCAAAATATTCGCAAGTTCCACAATATAACCCGCAAACAGATGCTAAATTTTTGTTTGGCATATTTTTTCATCTCCTTCCAATTTTAGTTTTGTTTGTTATTCGACCTTTAGTTTTAGTAAAATTTTTACATTTCCACCAAGGAATATCTAAGATAGCTCCTCTAAATGCATACAGCTCACAAGGGTCTACTTTAGCATCAATAGTTTGAAGTCGTTTAAATAATTCTTCGGGATCTGATTTCATCATTTGCTCGGGTGTTCTAACTCCAAGAGCATAAAGCTTCTCTGCCATTTTAGGGCCAATATTACGTAGTGTCTGTAAGGATTTGATGATTTTTGATTTTTCACTTTGGGTACTCATTTTTTCTTATCACCTCCTTATTTTTTAATTCCTTTTGGTGTTTTGATTTGCTCGTTCATTTTTATTTTACCTTTTTTCTTTTTTTATTCGAGAACAGATTTAAGGAGAAAATACGAATTACCCCCTTTCCTTTGCGAATCATTTATGCCTAAAATTTTCATAGTTGTTTTCTCTATAATATTAATGCGGGGTTCGGAATCTCATATAACATATACGCTTATCTGAAGTTCTTCGCCACTCTTAATTTTATCAAATAAGCGAAGAATTTGGGAATTTTTCGCAGGAAAATTCCAGATAGCGCTGTTATCAGCCCCGAGGCGAAGCCGGGAGCCCGCAGGACGTGGTGCGACTGAAAGGAGCAAGTAGCGATGGCACAAATTTTAAGGACGGGGGAAGGCAGTGCGATTATTTTCTCCAATATATTTTACCAAGTTATAGAAAATTATGAAAGTAGTAAATGTGTAGAAAACAATCCACTGGTTGGTCAAAATAGCATACACAAAGGTAGGAACCACATAATACCAACCAGATTCGGTGAATTTTTGCAGCCAGTCTCTTCTCTTGTATACGTCATCCATAACATCTGTTAGTGAGCCAAATATCACAAAGTTAGCAAAGAATATAAAAAAAGTTAATGGCTCAAAGGTGCTGTATAATAAAAACGAAACAATAATTATGATAGTTGCAATAGCATGATTTCTATAATCAATTCTCATTCTAAAAATACACGCAAGAACCATTGCGAGTAAGACATTTGCGACTTGAATATTTGAGGCAACAAGTAAGGCACCAAATAACCCACACAAAATGCCGAAGATTGTTGCACTTCCTTTGAACCATTTTAATCCATGCTCATCTAAAAGATCAGCAATCTTCATGGTAATGCCATAAAGGGCTGCAAAAATTAGTATTAAGAAAATGTTTCCTATCATAATGAGAATATATTAAAGCTATTTTATTAAGTTATCGTTAAGCACTGCCTTCGGGTGGGGATTGGATATAAACCATTGTTATTGTTGATAACGTATGCGATTTAACAAAGTCAACGAAGCCGACTTGGGTGGAGAAACCTGCAAGGTTTCGGAACCGTTAAATCGCTGTTATATTCTCCGAAGGACAAAAATTTAGTGCAACGTTCCGAAGGAAAATTTTTGAGTTGCGAGGCGGTGGCTATTCTATTACATCTGTTACGATTCCATTCCATGCCTTTCTCAATTCTTCAGAATTTAGTTCAATGCCAAATTCTGCTTTTCCACTTCCAATGTTTACAATTTTGGTTTTGAAAACACTTTCATCTATAATTTTTGTTATATTCTTTTCAATACCAAATGGCGAGACTCCTCCGATTTTATAGCCAGTTATTTCTTCAATTTCATCGGGCTTTGCCATTCGCAAGTTAGTTTGTTTTGTAGTTTTTTTTAATTTATTCATATCGACTCGTTTATCACCCGGCAAAACAACAATTACTGGCTCGGTTTCGCCTATAAAAATAAGTGTTTTCAAAACTTGATGAAGTGAACAACCATAGATTCTTTCAACATCTTGAGCGGTTTTTGGAACTTCATCTAAATGAATGGTTTTGAATTCTATGTTTTTACCTTCCAAATATTCTATACTTTTCATTATAAATGAATTTATTGAATGATATTTAAATATTCCACTACTGAGTAATTGAATATAACGATTGCGTATATCTGAAGTTTTCATCCCGGTTTAGCAGGATAAACTTTTAATTTCAGACAATACTTTGTTTATTAAACTTCGCCCAAACTCTCATCGAAACTAAGGGATGAAAATTTGGGTGAAGTCCCGCTATTCCTTATGAAAAATATAAAAGAAAGCGGGACTAAACCAGATATGCGTTGTTAGGCAATGAAACTAAAGATTTCCATTCTTAAAAAATAAAGAATTTTGGCAATTTATTTTTCAAAATCTGTCCCTTCGGATTGTTTAGTTCCGAGAACCACCATAATATCCCCCATGGAATTAGCTATAATCTTAACTTCATATTCTTTTAAGTTTGGAGGAATAGGAATTAATTCTGCACCTTCTGCTCCAAAATACATTCCCCATTGATCTCGGGGAGAAAAGGCAAAACTGACCTTACCATGAGGCCACTTTTTTCTTATTTCAGGCAATGGATTTTTTCCTCTTCGGTATGCTTGTGCTATCTCAGATTCTAATTTTCGCGCCTCTTCTTCAAACTTCTCGGCTTTTAAATTTATGTTTTTCCAGCCTTCTGCTGTTGGTCTGAATTCTCCCGGCTTATATTCTTCAACAAAGTTTGGATTTTCTTCTCTAAGTTTTTCAATATAACCTTGGTGTTTTTTTTCAATTTTTGGAGGCATCTCTGCGTTGCTGAGATTCATCTCGTTTTTCATAAGTGTATTGTTAATGTTTATTAAATTATTAAGTCAGGCGCGACCTTGAAAAATTACCAAAAATTCTTTTCAAAAAATAGAAAGGAAATTTTTAGTTTTTTCGCCTAACTCGTTTCTATACGAATTGAATGCATAATATCGACTTTTTATTGTGTTATTATACGAACTTAATGTATAATTACAAGCGAAATTAATAACGATCATTGATTCTATCTTATTAACTTTCACAAAATATTTGGCGAGGCACTTGCGTATAACAGTTTGCGGATAAAAGAAGTTGTCCAAGGCAATTTGGGGAAATCTTTGATTTCCATTTTATCCGCTGTTATACGACCGAGCAAAGCGAGACAAAAGAGCATAGCGACCGTAAAGTTGCCAGAAGCCCTGCAAGTTTTTTTATAACTTTTCATCACCAAACCACACATATAACAAAGATACTAAAACTATAACTGCCAATAGTAGATCCATAATACCAAACGGATAGATTGAAGGCGCTACAATTATTGATGTTATACTTAATACCATGCCGAAAGCAATTCCCCATTTTCTCATCGACAATATTGCGTAGCCTGCAATTAACCTAGACACGCCATAAATAGCGCTAATTACTGCCCAAAAAATCGGTCTTTCTTGAAACCATGTTGGAGCAAATTCTGCCGGGACGAACAGTGCTGTTACCGCTAATATTTCGATAAACCCATGAACAAAAAGAACAATAGAAGCTATTTTTGCGGCGGTCTTTTTATTCATATTTACACCTTATTTATAATTAATTAGTTGTAATTAATTTTAGCACAAAGCACTGCAGACTGCTCAAGCCCCCATAATCTTCCATTTTCATCTTTTCTCCTTTACAGGTTGTCTTAAAATCGTCTTCAAATTTTCTCCTGGCACTTTTCTATGATCGACCAAATAGATCTCATGATGATGCCCATTTTCAACGAGGTTTTGTTCTTCCATTAGTTTTTCCATCTTTGCTATTGATTCAGTCTCGGCAGAATATGGACCAATATGCAATGTCTGGACAGCTCCAAAGTCGGGCCATCATTCTTTAACATTTTCCCATTGTTCCGGATACCAGGCTGGCGAAGTTGGTAAAGCAAGGTGTAGATTCTTAGCAACAACATAGAATTTTTTGCCAGGCTCAATAAGAAAGACATCGCCTGCTTTTAATTTGTATCTTTTATCTTCTATGAATAAAATTCCTGAACCACTGATTACATAATATATCTCATTGCAAACTTTATTCCTCATCCATCCAGAATCTGGAACTCTACCGTTAAGTCTTGATAAAGCAAAGCCGATGGCCTTAGAAAGAAAATGGTATTCCCAAACAGTTCCTTCTTTTGCAATTTGTTTTTCCCTTCTTTGTTCTTTCTTAATTAACATAGATTGATATAAAATTCTGAACTATATAAAAATTTAATTTTAAGGCCATACACGAAGTAATTTCACACAACCTCTGGTGAATAGAAGAAGAAGTTAGAAAATTAACTTTTTTCTTTAGCCTTAATTATTCTGATTTCTTTCTTTTCCCGAGAATAAGGCCAATTTTTATAAATACCAACTCGGTAATCTTCATCTTCAGGAGGTTTTATTCTTCCTTTTTTGAGATCAGTTTCGGGATAATATTTTAACTTTCCAATTAGGACGAGAACGGTTCTCGCCCTAATCTATTAATTCTATTAATAATAATTGGTCCGAAAATCAGATTTTACCTTTTTAAGTGTACTTTTTAAGAGTAAGATTTGTATCTTTCAATTATTCTAGCAACTTTTCTCATTTGTTCTTCTGTACCGTAGGCAAAGCGAATCCACGATTTGTCTAAACCGATTGTTGAAATGCCGTCTCCTTGATTAACCAAGACATTGTTTTTATTTAAATATTTCAAAAATTTACTAGCTTCTATTTCTGATTTAAAGTGAATAATAATATTGTTAATATTGTTTCGAATAACATTAAACCCTTTTTCTATTAAAAAATTATCAAACATTCTCTTTTGCTTAAGAAGTTGATTTATTCGTTCTTTAAAATAATCATGATGGTCTAAAACAACAAGCGCTGTTTCTACTGAGGGGGAGCTTACATCAAAAAATACTTTCCTTTCTTCCAGTGTTTTGATAAGTTCTGGTGCGGCAATAATGTATCCAATTCGCAAACCAGCCATTGCATATGTTTTAGAGAAACTTCTCATCAAGAGCAGATTTGGATATTTATCTAATACTTTTAATGGACTTTCTCCAGAAAATTCGATATAGGTTTCGTCAATAGCAACATAACCCTTTGATTTAGAAACGAAATCTAATATTTGCTCTAATGATATTTCTCCAAAAGGATTGTTTGGGTTGCACAAAAAAAGAACCGTTTCTCTGCTAAAAGATTTAGTTTTTAGAACATATTTGTCGCAATAAAGCGATTTGAGCGATTTGTATTTAACATTATTTCTTTTCGGCGCAGCCCAAAATTCATAGTACGTTGGCTCATAATAATAGACCTTATTAGCTAGAACCCTCGTTATAAGATCAATTGATCCATCTGTGCCATTAACTAGTAAGATTTTATTTTTGTTAATTTTATGATGTTTAGCTAATTTTCCAATTAACTTCTCATAATTTTGAGGATAATCATTAGCATTATCAAAGGCATATTCTAACCTCTTTAAAATAAAATCAGGAAGTGGTTCTTTAATAGTACCAAGTTTTAGATTTATCATGGCAAGAGATATTATCTTTATAATTTAGGATATACTCTTATTTTTATTTTCTCTATTTTCATCAAGTAAAAATTTCATTTTCTAGTTGGGGTAGGAAGATTAAATAGAAAAATTCTTTCTTCTTCGATGATTTTGGTAGCAGATTCTAAAGCAGCGCACATAGGTACTCGGTCGCTTCGTTCCCTCGCGCGCTATTCCGCCCTAATTTTGCGAAGTAATACGGAGGCAACACGCTCGCTCCTCCTTCGGGGCTCGCTCGGGATTATTCACCCTCTGTGCCACAAGAGGCTAACTTCTTCTATTCTTTAGTGAAAGTATTTTTTCCTTATTATGGCAAAATTAGAGCGGGCTTGTATCGGAAACTTCCAGTTTCCAATACAATGAAATATCTTCTTTTTCAAGGCGAGGATAGGCTTTAAGAATTTCTCCAATGTTTTGGCCCTGAGCAAGTAATCTCAAAATCAATTCAACAGTAATCCTGGTGCCCCTAATCACTGACTTTTCAACCATAACTTGGGATCAAGAGTTATTCTATTTTGATATTTTGTAATCATACTTTATTTTAATCTGACAAATCTTATCCAATAATATCTTTTTGATAATAATATCTTTTTTAAAAAAAATAATGTCAAGCACACGCCACTAAGAAGTAAGTTCAATGCGTATTTTTTTCGCACCTTG
This sequence comes from Patescibacteria group bacterium UBA2591, assembly GCA_002339755.1. Classification (GTDB taxonomy): domain Bacteria; phylum Patescibacteriota; class Patescibacteriia; order UBA2591; family UBA2591; genus UBA2591. The sequence goes on from DDKT01000020.1 coordinate 6,239, forward strand.
AATAAGGAGTTGTTCGGCTGCGCTAGCGAAATCAGCTAAATCCCCATGTTCAATTGTCGCAAAATGGTTTGATGGAAGGAATCCCGTGGGGCCAATAAGCCAACCCTTTCCATAGAAAATTGCAAGATCCCATGTGCCTCCGTGGTCTACTAACAGCACCTCTCCTGGTGATGGCAAAATTGTTTGATTCTCATGTGTCTCAAGTTTTAAATCAGAAACAGGCAACCATATTTCGTTCCCGCACCATCTAGCGTGAAAGGCTTGCCTTTCTATAGGTAATACTGATTTTATTGCCTCTATTGTTTTAGGCGCCTTATCAATATGAAGAACTGCTTTTGCTGATACATTTAATTCTGGTAATGTTATTAATATATGCATGTGCTGGATAGAATTTTATTATTTATTTTTTTTCATTTATCGTATCACGCTTACTGGTAATCCAGTAGGATGTAATTGTAAAACTTTTTCTGGAACTAAAGTTACATTTTCCCATTTATATCCTAGCTTAACAAAAGTAGAAGGAGAATTTATAGGTAACTTTTCACCATTAGAAATAATATAAATTGTTGGAACCTGAGATGAACTAACAAGCTCACCGTCCTTGATCTTAATTGGCTCTTGCGTAGGATAACGTTTTAATTCTTCTGGGTCAACAATGGCAATAGAATGTTTAGAAAAATTAATTTTCAAAATTGTATAATCAATGATTGCTCGCTTAATTCCATTTTTTACATACCAAACACCACCGGTAGTCTTATCTTGCAAAAGAGCTCCCGCAGGGAAAACGCTTTTTAAAGTAATCGGCTCAACCTCAGGATAAAAAACCAACTCTTGCCAATCTAAATCAATAATTTCTTCCGGATTAAAACCAATGGTTCGAAAAACTTCTCGAGAGATGATACCTCGACGTTGTCCATCAATCAAAAGATACACAGTCCCACCAGGAGATCTTAAAAGAGCATACTGAGGATGTTTTATAGGTAAACCAGATTCATATCTCTCTAAATCTATTCTCTCAACCTGCAAAACTTTTTTAGGATCATAGCTAGACAAAAAAGCAGCTTTATTTAAAAATGGCCGTCGTTTTCCTCCCTGAATCAACCAAATACCAGGTTCTCTTTTAACTTGAAGTAAAGTTCCTTCAGGATAAATTTTAGCAAACCATTTATTCCAAATCTGCCAAAAGTTAAAATTACCACGCCAATGAGGAGTATAATTATATAAACAGGCAGTAGCATAATTTAAAGGAGTAATCTTTTGGTTATCAATTTGATAAGTTTGTCCAACTTGATGAAGCCATAAAGAACTCTTTTTCTCGTATTCTTCTAAATACCAACGAAAAATTTCAGCAGCCTTATCAATTTGTTTAACAAACCCTCTAAATTGACTAATCTTAGGGTCTTTTTTGTTACAACTTTCGCAAAGGCCAAAACCAGTAGCCCAATTAAGATTATCTTCAGTAGGAGCAGGATTTTCTATCAAGGATTGTTCTTTTTGCAAAAGAACAAGAATGATTTGGGGATTAATTTTGTATTTTTGACTAGCTTCAAAAATTATCTCTCCGCTTGATTTAATCTGACCGCTTAGATCACTGGCTTTAAAATAAGCTAAGATTCCTGACTTACTTTCAAGAAATTTCTGAACTGAAGTTAAATTCATTGTCTGATAATCAGTTAATTCATGATCAGAGATAATGTAATTGGGATTAAAATTAGTTGCCTGAACTGAGAAGACAGGAAATGGATAATAATAAATAATGAATAAAATAAATAAGAAAAAAGATCTTTGAAAAATATGCATAATAAAATTAATCAATTCAATATTTCAAAAAAAACAAATACTCCTGGCTTTATTGCTCGTTTTATTATTCATAGCGATACTTTAAAGCGGTTTCTTTGTTTTAATATAATCTCCTTTTCTCATAGGAGCATTTTTTAGAATCTGTTCTTTTGTATTCGAAGGCTTAACTTTATCTTTCCTTATAACATTCTCTAGTCCAGTTACCTGACCCATTGGTTCAACATCTTTAATATCTACTTCTTTAAGCTTATCAACCCAATCTAAAATCAAAGAAAGTTCTTTTTGAAATTTTCTTTTTTCTTTCTCTGTTAATTTCAAACGAGCTAAATTAGCAATATGCTCAATCTGTTTTTTAGAAAACTCCATAATCAATAATTAATAATTTATTATAATCATAATACCACTCTTTTTAAAACTTGACAAATTAAAATTAAGGTGATAAAATTGATAAAAATTGGAAGATAAAGGAGAGCTAAAATGAAAAACTTTGATTGAAAGAGATATCGGAAAAAAACTAATCCTCAAATAACAAAAATCTTAAAGAAAATAAAAGAAGGGAGAAATCAGCTCCCAAAAGAGTGCGTATTTAGAGGAAAGAAAAGTAAAGAGTATCCTCTGGAAATAGTTAAATGGATTCAAAGGGGAACAAAAGTGTCTCTCAAAGAAATTTTCTGTTCAGATTGCTCGAAAGAAAATTGTTCCCTCTCGCTTTAAAACAAAATCTTTTTAGAAAGGAGATGAATAAAAATGTGGAAAGATCCGAGAAGTTTTTGGGACGACTATACTCTGAATCTAAGACATATCGATGAGACAAAGAAAAACCTACCTTTGGATTGTAGATATCGTGCTGCATCATTGTACCCTGCTGAGTTACTCTTCCGGCTCTGGAAGCACTCAGAACAAAAAGAGGAACTGCTTAAAAAAGAAAGCTTTTGTTCATGTTGCTTAATATCTCAAGAATGTGACGAAACTGAATTTTCAGATGATGCTAATCGTTTCTTCTCTGGAACAGCTCCAAAGCATTCTTATTCCTTCGATCTCTTCGACCCCTTCAATCCCCTCGATCTCTTCAGTCACTAAATAAAAGATGCATCTTGATTGATTTATTAATTCAATCAAGCTCTACATCTTTTTGCATTAAGAACTATTAAAAATTTTTGAGACCTAAAAAATCATTCACTCTTTAGCAAAATACTTTATATCGCTTTTTGATTTAAAAAACCTCGAATCAAAATAAACTAGTTTGTTTTACTTCTTTTATCTCCTCAGGAAAAACCTTAACAATTCCATAAACACCGTCATAACCAGGCAAAACTTCTATTTTCCCTTCCCGAACTCTTTTTATTCCTTCAATAATTCTTGGTAAGGCAATTTCCTTTAATTCTTGATAAGATAAATTTAACAAAACATTAAATTCATTTCTCCCTCTTTTAATTAAATTTTGATACTCATCATTTACTGCTTTTGTTCCCTTAGTTCTACCTAAAGCCTCAGCTATAATTTCTTGTAGAGGAACTAAATTTTTATAGTCAATAGCGCCTTCGGGCTTTGTCCCTTTATCTCGATCAGCTAAAGAAACTACTCGATTCATTACTCCTACA
>DDKT01000030.1:0-321 GCA_002339755.1 Patescibacteria group bacterium UBA2591
GTTGTTGGATTTGTTGTTTTTGAACTTGGTGCTTGGAAATGAGTTTAGATAATTGACCAATAAGAAAGGCAGAGGGAATAAAGATAGCTAAAATTAAAAGAAAAGTAGTAAGATAAGCTAAGATTCTACTTTTTTTTAAACCAAGCCAAAGCCAAGAACGAAAATGAGAAAAATTAACAGAAATTAGTTGGTGAGTTTTGATTCTAAGAACTTTTAGAAATCCAAAAAAGATTCCTTTTAATCCTAGATCTTCAATACTAAGACCTTTTTTAAAAATCTTTTCGAGTCGTTTCTCTGCTTTTTCTGCTCGTTGACGTTCTG
>DDKT01000030.1:487-16208 GCA_002339755.1 Patescibacteria group bacterium UBA2591
CTTGTTCTTTGAGCGCAAGTTGTATTTTTAGTTCTTCAATAGTAGAAGATCTCTCATCTTTTTTGGAAGTTTGAGATGAGATTTGTAATTTTGGTTGAATTTTTGATTGATGATTATTATCTTGAGGCATGATTAAAAAATTTTTTTAATTCCGAAAATTTCAAATCTCTAAATAAATCTTGTCGAGCAAAGTGAATGAAGTGTGAAATAAATGAAATCAAGAAACTCTGGAAAATCTCATTTCACTTTTCATTCTGAAAATTTCTCATATATAATCCAAGCAAAAAGAGGAAAGTAGATAATGCAGATAATCGATAACCAAAAGCTGATAATGAATAAACTTAAAACTCCTCAACTCAACCAATCCCAACACATTTGAAACTGAACTTAGGATTTAGGGCAACAAAAACACGAGTCTATACACTTCAATATAGAAATTAAATAAATTTTAAAGGGGCTTTTAATTAAAAAGTTATATTTTTAATTAGCTACGTAAGTTCTCTATAAAATCTTTCTTGGAATAAGTCCTACGATTGAAAGATTATCAAGTCCTGGTTTCGATTAAAATTCAGTTAAGATCTTCTAAAATTTTCTTACCTCTTAATCTTCTTCTTAAAATAATCTGTTCTTTTTATCAAATCAATAATTCCTTCCATTTCTTCCCAAGTATAATAACGCCAGCCGCGTGAGTCTCTTTTTGCTACGGGAATCAAGCGTTCCTTTTCCCATCTCAAAAGAGTAGTCTTGTTGCGATCAATTCTTTTTAAAATATCTTGTAGACGATAATAATTAGTGAGCATATGGAAATAAATAATAAAAAAACTCCCTCGATTATTATAAATAATCTAAAGAGTTCAATAGTCTCAATAAATGAAATTTTACTAAAAGTTTAATTTTTCTTTCTGTTGAAATTATTTTCATCTTTTTGTTTTTTTATCTTTGTTATTATTTTTGTTGTTTTTATTTTTTGTATCTTTATGTAAATATTTTATCTCTGTGGATATCTTTGTGGATTTCTTTAACAATTTTACTATATTTAGCTGCCAAATAACTCTTTTGTCAGGCTTTATTTATATTTATTGAAGACGATGCATAATTTTTGGCTAATTTTTTCAATCTCCAAAAGTTAACTTTTGTTGATTTTTCATTAAAAAAGTCAAAATTTGATAAAAAATCTTATCTTTTTATGATTATGTATTAAGTTTATATTTATATATGGTATTGCAGTATACTAGATATATTATTATGTTATATTTATAGTATATCACATTACTAAAATTTTGTCAAAGAGAGGGCGTATTAAATGATCTAAAACTATTTTTTTATTCTCCTTTGATTACAACCAAAGGAACTAGACGAGCTACTTTTTGAACTAAGTTAGCTTGAGAAACTACCCCTACCACTTGATCAATATTTTTATAAGCTTGAGGAGCTTCTTCGATTAATCCAGATAAAGAAGCACAACGAATAATTATACCTTTAGCTTCTAATTCTCTCTTGAGTTCGGTACCAGAAATTTCTCTTTTAGCTCCTTTACGCGAAAGTCTGCGACCAGAACCATGGCAAGTTGAACCAAAAGCATTTTTTAATGCCTCTTCCGTGCCTACTAAAACATAAGAGGCAGTTCCCATACTGCCAGGAATTAAAATTGGTTGTCCTACTCTTCGATAAATCTCAGGCACTTCAGGATAACCAGCTGGAAAAGCTCTTGTGGCTCCCTTTCGATGAACCCAAAGTCTGATTTTCTTTTCATTAATTTCGTGAAATTCTATCTTTACAATATTATGAGCTACATCATAAAGTAAAGTTAATTCTTTCCCTTTCCCCAAAATTCTTTTCCAAGCATTTCTTACTAAATAAGTAATCGCCTGTCGATTAGCCCAAGCAAAATTAGCTGCAGCACACATAGCAGCAAAATAATTTTTACCTTCAAAAGTATTTAAAGGAGCGTAGGCAAGTTCTCGGTCTAGTAAATTTATTTTCCACTCAGAAATTTTACTATTCATAATCCTTACATAATCAGTACAAACTTGATGCCCTAATCCTCGAGAGCCAGTATGGATCATAAAAGTAATTTGACCTTCTTTTAAATTAAAAACTTGAGCAATTTCCGGAGAATAAACTCTTTCTACTTTTTGAATTTCTAAAAAATGATTTCCTGAGCCTAGAGTTCCCAATTGATCAAAACCTCTCTTTTTGGCTTTAAAAGAAACAGCGCTTGGATCAGCCTCTTTTAAAGAGCCACTAGCTTCGATCTTTTCTAAATCTTGTAAACTTGTAAATCCCTTCTCTATTAAGGCCTCTGCTCCTAATTTTAAAACTTTATCCATATCCGAAATAGAAAGTTTGATTTCTCCTCCTCTGCCTACACCAGAAGGAACGTCTCTCTGAATTTGGTTAGCTAAATTAACTAAGTGAGGTTGAATTTCTTCTAAAGAAAAATTACTGACCAAAAGCCGACAGCCACAATTAATATCATACCCAGTTGCTCCAGGCGAAATAACTCCTTCTTCTGGAGAGCTGGCAAAAATTCCGCCAATACACTGACCATAACCTTCATGAGCTTCAGGCATAGCTACTACATATTTTGTTACTCCAGGCAAAGTAGTAACATTAACCAATTGTTCACAAGTTTTATCTTTAAAAACCTGATCTAACATTTCTTCACTAATATAAATTCTGGCTGGTACTCGCATATCTTTCCGAAAAGATTTAGGTATTTCCCAAAGATAATCCGTAATTTTGATTAAATCTTGTTTAGTAAGCATATCTAATAAATAAATTATTTAAAAAGAAAATCTCTAACCTCCTAATTTTAATCTTTGAATCTATTTCTTTTTCATTTTCTAACTCTCCAATTCTGGCTCTCCAACTGCCTTATTCTTTGAGTTTTTTCAATCGCAATATTTTGTCTGTCTTAATCTTCGCCTCTTGTTCTAAGAAAAACCTGTTTATTCCTGGTATAAGCTTCAACCATTCAATAATCAACTTCAAAATCTTTCTAATTTTTATCTTAGCTTGATTAATTAAAATACTTATTTTAAAAGCGGCTTCTTCTCCCTTTTCTCTAAATTCTTTCTGTCGGATTGAGTCCATAGATTGGTAAATCTCTTCCAAATTCTCTTCCAGGATATTTTCAATTTCCTTTTGGGTTTGACTTTTTTTCGGAGGCTTAATCACTACTGGCTGCGGAAATGGAATTTCTTTTTTTTCTATTTCTGCCCTTTCTTCTTTTGGGCCCTCTCTTACCTCTTCTAGCTCCACTCGTTCCATTTTTTCTTCTACTCCCCTTCTTTCTACTCGAACCCCGGGTCTTCTGATTTCTTCTTTTTTTTCTAAATTTTGTTTTTGAATAAATTGATCCATACCATAAATTAAATTAGGATAAAAACTAATTCTAACTTTTAAAAATAATAAAATTCAACATATTAAAATTCAATATAATGTCTAGATTTTGACTTCAAATGATAGAACCTAAAATCAATCTCTTTGTACCCTTATTATATCATCGATTTTTACTCTTTGCAATAACGTATTAACGGATCTAAAATGTAAGTGAAAATAAAAATCGTTAGTCTCGAATTAATTTTATTTGTCTTATTATTTATGAATAGGACTAGATAGATTTAATAAAATATCCAGAATCAGTCAGCTGAAATAAAAAAGGCTCCAAAAAAATGAAAAACTTATAAAACACTTAATTCAGCTGTTTTAAAAAATAGATCTTCTCTGTTGAGTTTATTAAAAAATAAATCCTTAATAAAAATTGACCTTAAGAAAATATTGAAGCCACTTTGTTCAGAAATTATATTTATATTGCTCAACCAAAATCCATTTTGATCGGATAGTTAAATTACTTGACGCAACTTAAAGTTTGACAAGTTTAAATAACTTTGGCACAATAAAAAATATTTGTCTTTTTATATTTAAATTTCAAAATTTATGATCAATGACTTGATCTATTGGAATGCCTTAGCTCTTTTTCCAAAATTTGGACCAAAGCGATTCAAAAAACTCTATTCCTATTTCCCTGAAATGAAAGGAGCTTTTTTTGCCTCTTATCATCAGTTAAAAGAAGCTGGTCTTGAAGAAGAAATTATTTTAGAATTTATAGAAAAAAGAAAGAAAATAGAACCAGAAAAAGAATGGGAAAAACTTGAAAAGAATGAGATAAAAATTATAACTATCAAAGATGAAAATTATCCTTTGCATTTAAAAGAAATTTATTGTCCTCCAGCAATTTTATATTTCAAGGGAAATTTAGAAAAAGAGGAATATAGCATCGCTGTAGTAGGAACAAGAAAACCAACTTCTTATGGCAAACAAGCTGCCTTAGAAATAGTTAGAGAATTAGCCCAAAACGGCTTAACCGTCATCAGTGGTTTAGCAATCGGAATTGATAGCCTATCTCATCAGGCAGCTCTAGAAGCAGAGGGTAGAACTCTGGCTATTTTAGGCAATGGCTTAGATGATATTTATCCTAAAAGTAACCAAAAATTAGCAGAAGAAATCATCCAAAAAAAGGGAGCTTTAATCTCTGAATACCCCTTAGGAATTCCTCCTTTAAAACAAAACTTTCCTTATCGCAACCGAATTATCTCTGGTTTAGGCTTAGGGGTCTTAGTTCTTGAGGCGCCAAAAGATTCGGGAGCTTTGATTACTGCCCGGTATGCCTTAGAACAAAACCGAGAAATTTTTGCTCTACCTGGTAGTATTTATTCTCAAGCCTCTTTGGGTCCGAATAACTTAATAAAAATGGGAGCTAAACTTGTTACTTCATCTTTTGACATTCTCGATGCTTTAAATCTCGTTCAAGCTAGTGATTTTATTGAAAATAAAAAGATTATTCCTGACACTAAAGAAGAGGAAATTTTACTAGAGCATCTTTCTTCTGAACCTCTTCATATTGATAAACTAGTCCAATTAACTAAATTAGATATAACCACTCTTAGTTCTACTTTAGTTTTGATGGAAATGAAAGGCAAAGTAAAAAATTTGGGAGGAATGAATTATATAATAGCAAGATAAGGAGTCTATATTTCAAAGCTCATGGCCTGCTAATTTTCCTCGCAAAACAAAGTAGAAGTGAATTTTGACTTTTTTGTATTTGTCTATGTCTAAACTCATCGTTGTCGAATCGCCAACCAAGGCTAAAACTATTAGTAAATTTGTTGGAAATGAATTTAGCCTCTGGTCTTCTTATGGTCATGTTCGTGATTTGCCTAAAAATGAAATGGGAATTGACATTGAACACGATTTTAAGCCAAAATACATTATCCCTCCTAAAATTAAAAAAAGAATCAATGAGTTAAAGAAATTGGTTAATAAATCTGAAAGTGTTTATTTTGCTACTGATGAAGATCGAGAAGGAGAAGCTATTGCTTGGCATATTAGTCAAATAATCAAAGACCAAAAAATCAAAGAAATAAAAAGAATTACTTTCCATGAAATCACTGAAGAAGCAATCAAAGAAGCCTTAATGAATCCTCGAGAAATTGATATAAAATTAGTTAATAGTCAACAAGCGCGTCGGATTTTGGATCGTCTAGTTGGTTATGAACTTTCCCCATTTTTATGGCGGAAAATAATTAGAGGGTTATCAGCTGGCCGAGTTCAATCTGTAGCTTTACGACTAGTGGTGGAAAGGGAGCGGGAAATTCAAAATTTTAAACCCCAAGAATATTGGTCAATTGAAGCAGAATTTAAAAAATTGGATTTAGAAAACAGTAAATTCATAGCTAAACTGTATAAAATTGACCATAAAATCCTTGACAAATTAGCTATTAAATCTGAGGAGCAAGCGCAAGAAATTTTAAACGGTTTAAAGAAAGCAAACTATATTATCAATAAAATTCAGAAAAAAGAAATTAAAAAAACGCCTAATCCTCCTTTTATTACTTCTACTTTACAACAAGAAGCCAATCGTCATCTAGGATTTTCTGCTAAAAGAACTATGTTTATTGCCCAACAACTTTATGAGGGAATAGATCTTGATGAATTGGGCACACAAGGATTGATTACTTATATGAGAACTGACTCTTTTAATCTAGCAGAAAAATTTTTAGAAGGAGTACAAAAATTTATTAAGGATAACTATGGAGCTGATTATTTCTTAGATAACCCTCGACGTTTTAAAACTAAATCTCGTTTAGCTCAAGAAGCACATGAAGCTATTAGACCAACTGACATAAAAAAAACTCCGGAAAGTATAGAAAAATTTTTGAATAGAGACCAATTTAAATTATATAATCTAATTTGGCGACGAGCTGTAGCTTCTCAAATGAAAGAAGCAGTATTTGATTCAACTTCAGTAGATATAGAAACTATTAAAAAACAGATGGAAAAGAGTTATATTTTTCGAGCCACAGGCTCGATAATTAAATTCGACGGCTATCTTAAAGTTTATCCAGAAAAACAAAAAGAGGCTTTTCTGCCTCCTTTAAAAACAAAAGAGCTTCTTGAATTAATAAACCTTGCCAAAAATCAACACTTCACCCAACCTCCTAGTCGTTATTCTGAAGCAGGACTGATCAAAGCACTAGAACAAAACGGAATTGGTCGACCCTCAACTTATGCTCCGATTATAAATACTATTCAGGAAAGGGGCTATGTAAAGCTAGAAAATCGACGGTTAAAACCAGAAGAGATTGGTTTTTTAGTTAACGACCTTTTAGTAAAGCATTTTCCAGAAATTGTCGATCTCAAATTTACTGCTCAAATGGAAGATAAGCTCGATAAAATTGCTCAAGGTAAATCAAAATGGATCCCGGTGATTAAAAATTTCTACAAACCGTTCAAAGAAAACCTCTTACAAAAAGAAAAAGAAATCTCTAAAAAAGAATTAACCGAAGAACCAACCAAAGAAATTTGTGAAAAATGCAACAAGCCAATGATTATCAAGATGGGTCGTTACGGAAAGTTTTTCGCCTGTTCAAATTTCCCTAAATGTAGAAATACTAAACCATTGCCAAAAACTCCCGAATCTTCAAATTTAGATAAAGCCGAATCCTTGAGCGAAAATTTACAGCCCGAGGATTTTAATTCTTTCTCGAAAGAAACTTGCGATAAATGCGGAGCTGTCCTAATTCTTAAAGAAAGTCGATATGGAAAATTTTTAGCTTGCTCTGCTTATCCAAAATGCAAAAATATTAAACCGATTATCAAAACTCTTGGAATCAAGTGCCCAGAATGTGAAAAAGGTGAAATTATTGAAAAGAAAACCAGAAGGGGAAAAACTTTTTATTCCTGCAATCGTTATCCAGATTGTAAATTTGCCTCTTGGCAAAAACTAGTTCCCCAAAAATGTCCTAACTGCGAAAAATTAATGATCATGAGTAAAGATGGAACAATTAGGTGTAATAATAAGAATTGTGAAAAAAAATAATGGAATAACCATAAATATACGAATCTCACCATTAGTTTATTGGCAGGCTATTTTACCATCTTATCTTCTCTAGTTAAAATAATAACAATCACTGGTAAAGTAATCCATAAAAATCTGGCTAAATCACTATTGAAAATTATCTGAGTAAAAGGAAGAGATTGTTTAAGAAATTCTGCGGGAAGAAACGAAAAAGTAACACTAATTAAAAGTCCTGCATGGAGAACGCTAAATAATATTATTTCTCCCCACCTTCCTCTGCCTCCGATCCCCTGAAAAAATCCTGATCGTGGAAGAAAAAAAAGTAAAACGAAAAAAAGAAAGAAAAAAATAATTATTTGAAAATTAAAAATCTTCTCTAAAAAAGCACCAGGAGTAATCTTTCTTAAACAAGTAAAAGCATCCATCACAACTAAAGCTATGTAGATACTTATTAAAAGAATAACAAATCGACTTTTATCTAAAACAATTCCGCAAAGAAAAACAGCTGCTAAAAAGACAAACAACACCAAAAGATCCCAACTTGGTTGAGTCCAATTAATTTGGCCAAAAAAAGTAGCAACCCCTTCAGCCGCTTTAGTAATTAATTCTGAATTAGCAGGAAAAGTCATAAAAAACTAAAATTAGAAATTTAATTTGTTTAAAAAGATATCAGTTTCTTTTAAAAGATTTTATTTTATTTAAGAATTGAAAGAACAAAGCCCTACTAAAGAAAGAGTAAAATTTCAAAATCTCCTCCAAATATTTTATCAAAAAATCCTCTCTTTTAGAAATGATTACCAATCTTTAAAAGAAAAAGGAAAGATTAAGAAAGTTCCCTTATTTGAAAGAAAGCTCCTTAAAATCAGTAAAAGAAAGACAAAGGATCAAAAACTTCAAAAGATTTATAATCTTATTAAGAAATATATTCAAAATTTAATTTATTGTCTTAGAAATCCAGAAGTTCCTCCTGATAACAATCCAACAAAAAGAGCTTTAAGACCTTTGGTTATCCAAAGAAAGATAACCGGAAGTATATAGATCTCTTAGAGGAGTTCAAACTTATGAAATAAATCTCTCTGTTATTGAAACCTTAAGAAAAGAAGGGGGAAGCCTTCTGGGCTCAATGAAACAACTTGCTTTAAACTACAATAGTTCAGTTTCTACTTCTTCTACTTCAAATGAGCAACCTGTTACAGTACAATACATTGACATTTTTTAAATAATAATTTATGCATTTTTATGCAATTTTAAGAAAATTGTACTATATTACTGTGTGCGGAAATAATGCAGAATAAGAAAAGGGGAAGACTATGAAAATTCAAAAATTTGCACAATCGACGTTTACTATTGAAAACAAGGCCGGGAAAAGAATACTTATTGATCCTGGAAAATATAATTTTGAAAAGGGGCTCAAAGTGGATGATTTTAACAAGGTAGACGTTCTGATTATAACTCATAAACACGCAGATCACTTTGACTTAAATGCAGCCAAATTAATAGTGAACCTTTATAACCCTATTGTCTTGACTAATCCAGAGATTTCGGTCATTCTTCAAAATGAAACTATTGGGTGCACAATCGGACGGATCGGTGACAGATTCGAGTTTGTAGGCTTTATGGTAACTTATATAAAAACGGATCATGTTGTTGGGGATGAAGCAATAGTTAATTTTGGCATAGTGATTGAATCAGATGGAAAACGGATTTATCACACAAGCGATACACGGCTGATAGAATTACAACTGCTGCCGCACGACAAGGTTATGGAGCCTGACGTATTATGTGTACCTATCAGCGACAGAGGTGTGGTGATGGGTATAGACGAAGCGCTGTATTTCACTAACGAGATTAGACCAAAAATTGTGATACCTATGCACTATGATAGTCCTAAAGACAAAGATAGGATTCGTCCAGAGCATTTTATCGATCGCTTAAATGTACTGAAGAATTCTCTCAGACACCTTTCTAAAGTAAAAGTTAAAATATTAACTTTTGGCGAAGAAACGATCCTAGAATAGTAAATAATACAAGATTATTTACAGTGAAGCAAAAGGGTTATCTTATTGCTATCGAGGGAATTGATGGTAGTGGTAAAACAACGCTTGCAGAAGGACTTGCAAGCAAGCTTCGTCAGGAGGGAAGTGAATATAGTATGTGTGTCGAGGCGTCTGGTTGAAAGCGTTAACCAGAACGTGCCATTCAGTATTATTCGTAAAATTTTAAAGAGCAAACAAGTAAGCCAATTAGACAAGAAATCAGCTAATTCTTTCTTAAATCATTCAGTTTCTTCTTTTTTAGTTCCTTCTTTAACAAGGAAGGCCCAAGAGAAACTTCCTTCTTATTGTCGAAGTGACTCCCATAATCCAACAACTTTTTAATAAAATTAAAGTAAGATTAGGGGATGAATTATTTGATTGTTAAATAGGTTCGACTTTTAAAAGAACAATTGGCAGTGGGCCTTGGCAACAAGGAAATTGATTTTCTCCTCAAAGACTAAATCTATGACAAGCTTCTTTTAGGGGTCTCATTACTGAGATTTGAAAAAAATTTATATTTTGGGAGTGTTGAATAATTCAACAATCCCTTTTTAAATTTTATTTCTTTACGTTTTATTCTTTCATTTTTTTTCTTCTTTTCTGTATTCTTCTAACAACTCTTTTTGTCTTCGAGTCAATTTTTTGGGTATGCGGATTTTTATCTTAACCAATTGATCTCCTCGTTTATTTCGATTATGTAAATGAGGAATTCCTTTGTTTTTCAATCTAAAAACAGATCCACTTTGAGTACCAGCTGGAATATTAAGATAAACAGCACCCCCCAGAGTCTCTGTCTCTATTTTAGCTCCTAAAATTGCTTCTGTAAAACTAATTTCTTCTTCTGAGAAGATATCATAGCTTTTGCGAGTAAATTTTGGGTGGGGGTTAAAATGGAAAAAAACATATAAATCTCCTGAGGGGGCATTCTGAACGCCTGCTTGTCCTTTTCCGGTTAATTTTAAACTTTGACCTTCGTCTATTCCTATAGGAATTTTTATTTTTAAAGTCACCTTATCTTTAACGATGCCTCTACCTCGACACTTAGAGCAAGTTTTCTCTGATTTCTTACCTTGGCCTTGACATTCAGAACAAGTGATAACTGTTCGAAAAACACCAAAAATAGTTCTTCGTGTTTGTTCTGTTTGACCTGTGCCCCTACAAACAGAACAAGTAATTATTTTGCTACCCGGTTCAATCCCCTGACCCTGACAATAAGGACAAACAATGTCTTTTTCAAATTCAACAATTTTTTCTCCTCCAAAAACTGCCTCTTTTAAATCAATAGTTATTTCGATCTGGATATCTTCGCCACGCTTTGGCCCTTTTTCTCTGCCACGTCTAAAACCAAAAAAATCGCCAAAAAGATCTCCTAAATCATCTAAATCAAAGGCTTCCTCGCCGGTTTTTTCTGTCCGAAAAGCATCCATAAAAGAAGAAAAGTCTCTGAAGTCTCGAAAGCCGTAAAATCCACCTCCTGCTTGGGCCTGCTCGAAAGTCTGGCCGAATTGATCATATTGAGCCCTTCTTTGAGGATCGGAAAGAATTTGATAAGCTTCATTTATTTCTTTAAATTTTTCCTCATTTCCTTTGTTTTTATCAGGATGATATTGATGAGCTAACTTTCTAAAAGCCTTTTTTATTTCTTCTTGTGAAGCATCTTTTGATACGCCAAGGATTTTATAATAATCTTTAGACATCTTAATAGAATCAAAAAACTGAAATCCAACACCTTATTCCTTGCAATCTCAATTTTATTTATTTAGAGAAATAAAATAAAAAATTTATGAACCTTTTGGTGGTGCCTCTTCATACTCTCCCTCAATTGTTTCTTCATTTCCTTTCTTCTTTTCTTTTTCTTTTGAAGTCTCGCTTTGTTGATACATGGCAGTTCCTACTTTTTGGATAGCTTGAGATAAATTTTGAATAGCTCTCTGAATTTCTGAAATATCATCTTTATCTTTAACTTCTTTTAGAGCCTTAATTTTTTCTTCGATTTCTTTTTTATCCTCAGATTTTATTTTATCTCCAGTCTCTCTCAGGGTCTTTTCACAAGTATAAATTAAAGTATCAGCTGTATTACGAGCTTCGATTAGCTCTCTTTTTTTTCTATCTTCCTCAGCATGAAGCTCAGCATCACTGCGTAACTTTTCCACCTCTTCTTTAGATAAAGAAGTTGAGGCAGTGATAGTAATCTTTTGTTCTTTACCTGTAGCTTTATCTTTGGCTTTAACATTTAAAATGCCATTAGCATCAATATCAAAAGTAACTTCAATCTGGGGCACGCCTCGCGGAGCCGGAAGAACGCCATCTAAAATAAATCTACCCAAAGTCTTGTTATCAGTAGCCATCGGCCTTTCTCCCTGAAGTACATGAATTTCTACCGATGTCTGATTATCAGCAGCGGTAGAAAAAATTTGAGATTTAGAGGTAGGAATAGTAGTGTTTCTTTCAATCAAGGGAGTCATTACTCCTCCTAAGGTTTCAATGCCCAAAGTCAAGGGCGTAACATCAAGAAGTAAAATATCTTTCACTTCTCCGGTCAAAACCCCAGCCTGAATAGCAGCTCCTATAGCTACTACTTCGTCAGGGTTAACTCCTGTATGGGGTTTACGGCCAAAAAATTTCTCTACTGTTTGTTGAACTAAAGGCATTCGAGTTTGTCCACCAACAAGAATTACTTCTTCAATGTCTTTTGCTTCTAACTTTGCGTCTTCTAAAGCTTTTTTGCAGGGCTCTATAGTTTTTTCTACTAAATCTCCTATTAATTCTTCTAATTTAGCTCTGGTTAATTTCAAAACTAAATGCTTTGGTCCAGCAGCGTCAACAGTAATGAAGGGCTGATTAATTTCTGTTTCCACAGCTGAAGATAATTCGATCTTAGCTTTTTCTGCTGCTTCTTTTAATCTTTGTAAAGCCATTTGATCTTTGGACAAATCAATGCCCTGATCTTTTTTAAACTCGCTTATTATCCATTGTATAATCCTTTGATCAAAATCGTCTCCTCCCAAATGGGTATCTCCTGCGGTAGATTTTACTTCAACTGTATTATCGCCAATATCTAAGATAGAAATATCAAAGGTCCCTCCTCCTAAATCATAAACAGCTACCTGTTCACCTTTTTTCTTTTCAAAACCATAAGCTAGAGCAGCTGCTGTTGGTTCATTAATAATTCTTTTTACCTCAAAGCCAGCAATTTTCCCAGCATCTTTAGTTGCCTGCCTTTGGGAATCATCAAAATAAGCTGGGCAAGTAATAACCGCTTCTGTAATTTTTTCACCTAAGCGCTCTTCAGCATCTGCTTTCATTTTTTGTAAAACCATAGCAGAGATTTCTTGAGGAGTATATTCTTTTTCTCCCATTATTACCTTTATTCCCTCTCCTACCCGTTTAATTTTAAACGGCAAAACTTTAAGATCTCTTTGGACTTCTGGATCGTCAAAGCGTCGACCAATTAACCGCTTAATAGAATAGAGAGTACTTTCTGGATTAGTCACGGCCTGTCGTTTAGCTACCTGCCCAACTAAACGTTCATTAGCTTTAGAAATAGCTACCATTGAAGGCGTGACTCTACTTCCTTCCTTGTTTTCCAAAACTTTGGGTTTGCCGCCTTCCATGACAGCCATGCATGAATTGGTAGTACCAAGATCAATACCAAGTATTTTAGGCATAGCATTTATTATCAATTACTAATTCTCTTATTTACGAATAAATATTTTTATTCGCAAAAAGGTAATAATTGATTATTATTTATTTAAATTTAAATAAAAATCTTTTGAATCGAGTTTTACTTTTTCAGAAAAATAAAATCCTTTTTGAATACTGCTGTATTCATCTAAAATAACAATAAACTTTGTTTCTTAATAAAAAAATAAAATTATTTTTTCTTTGTCTTAGTTTTAATTTCTTTTTTTGGGGCTGCTACTTTAATTGAAATTGTCTTTCCTTTAACTTCTGGAGCTTTGGGAATTTCAATCTTTAAAAGACCATTAGTGGAAGTGGCGGTAGCTTTATCTCCTTCAACATGAGTAGGCAAAGAAATAGCTCGATAAAAACTACCATAACGAACTTCTCTGCGATAATAATTTTTTTCTTCCACTTCCTCCTTTTTTTCGGTTTTTCCTCTAATAGTCAAAAGATCATCTTTGATGGAAATCTCCACATCTTTAGGATCCACTCCTGCTAAAGGTGTTTCTACTACTACTTTATCTTTTGTTTCGTAAACATCCACCACAGGAGTATAACCAATTATTTTTTTTGCAAAAAATGGAAAATCTTCAAAGAATCGATCCATAGATAGGTCCATCTCTCCAAAAGGATCCCACTTAATAATTGCCATATTCTCACCTCCTTTCTAAAATCAAATTATCTTATTTAAACTTATTTACAAAATTTACTCCCTGAGCTTTAGATTTTGAATTACTTTCACTTTAGAATTATACCATTATTTTCCTTTTGAAACAATAACCTTAGCTGGCCTGATTACCCTTCCATGAAGTTTATACCCAGGCTCTATTTCTTTGACTATAATCTCTGATTTTTCATTAGAGTCATTTTCTTCTTGAACTCCTACGCTTTCATGTAAAAACGGATCAAACTTTTCTCCTACTGTTTTTATTTCTTCTATTTTTAAAGCTTTGAATAAATTTTCTAACTGATTTTTAATCTGTTTTACGCCCTCAACCCAAGCCTTCATTTCTCGAAGATCCTCTCTTTCTAGATTCAGCTGTAATTCTTCATATACCTTAAAAGCTCTTTTGAAATTATCTAAAATTGGCAATAATTGAAAAATCACAGAAAGATTAGCAAACTTTTGCCAATCTTTTTTTTCTTTCTCGATCTCTTTCTCTCGATTGATATAATCAGCTTTAGCTCTTTTCCAGCCATTGAGATACTCTTCGGCCTTTTTTTTAGCTTCTGTCAATTCTTTTTGTAACTGCTTTATAATAACATTTTCTTCTGGCATAAAGATTTATCTTAAAAATAAAAATTTTATCATATTTGAAATTAAAAATCTTCAAAATCAAATGGTTATTTTCTCGGATGGAATTTCTCAGAGAGACATTCTGTTAGGTCGAGTCTTTATAATTTGATATCTCTCCTGTGAATCGGTTACCAAAAAGCCTTATTAATTTACTAATCTTTTTTTCTTTTTTTGTCAATTCTATAAATAAAAGAGTCCAGGAGGAAATCCCAAAAACTGCCAAAAAAGAAGCAAAGAGAGTAAGAATAATAATTAAAAAAAATAAAAGAAAATTAAGAGTTAAATTAAATCCAAAAGTAAAAGCAAAATAGTAAAAAATAAGTGTTAACAAAACAAAGGGAAGGCTAAAAAAAATAAGAACTAAAAATAGAGCTAAACCGGATAAAATAAAAACAAAAAGTAAAATAAAAGCCATTTCCAAAGAAATGAGCCAATTTTTTAAAAAAAGAAACCAGGTTTTTTTAATAGCTTGAAAAATCTTTTCTTTTTTTAAAACAACAAAAGCTGAAGCATAAAAAGTAAAAAAAGAAATAACAATGTCCAAAAAGAACAAAATAACAAGAGCAGACAAAAATAAAAAATCAAGCCAAAAAGAAATTTTTTGGAACCGAATAAAAAAAATCGAAAGAAAAATAATAAAAATAATTATTAATCCAAAGGTAAATAATTTAGCCAAAAGATTTAAAACAAAAAGAGGCCAAAAGAAAATTTTTCCTTCTCTAAAACTTTCTTTCAAGGAAGATATTTTTTTAGAATTTATCTTCTCTGCGCTTCCAATAAGACTAGCTTGAGAAACAATGGATAACCAAACAAAAAGAGAAAAGATTAATAAAATAAATAAAAAAATAAAAACACTGACAAAGAGATTAGCAAGAAAGAATTTTTGGATATTAAGAAAAAAGTCCCTAAATTGATCACTCTGCAAAAACTGAAATTTTGTAACAAAAAAAAGGATAGAAAATTTGAAAAAGCTTTCAGTTCGAAAATAAAATTCAAAAAGATTAGGAATTCCGTTATTAAGAAAAAGCATTACAAAAAATCCAAAAATCCAAAGAAATTTATTCTTCCAAGAAATCCAAAGAGCTTTTTTAAGAATCGGGCGATACAACATAAATTAAATAAATTTTCTAAAAAAGACAACTAGATTTAAAATCCCGCCCTTTCCTGGCGGAGTCTGCATTAAATTATTTTTAAAATTCAGCACAATTTCTCTCAAGATGTGGATAATTTCACTATATTTCTATTTTAGCGACTTTCTTTAAAAAAAACAAGGGCCCGTATTAAATCATCTAAAATGTACCTGAAAAGATATCGGTTAAATCATCTAAAAGGTAACTAAAA
>DDKT01000029.1 GCA_002339755.1 Patescibacteria group bacterium UBA2591
TTTTCCTTTAAAATTTAATAAGATAAACTAGGATTTGGTTAGAGATAGGTTTTGTTTGGTTTTTATAGATTTTTACTTTAAAATCAACTTTTGCCTTTATTTTGACGCAATTTTAAAGGTGCGTAACTCCTGTAATAATAAAATGTGGGTGATAGGAGGACGTGATGGAGCATATAAAAACGATGCTTGGTATTCAATTGATGGTATCGCCTGGACCCAATCTATCGCTGCTGCTGCTTGGACAGCAAGAAGCGGGCACACCTCTTTAGTCTATGATAATAAAATGTGGGTAATAGGAGGGTTTGATGGAGCATATAAAAACGATGTCTGGTATTCAACGCCTCCTTATGCCCTTTCTTCTCTTTTCCAATCTTTTGTTAAAGATTTTAGTTCTATTTTTCCAATCGATCTTTTAGTTATTCAGGTTGATCTACCAACAACAGAAACTCAAATCTCCATTGCTGTTCGAGCAGGTAGTCCAGCTACTTCTACTTGTACAGATGGTGTTAATTGGCAAACAGGTTGGGATAGCTCTCCTGTTTTTAATCTCAATTCTGATCCTTCAGGAAGCAATCCTAAAGTATTAGTTCATCAGATAGGAATAAATCAACCTTATCGTTGTTGGCAATATAGAATCATAGGAAAAACTGATGGCAATGCTACCTGGATAGTAAGAGATGTCTTCTTAGTTCCCCAACCAGAAGGTTATGGAAAATTAAAACTTGTAGCTGATAAAACCAATACCTATCCTACTAATATCCAACAAGCAGGAGATGATCGTTATTTCCAATATCTTATCCTTGCCTCATCTAATGGCTCAGCAGCTTGGAATCTAGATAAGGTAGAATTAACTAGCAAATTCAGCTATTTTGATATAGGTAAAAGGTATCAAATTGCCAAAGTTTCCTTAACTGATAGTGATGATTTACTCTATAGAATCCATTATTCCTTAGAAAATGTTCCTCATTATCTTTCAGTGACTAGCTGGCATGATCTAGAAGATAAAGCTCCTTCCCATACCCTTTCCCATAGCTTTCCTTCAAACAAAGGCCAAGCTCTAAGATGGATAAGATTTAACAAAATCACTGATAACCTAACTAAGTCACCAACTGATCAAAAAGCCATTGCCTTCTTAGCTAAAGAAGCTAATGTCTATGTTATTACCTAAATCCTGCGTGATTTTTTGAATCTGTTCTTTTAAAAATATTAATTTATACGGAAATCTTTGGTATTTCTAGAAAATTTGTTATAATAATGAAACTAACTTTTTGTTAGGTTCATTATATGCATTCTGGAGCCCGAAAAATTAGAACAAAATTTACCGCAGCGGGACTTACGCATTTTGGCGGAGCTTACCTTCTCCATCGGTTTCTTCAGCAGCTTCGTATCCGTTCCTATCTATATCTCAATCTAACATTTCCGCAACGCAATAACCGTTATACCTTATCTGAACTTCTGCTCGCCCTCATTTACCCAATGGTTCTTGGATTAGAAAAGATAGAGGTTTCTGCGCTTCTGAAAACTAATGGTGTATTTCAATATTTAACTGGTCTTCCTAGTTTTCCTAATCCTACCACTCTTCGCCGTTTTCTAGTTCGTTCTGCGTCCGAGCTTTTACCCCAGCTTTGTAAAGTTCATAACGATCTTCGTGCTTACTTCCTTTGCCTTCCTTATGCCCCTTCAAGCTTCTGGTTTGATTGCGATTCAACCGTCCAAACACTTTATGGCAATCAAGAAGGAGCTCTTAAAGGATACAATCCTGATTATCCTGGAAAGAAATCATATCATCCTTTAGTTGTAACAGAAGCTCATCTGAAAGACTGTCTTGGCGGTTTTCTTCGTCCGGGAAATGTCCATACTGCCGAAGGGATAGAAGAGCTGATGAAGACAATTTTTTCTCTCCTTCCTCATCATAATCGTTTGCGTTTCCGGGCCGATGCTGGTTTCTATAATGGCAATTTTATCTCATTATTAAGGGAAAATCGAGCTCGATTCGCCATCGTTGCCCGCTTTACCTCGCTCTTCAAGTTAAGGGTTGGAGGCCTACGATATCATCGTGTTTCATCTTTGTTTTCTGTCTCTGAATTCCATTATCAACCCCATGGCTGGAAAGAGAAAGAACGCTTTGTGGTTTTAAGAAGGAAACTGCCAAAAGAACCAACTGATTTTCAAGCTACTCTGTTTACTCTTGATAGGTATGCTTATTCAATTATTGTCACCAATCTTAATCTTGAACCCTACAATGTATTTCGTTTCTACCGAGAGCGTTCTGCTCAAGAACGAATTGTCAGAACCTTAAAAGAAGATTATCCATTTGGTAAAGCGGCGACTAATTCTTTCGCTGCCAATGCTCTCTATGCCGAACTTTCACTTCTTGCCTACAATCTTGTTAATTGGTTTAAGAGATTGTGCCTTCCAAATGATTGGCAGTCATTCACTTTGCCTACCATTCGCCACAGATTACTTATGATGCCAGGAGAGTTTATCCGTAGTAGAAATATTCCAACCCTCAGATTTCCCCGAAACAATCCTTATCAAAATACTTTTTACTATGCTCAAGAACAGATTAAAAAACTTTCACCACTCGTCTAGACGATTCGTTTACCAATAAAATCTATTAGTAGACGGACGGTCGAGATGAGTCAAAAATCGTCATTTTCACGCAGGATTTAGGTTATTAAAAAGAAAACCAATGGCACTTTTGAAGAACTTCCCAGAAATGAACCAGGAACAATCAGAGCTTATTATGGAACCACTCTTCCTGATGCTCGTATAGGCAAGACCTCAGAAACCCAAACTTATCAGATCTGCGCTGGTTCAAGAGGACCTCTAAGAAGAATCACCCTCAAGGCCCTTCCTCATCCAGAAGGAACAGATGGTTATAAATGCGCTTCCTTATCCTGGGAAGATTCAACAGATGAAACTAAATGGATAGATGCAAATGAAGGACCGGACCAAAGAGCTACCATTACTCCTTTAATACTAGGTTATGGTGATCAACATCAAATTATTTCATCAAATACTTGTAAAAACTTCCACCTTAGAACAAAAGTACCCCTAGAAGGAGTTACTGAAGGTCTAAAAAAGATAAGATTCTATTTTGAAGGAGAGGTGTTGTGATATAAACCAAATATTAAAAATAAAAAATAAAAAACATAAACTTAAAAACTTTAAAATTAAGGAAAAAGAAAATAGTTTTTACATCTTTAGGTATGTGTTTTTAATATTTGGTATTTGGTTTTTAATTTAAAGTAAAAATCAAAAATAAAAAACCAAAAACATAAACTCAAAAATACCTAAATCACCAAACCATGGATAAAAATCAACAAAAACAGGAATTTAAGATAAGGATTTATAAGTACATTTTAGGTTTAGTTAAATTTTTGAGTGGTCTGCCAAATATCTCTATGGTGCGTGAAATTGTTAGCCAATTGATGCGTAGCGGCACCAGCATAGGAGCAAATTATTTTGAAGCCCAAGGAGCAAGTTCCAAAAAAGACTATCAAAATTTTTTTAATCACTCTTTAAAATCAACTAACGAAACCATGTTTTGGTTAGCAATTTTAAGAGATAGCCAGTTGATACCAAAAGAAAAAACAGAAGAATGCAATTTGCTTTTAAAAGAAACAAAAGAATTAGCAAATATTTTCGCTTCCAGTATTCTAACCATGAAAGGAAAAAGAAAATAGTTTTTACGTTTTTAGGTACGTGTTTTTAATATTTGGTATTTGGTTTTTAATTTATTGATAATTTTATTGATAATTTTATTGATAATTTTACTATAAATTCTAAAATTCTAATAAATATTTATGCCAAAGAGACTTTTTTCAGCTATGCAGCCAACCGGAGAGCTTCATATTGGTAATTGGTTAGGAGCTCTTAAAAATTGGGTTAGGCTTCAAAACGAATACGAAGCCGTTTTTTCTATCGTTGATTATCACGCCATTACTACCCCCTTTGATCAAAAAGAGATGCAAAAGAAAGTCCTAAATTTAGCTATGGATTATTTGGCTGCTGGTATTGATCCCAGGAGATCTATTATTTTTGTCCAATCACATGTAAACGAACATACAGAATTAGCTTGGATTTTAAGCACTTTGGCTTCTTTTGGTGATCTTCAGAGGATGACTCAATTTAAAGAAAAATCAAAAGAACATCCAGAATCGATAAATATAGGACTTTTTAATTATCCAGTTTTACAAGCAGCTGATATTTTGCTTTATAAAGCTTCAGTTGTGCCAGTGGGAGAAGACCAAAAACAACACATTGAGTTAACTCGAGTATTGGCTCGTAAATTTAATCAACGCTTTGGCAAAACTTTTCCCGAACCAGAAATTATTTTAACTAAAGGCTATCGAATCATGGGTTTGACCAGTCCTAAAAAGAAGATGAGTAAGTCTTATGGTCCTGATAATTGTATCGCTTTAAACGATTCTCCGGAAATGACCTGGAGAAAACTTGCTAAAGCAGTGACTGATCCTAATCGTAAACGTCGAACTGACAAAGGAGATCCAAAAAAGTGTAATCTTTATTCTTTGCATCAACTTTTTTCAAGTTTAAAAGAACAGAGAAATGTTTTTCAGGCATGCCGAAATGCTAGTTTTGGTTGCTTGGATTGTAAAAGGATTTTGGCTAAAAACATTAATCAAGAATTAATTCCTTTTAGAGAAAAACGGAAGATTCTAGAAAAAAATCTATTTAAAATTAAAAAAATTCTAGAAGAAGGAGCTAGTAAGGCTCGAAAGATTGCCAGAGAGACTCTAAAAGAAGCGAAGAGCAAGATGGGATTACTTTAAATAAAATAAACATGATTAATGTTATTGATGAAATCAAATCAAGAATCGACATTGTTAGTTTTATTTCAGAATATATTCCCTTAAAACCAGCAGGAATAAGTTTTAAGGCTTTATGCCCTTTTCATCAAGAGAAAACTCCTTCTTTTTTTGTTTCTCCGGAAAAACAGATTTGGCATTGCTTTGGTTGCGGAGTAGGAGGTTCTATTTTTGACTTTTTGATGAAAATAGAAGGCCTGGAATTTCCCGAAGCCCTGAGGCTTTTGGCCAAAAAGGCAAATGTGGTTTTAAAAAAAGAAGACCCTCGGCTTGTCAGTCAAAGAACTAAACTCTTAGAAATTTCTCATCGAGCAGCTAGATTTTATCATGGAATTTTGACCAAACTTCCTTTGGGAGAAAGCGCTAGGAGATATCTAAAAGAAAGAGAAGTTTCTCCAGAAATTATAAAGGAATTTCAACTTGGTTATGCTCCGGATAGCTGGCAAGCGCTTTTAATTTTTTTAACCAAAAAAGGGTTTAAAGAAAAAGAAATTGCTTTAGCTGGATTAGCTATCCAAAGCGAAAAATCAAAAGATAGATATTATGATCGTTTTCGAGATAGATTAATTTTCCCCCTTTTTGATGTTCATGGAGAGATTGTAGGATTTAGTGGTCGCATTTTAGAAAAGGATGAAAAGGAGGTAAAATACATCAATACTCCTCAAACTTTGATTTATGATAAAAGCCGGATTCTTTATGGTCTTGATAAAACGAAACAGGAAATTAAAGAAAAGAAATTAGCTATTATAACAGAGGGCCAGATGGATGTTTTAGCTTCTTATCAGATAGGAATCAAAAACGTAGTAGCTTCTTCTGGCACAGCTTTAACTTTAGAACAGATTAAACTTTTGAAAAGATTTACTTCAAACTTAGCTTTAGCTTTTGACCTTGATCCAGCTGGCCAGGAAGCATTGAGACGAGGCATTGAAATTGCTTGGCGAGAAGGAATGGAGATTAAAGTCATCAGAATAAAGGAAGCCAAAGACCCTGATGAATTGATTAAGAAAAATCCCCAATTATGGAAAGAAGCTATAGAAAAAGCAGAGCCGATTATGGAATATTATTTTAGGAATGTTCTTGAAGGACGGGACTTATCAAAAGTAGAAGAAAAGAAGGCAGTGGCTAAAGTTCTTCTACCCTTGATAGCTGGATTAAAAGATAAAAATAAAATCGAACAGACTCACTGGCTCCAACAACTGGGTTTAAAATTGGAAATAGAAGAAAAGATACTCAGAGAAGAGATGAATCGCTTAGACTCAAAAGGATACGGATTTAAAGAGGAAGAGAGAGAAGCGGCGGTGATAAAAAAACCTCGAGATCTGATGTTAGGCGAGAGATTGATAGGATTTCTTTTGAAGTTTTCTCAAGATTTAAAAGAAATAGTTGAAAATTTGGATCCCAAGGTTTTAACCAGCCAGAGACTTCAAGATTTTGCCAGAGTGCTAAAGGCCTGTCCTGATGATATAGAAATAGTGAAAAAAGAAATAATTAAAGATAATCCTAATTTAAGGGAATATTTTGATTTTCTGCTTTTTGCCATAGAAAAAGACCTAGAAGAGGAGGTGGATTTAGAGAGAATTAAAAAAGAAGTTTTGAAAATTTGGTTAGAATTAAAAAAGAACCAGATTTTAAAAGAATTAAAGAAAGTAGAAAGAGAATTAAAATTTGCTGAACAGGAGGGTAAAGTTGAGCAAATAAAATTCTGGGGCAGGATTTTTGAACAATTAACCAAAGAATTAGCAAAGTTAGATAATAGCGGATTTAGATAATATAAACAGGAGTTACGCACCTTTAAAATTGCGTCAAAATAAAGGCAAAAGTTGATTTTAAAGTAAAAATCTATAAAAACCAAACAAAACCTATCTCTAACCAAATCCTAGTTTATCTTA
>DDKT01000014.1 GCA_002339755.1 Patescibacteria group bacterium UBA2591
CACTCGGTCGCTTCGCTCCCTCGCGCGCTATTCCGCCCCAATTTTGCGAGATTATTATTTGGTAAGGCGCTCGTTCGCCTTCGGCTCACTCGGGTTTATTCAACCATTGCCTCACAAAAGTTTAACCAGGTTTATCCCTAGAATAATGCCTAATTTAGAAAAAATGGCAAAATTAGAGCGGGCTTGTATCGGAATTATTGAAATTCCGATACAAAAAAATTTCAAATAAATTTTTTGGCGATTATACTCTATAAGTATAGTTAAAAGTTTTCTTTCCTCGAGTCTGCACTCAAGAGAATTGACCCAAGAAAACAGCTGAGACGAATCCAAGCTGATCTTAGAATCAATCCTCGCGCTTGTCGTGAGTGCAGGCTTAAGGGAAGAATCTATTTTTTAGTTAAAATTTTAACCAAAGCTTATACTTTGGTACACAAAGATATCCTATCACATTTTTCGATTTTTGTCAAGACCTTTTTATATTAATTGGTTTAAAATATAAACAAAAAAGCATTGGTTAAGAATTTAATAAAGTAAATAAAACTTATTCAGTTAAATGAACTGAGATAAGTAATGGCGGAGAGAAGGAAATAAAATAGAGAGATTATCAATTTTATTAAGGAGAGATGGCTGAGTGGACGAAAGCGCCCGACTTGAAATCGGGTAGAGCCAAAAGCTCTCAGAGGTTCGAATCCTCTTCTCTCCGCCAGTGAATTTCTCTTTTGTTTTTATTCCTAGCAATCTCTGATTAATTTCTACTATGTTAGAAGAAAAAAAATCTAGCCAAGTATTAATGAGCTGGAAATTTCCTGAATTTATCAAACCAGAAAGAACAAAAACTTGGTATATAATAGCAAGTTTAATTGGTATTAGCCTTTTCCTTTGGGCTGTTTTTACTTTCAATTATCTTTTTGCTTTAATTATTTTAATAGTTGGCAGTATTATTTTATTTGAAAGGAAAAAAGAGCCTCAAGATCTTGATTTTAAAATTACCGAACGCGGTTTAGAAGTTGGGTCTAAATTTTATTTCTACAGAGATATAAAATCTTTTTGGATCATTTACGATCCACCAGAGGTAAAAAATCTTTATTTCAATTTTAAATCTGGGCTTCGTTTCCGAATTACTATTCCTCTTTTAGATCAAGACCCTCTTAAGGTTCGTAAGATTCTTTTGAAATTTTTAGAAGAAGATTTAAGTAAAGAAAATGAACCATTTTTAGAGCAACTGAGTAGGATATTAAAGTTGTGATAACCGAAGTGAAGGACTTCATTAGAATCTTTCCAAAAAATTGATTTAGAATTAGCCCTCGTAGTTTAAAGGAGAGAATACGGGCTTGCGGAGCCCATGATGAAGGTTCGAGTCCTTCCGAGGGCACCAAATTTTGATATTTTAAAATTTTTTAACACCTTATCTATTCAAAATTTTCATCTAGGTGAAATCAAAGGTCGTAGATAAAAGAAGGTGAATAAATAACTTTGTGTATTATGGAAAAATTACACCCTAAAGCAGTTTACCTACTTTGGCTTGAAACCCTTACTAGTTATGGATTGTTAGTCATTATTATTTTTGGAGGATTTGCGATTTGGATGGTCTATCGACTCCAACCGTTTTTAGCTATAACAGGAAAAGAACCTGCGGAGCCAGTCTTTTTCTGGAATGTGTTTTGGTTTATTTTTTTGATATTCCTAATCTTTGTAGGGAGTTATATCTGGGCCAAGTTATGCTATCGTTTTTATCTTTATGAATTTACAGAGGATGCTGTAAAGATAGAACATGGCGTAATTCATAAGAGATATATTTCCATTCCCTACGAAAGAATCCAAAATGTAGATATCCACCGAAGCTTGTGGGACAGAATTTTAGGGTTGAGCGACCTTCAAATTCAAACCGCAGGCTACGCTGGATATATAAGAATGGAGGGAAGGATTCCCGGCATTTTGCCCGAAGAAGCCGAGAGACTAAGAGAATATTTAATCAAAAAAGTAAAAGGAGCCAAACAAGGATTATAATTTTTTTAAGGAATTTGCCGTCAAAGAAAAACTTAAAATTGTTAAAGAACGCGGCGAATCGCAGAAAAAGGCAAGCCAGAGGAAGTCGCCTCGTTTCGCTCAGCGGCCATTTTGTATTGAATTTTGGGCGAAAAAATCAGTTGGCGATTTCGTTTTTGCGAAAAGAGAATTTTTATATTGATGTTTATGGCTATTTTTGTTAATGTTTGTGATGGGTATAGTGCCCGAAAAATTAAATAGGAAGTGGCAAATGGCCATTGCAACACATAAGACAAAGGTTAGGGTGGAAATTAGATCGGAAATTGCGGTATCTGATCGTCCGGCGCAAGCTCTCGTTTACGTTAACGATCAACTTGTGGCTGAAGTGATCGGCGAAGTCGAACTAAAACCAGGCGCTGATGGCGGTTGGTACCACTGCGTAACACTCAGGAAGAAAGGAGATCGGTAATGTTTGCAAAGTTCATGACCGATCTTTGTTTTTGTCACCAAGGAAGCCGAAAGGCTTCTAGTGACAGAGGAACACAATCAAAGGCGAGCGTGCTCGCCTTTTTCTTTTTTGAATTTGAAAAGAACAAAAGAATTTGCCGCCAAAGCAGAAAATTTTTCAAATCATTTTTTGTTTGAAAAATTTGGTGAATCGAGTTATTATCAACTCGATTAAAAACTTGTCCCGATTTTGTCTAAATTTTAAAGTGTTTTATTGTTATATTCTTCAATTTCTTAAATCATCTAAATATTATATTGGCGTTTCGGAAAATTTAGGCGTAAGATTAAAATTCCATAATGCGGGCAAGATAAAATCAACAAAAAAAGATAGACCCTGGACAGTGGTTTATTACGAGAAATTCACAACTTTAGGGAAGGCAAGAAAGAGAGAATTACAAATCAAAAGATGGAAAAGTCGTATAACAATAGAACGATTGATTAAAGCATTTAAAATTTAGTAACAAAATCGAGGATCCTCGACCCCGACTTTAGTCGAGGGTCGGAAAAATTGTCATCGGCGCGGCGGAGCCGTGCGTTCGGGCGGGCGGGGGCATTCCTCGCCGTCGCAAACGGCGGCGAAATTCGTTCGAACTATTTTCAATATAGGGCACCAAAATTTGATATTTTGGAATCTGATATTTTGGGATTTTTTCGATCAATTGGCGAGGCAGCGTGAAGTACTGCTCTATTATTTTTGGAGCAAATTTTTAGGTTTTTTGAATTTTTGCATGTGTCGTGCCTGTTTTTTTAATTTTTGAAATTCAGTATTACAGACAGTGTAAATGTCTTCGTTATTGCTTCCAGGAGAGTTGATTTAATGTAAAATTTTTTCTACTTTGTTTTTTCCGATAAACTTTGTTTGTAAAGTAAATTTAATTTCTTATCTATAATTCTTTTCAATCCAACTGGATTTAAAAACTGATAAATTTTTTTAATTCTTCTTTTTTCTGGAACTTTTTTCAATTTTCTTGCTCCCTGATAAGGAGTCTTGACTTTTTCATGTCTCCGATGAATTTTTTCACTAATCCTGATTTTCCAATGACATAGCTTCTGTTTAAGTCAGTAGTTTGACAATACTCATCCAAAAGTCTTGATTTCCCTCTTTTTGATTTCAAAAGATAACTCCTTTTAGATTTGTTAACTAACCCCAATTCATTTACATTTTACATCTATTAATATGGAGTCCTTGACAAATTTTTAGAAAATGATATGTGTATAAGTAGTACCTACTAAGGCAGGTTGGTAGGGAAAATTAAAGCGGATCGGTGGCTTGCGACCAGTCGAGAAAAGTGGCAACGCAAAATCTAGCCCCGGTCAAGAGGTAAAAAAGACATGAGGATACGAGTTTATTTTACAGAAGAAGCAAGTAAAAGAATTTACCAATCCATAATACAGAAAGGAGGCAACAAACCAAACTATTATTATAATAAAGAGATAAAAGCTTTGGTAATTTACGACCAAAGGAATGAAAGATGCTATGCAGAAGTTGATACCATTTTTTCTTTTTCTCTTATTCCGTCAGATTGGATTGAAAGAGCTACTCTGATTGATCGACTTTTTGCTCAGGATGAATTTCGATCATCAGGTATTTATCGTTGGAGAAAGGGAGTATTGGAGATAAGAACTTCCTGTATCGAAGAAAGATTAAAGTCAGAAATTTGTTTATATCAAACAATCCAAGCAAGTGCTTCGGATATTTCCACACTAGAGTCTCTTTACTCTTTGGTTCGTCAGGGGAAACTTTTACCTAAAGAAAATTGGGGCAGGAAAGGCATCAAAGATAAAATAAAACAGTTTTTTAGAAAGTTATTTTAGGTAAATTGTCCTAAGGATCTCGGGTGCGGCCTGTCACACACTCGAGATTCGCCTCTTCTATCTCGTCGGTTTTTATAGCTTTTGAGAATAATTTTCCTAAATTTTAGGAATTTTTTATTTTCACAAATTTTAAAAAATCGCAAGAAATATTTTAAAACAATAAAAACCAACAAGGTCTGGTAATTTTTGATAATTTTTGATAAAGTGAATTTAGACAAAACAAGACAACTACTTTAACGAAGGCGATAGTTTAGGCATCCGGGAGACAAAAGTTCTAAAAATAGAAAAAGACTAGAAAACGATGTTTAAGAATTTTTCATTTTACTTAAGCTATAGATTTGAGTATTATTCGATGTCCTCATTTTATATTTCCAATTATGTTCTCTTTTGAAACTCCTATATCTCAACTTTCCATCATAGGTAAAAGATTAGCCAAACA
>DDKT01000055.1 GCA_002339755.1 Patescibacteria group bacterium UBA2591
TCATATCATATGGACCAGTACAAGCCCTTGACAAATTTTTTAAGATGTGTTATAATAAACCTGGGTTGAATGAAATGTTCGGCCCAACAAGTCAACAAAAAATAAAATAAATAAATAGGCTCTTTAAAAAGGGCCAAGGAAAGAAACCAGACGACCCCTCAACGGGGGTCGTTTTTTAACGGGAAAATGGCTCCTCTAGGGGTCGTCTGAAAAGATAGTTCTTTGAAAAATAAATAAAACTTAAGGTCATGGTGACTACTTTATTTACTAATTTTTTAGCAGGTAGAGTGGTCATCATGACCGAGGTGACGACGGCCTCAAAAATTTTCGGTCGAGCCATAAAAAAAGAGGAGGTGATTTTTATGTTAACGGAGAGTGGTCAACTCCAAGTGATAATTGGAGTTCTAGCCCTTGCCACAGCAACCCCAGTTGTTCTGAAAAATATCTTTAAAATTAAAAATGGTCTCCTAAGATGGTCATTAATGCTTTTCATCTGGGGCTTGCTTTATTTCTTTGGCAAAGAATACTGTGGAGTATTTTAGCCAAAGAGTTTTTAAGAACCCGCCTTCGTGGAGAGAATCGAAGGGGTAAGAGAAATAAGGTTTTTCATCAGTTATAGGTTCAACCTAATGAACCTGCAAAGATGAAAAACACGAATAATCTTAACCAAGTGGTGATGTTGTGAAAAAAAATCTCACGACTAACCCTGGTGTTCCAACCAAAGCGGGGACCTTGAGGAAAAAAGGGAAAGATGGCTATCCCTATAACTCAAGAGCGACCGTAGGAACATTTAAAAAAGGGAAGACAAAATCTTCCCTCCCCATCCCAGCTTAGCAAGCCCTGGTAGGTTGGGATGGGGGGATTAAATAGTTCTTTGAAAAATAAGTAAAAGATAAAGTAAAAAAAGTACTTACTTTGTCACTACTTAGAAAATAAAGTTCTCAGATTGGGATAGCTGTTCGACTACCAAGGAAGGTGGTCCTTCCTCTACGCTATTCTCCTTGGTTATAGCTTAGACAATTTGTTTTGCAACATTAGCGCTATACTGAGGATTCAAGATCCAACCAAAGTTGCAATCTTGAGTGAATGGTTCAGAGAGAGGATGAGCTATCTCACTGAGAATTTAAAACCAAAGAGGAAAATCAGAAGAGATTCACTGGTTTTCCTCTCCCCACCCTAGTCTGTCAAGCCCTGGTAGGTTGGGATGGGGGGATTAAATAGTTCTTTGAAAAATAAAATCCTGCTGGGTTTCGGCGTAGAGTTTCTAAAGAAATTTGGGAATTGTACGCCGAAACTCGGCTCCTGCAGAGGTGGTCTCCGCAGAAAACTACCCATAAGTCCTCTCTGAAACGAAAGGGAGGCAAGGAGGAAAAATGTTTGAGAAGGGAACTTATGAAGAATCTGGCCCTTTTGCGATTTTTATCTACACCAAGAATGGCAATTATGTTAAAAAGAAAATCTACTACACTTCGCTTTCTGATGTAAATGAAGACATCTCCCGAATAGAAGAAAACGAAATAGGGGATTGGGGAATGATCGAAGTGCGTAAATGTTCGCAACATAAACATTCGTCACAAATTCGCAATTACTATTGCAACTGGAAAGTGCTCCATACCTACGCTCCCTCGTGGGTTAAGCCATGTTCTCGTTGTGGACGACTCGCGAAAAATTATCTTTATCACCCCGATTGTTATCCACTAACTGAAAGAGAAAGTTGGGTTTGCGATGCTGAATATCTTCCTTCAGCGGACTCTCCCCCAATTCCCAGAAAACTTGAGGACCTGAAAACCGACATCCAGATCGCACAGGAGATTGGGAAAAAAATTGCTGAGCGTAAACCTGAGATTATTAATGTAACAAGAGATTTTCGAGTTCGGCTAGCCTTGGATCTGAAGGAGATTACTGAAAATGCCTGTTGGCTATTCGAAGCAGAAGTGAAGAAAAAAGAGATAAGAGGAGTATCTATCTATCTAGCCGAGAGAGAGAAAGGGTCTTTCGAAAAGAAATTTTTGGTAGGTGAAAGAGAATGGACGGAGATAGAGAAGTTAAAGACAAAAGAAGATTTAGAGAATTTAAAGAACAATCTAAAAAAAGAAATAGAAAAACTTGTTCCTCTCCAAGTTTTCTTTTTACCTCTCGAAATTTCATTAATCGAGAGAATCCTTTCTGATAATTCAGTGAAGATTCTTTTTGTCTTCGGTCATCGCTGGGCTAACAAGGAAATAATAGTTTTCGAAAAAAATCAACAATTATTGGAGTTCTCCTATTCCCTAGAACAAGATGAAGGCGGAAAAAAGAAGAAAAAATTTTCTCACCTAGAAGCAATTAATGCTCCTTTGTCGAATATCTGTTATTACGAAGAGAGATACGGAATTCGAATAAAAACAAAGATTACCAATAAAGAATTCATTCAGTATCTTCGAAGCGAAGAATATCTCTCTTCTGGGAAGAAATTCTCTGAACACTTTGAATGGCGCAACTATCATTTCGCAGAATTTGAAGATGTCACTTTAGAAGTTCTTGAGAGACAAACAAAAGAGACAATTGAAAAAGTTACAGAAAAAATTGACAAATACAAACAGAAAAGGAGTTGGTTTAACCATAGCTTTCAATTTGGTATCAACGATAGGGATAGAGGAGAGCGAATTAGAAAAGAAGCGGTGAGAAAACTCATTGAAGTCATCCGAGAGAAAAGGCCCGATTGGATTCGATATAGTCCTAATGCTTATGAGCTTCATGGGTCTTTCTTTGTGGATGACGGATCTACGATGGGGGTTCTTCATCCGAACACGCCTGTGGAGGTCAAGACTGCCCTTACCGTGCTTGATAAAGATGAAATTCTGCTTTGGCTAACGGCACTTCTTGAAGGGAAGGTCTCGCTTTCTGGAGAAACAGTAGGACAGTCGTCTTCTAATACCTGTCCTAAGTGTGGAAGTTTCGCCACATCTTTTGCGACTAGGCAAAAGATTTTTTATCGTTGTTCATTTTGCGGTTTCTCTACACAGGAAGAAAATCTTGCTTCTTTTCCAACCGATTAATTTCTTTCCTACCTAAAAGACTAAAAGATTAACGGAGAAAAGCTTTTTGAGAGAATCTTTGCAAGGATTTTGAGAAAAAGGGGAAGATATAAACAAAAAGTCTTCCCCTTCTATCCTAGTCTAACAAGTTTTGGTAGATTAAGATAGAAGAGATTAAAAAGTTCTTTGAAAAATAAAAAAGGAAATAATCCATCTCGAGTTTTAAAACAGAGGTGGTTGATATAGAGTGAATTTCTAGATAATCCGATTTCTAAAAAGAATTCGGTTGAAATAAAAACCTTAAAAAAAGAGATTGTTTACAAAACACGTACCCAAGGGCTGAATTCTTAAAATCTTTTCTTCTGAAAGAAAGGGCGGAATGAAAAAGAGGAAAAGAAAGAGGCCTTGGATGAAAAAAGGAGGTGAGCTTATGGTAGAAGTATTTACTGATGAGGTAAGCTATAGAAACTCCCTTGAGAGAGCTATCAAGAGAGTCTGCGGGGAAATGGATGCATATGTTGTCTATGTTGACCTAATAATAAGCCCCTCAGATAACCGAATGGATCATAGGGGACTGGATTTAGCTCTTGCTCTTCTCGACCCTGCAAAGAAACCCATCATCCTTTACGGGCTTGACGATGAGAGTTATCTATCTTCTGACCCTCGTTTCATCAGCCTAATGGAAAAGCAAAGAGTGGGTTACATTACAGCTTCTTTCGAGCTCAAGGAATTAAAAGTCCTCTATGAGAAGTTATTGAAAGAATAGATAGCTCGTTGGCAGAGAACTGCTTCGGCCCGCATCAGGCCGAGACTCTTAGAGTCAAAAGTCGACCAGGAGAAAGACTATGATGTCCTGCCGTCACCTTATTTTCTCCTATTCCAAGAAAAAAGTCTAGGAGAAAACCCTTTCTCTGCCAAAAGGGTGACAAAATAAAGAGAGTACAAAGAGGGAAAGCCAAAGCTTTCCCTCTCTTTCTTTAAAAGAGAATTAATAAAAACTTAGTGGCTATTATAAAAAAGAAGAGTTTTTTGTAAAAAACATATAGAAAATAAGAAAAATTAGTAATATCTAAAAAATAGTAAAACCTGCCAAAATCGATAGAACAAAAACTTGTTCAAATCAAAATATAACTGATACTTAATTAAAAAAGACTCTAAACTAAATTTGTTCTCTGAGTTAAATAATCCCAAAATAGAAGAGCCTGAGGAATCCCCAGACATAATCATTAGCTTTGTCACCTTTTTGGGCAGGGAAAGGGCTTTTTCCTGGACTTTTCTTGGAATAGGAGAAAATAAGGTGACAGCAGGACATCATAGTTTTTTTCCTAGTCGACTTTTGACTCTAAGAATCTCGGCCTGATGCGGGCCGAAGCAGTTCTCTGCCAACGAGCTATCTGTTCTTTCAACCCAAATTTGACACTTTTCTGGTAATTTTGGAGAATTTGGAGTAAATGTAAGCAGAGGGGTTAATTAAAATAAAATTAAAAAAATTGAAAAATCAAACAAAATTAGGATTAAGGTTGAGCACTCTATCTTAAAATGCAAAAGATTCAAGATTTTAAAACAAATTTATTGTCATTCTTTGAAAAGGCTATTATCAGAGATTTCAAATTATTGGATTAGTGAATTTTAAAATCAAAGAAAGTATTAAACAACTCGAACAATCATTTTTAATAACTCAGATTAAACGATCTATTCTGGTAACAATCTAAAGATTCTGGGGCAAGAGGACTTTTTAGCCCCTGATAAAACTATTAAACAACATTTTTAGTAAATGAGATTGAGGTTAATTAATAAAGATATACTAAATTTCGACCCTTTTTTTCATTTTACCAAATATTTGCTTCACTTACTTTTTAAATCCTGGAGAAGATGAGATACATAGGTAACACCCCTAAATGGCCAAAACTAAATCAATTTGAGAAGACTATGTTGATTAAATTCCTTTTAATTAGCAATGAAAACCTATGGTCAATAGTCAAAAAAGCCTTAAAATGAATGAAAATAGCCAAAATGGTGATTTCTCATCCTTAAAAGAGATTGAATCTATTTTGAGTCATGTCTTGCCAAGGAAAGCAGCCTCTGAAATAATAAAAGTGTTACCCATGTCCTCATCCAGTACATGATCTTGACTTTTTTTTATTTTAGGGTAAAATAGAAAGTGTCTGAGTAGATCGGGTAATCGCCTTTTATTTTTAGACCAAATTTTTAGGCCAAAATAGCCAAATAACTAAAAATAAAAGGAGGAAAGTCCGAACACCATTTTATGAATAGTCGCTAACAGCGACCGGGAGCAGTTCTGGAAACTATTTTTAAACTATAAATTGTTTTTAAAATAGGATCAGAGCGAAACCTAGGGAAAGTGCCACAGAGACCATACTAACTTATAGTTCTATAAAGTAAAAGGTGAAAAGTGAAAGGGTGTTCTTTTTTGGAAAATTTTAAAAGAGCTACTTTTCTCTCTGATAAGGTGACTTATCAGAGTGGTAAACCCTATTCGGTGAAAGGCCAAATTTTGGTGGGCCGTTTGAGCTTGATAGCAATATCAAGCCTAGATAGATGATTACCTAGGGTAGAAAATACCTGAACAGAATTCGGCTTATAGATCTGCTTAGACAACTCAATATCATCATCAAAATTATGAAAAAATCTGAATTAGTTTTTGCAACAGTTTTTGTGCCGTTAGATTTCTTGATGCTCCTTTTGGCAGGCATTACTGCTTATCTTTTAAGATTTAAAACTCCTCTTCTTCAATTAAGGCCAGGGGTTTTTATTTGGTCTTTCCAAGAATATCTTCTTTTAGTAGCTGGAACAGCTATTTTTTTAATTATTATTTTTGCTTTAGCAGGAGTTTATCAAATAAGAGAACTTAGACGTAGTTTTTTAAATCAAGGATTTAAAATTTTTATGGCTTGTTCCACGGGAATGATGTTTTTAGTAATTTATATTTTTTTTCATCGAGAATTTTTTACTTCTCGATTTATTATTTTAGCTGGCTGGTTTTGGGCTATTATTTTTGTTATTTTCGGTCGTTTAATTATCCGTCTTATTCAACGAAGTTTGTTTAAAAAAGGTGTGGGCGTCCATCGAGTAGTAATTATTGGCGAAAGTAAGATAGCAGAAGAAATATCCAAGGAATTATACCGAAATCTTCGATTGGGTTATAAAATTGTAAAAAGATTCAAAGATTTTGATGAACAAACCAAAACTCAAATTTTAGAAATTAAAAACTCTCTTGGATTAGACGAAGTTATTTTAGCCAATCCAGAATTTTCTAGAAAAGAAAGTTTAGAACTTTTAGATTTTTGTTTTGAACATCACTTAACTTTTAAACAGGCTACTGATTTACTGGAGGCGCAAATTAGAAATATCGAAGTTGATACTCTCAATGGCGTGCCGATTATTGAGATAAAAAGAACTCCGCTTGATGGTTGGGGGAAAATTTTAAAAAGAATTTTCGATATCATTGGTTCATTAATTTTGATTATTTTATTTTTACCTATAATGATTCTAACCGCTATTGCTATCAAACTTGATTCCAAGGGACCAATTTTATTTAGACGTTTAGATGACGGAAGTCCCTTAAAAAGAATAGGAGAAAAAGGAAAGTTATTTAATTATTTTAAATTTAGATCAATGAAACCAAGGACGCATAATCTTCGTTATACTATCTTGGCT
Organism: Patescibacteria group bacterium UBA2591; assembly: GCA_002339755.1. Taxonomy (GTDB): domain Bacteria; phylum Patescibacteriota; class Patescibacteriia; order UBA2591; family UBA2591; genus UBA2591. The sequence continues at coordinate 6,696 of DDKT01000055.1, forward strand.
AATCAAGATTTACGGAAAGATTCTCCTTTGGTAAAAATAAAAGATGACCCACGGATAACTAGAGTAGGAAGATTTATTCGTCGTTTTAGTATTGATGAATTGCCAGAATTTTTTTTAGTTTTGGTTGGGAAAATGAGTCTAGTCGGACCGAGGCCGCATTTACCAGAAGAGGTAGATAAATACGAAAGACACCATAAAAGAGTCTTAGCTTTAAAACCTGGCGTAACAGGCTTAGCTCAAATTTCTGGTCGTAGTGATCTTAGTTTTGAGGAAGAAGTGAGATTGGATACTTATTATATTGAAAATTGGTCAATAGGATCGGACTTACGAATTCTTTTTAAAACACCCCTAGCTGTTCTTAAAAACAGAGAAACACTATAAATACAATTTGAATTTTGTTCGTAATTAAGGCCTTGCCATGAATGGATTAATTATCGTCCTTATTGCCATTTTTATTCTTCTATTATTATTCTTTTTTGTTTGTCCTGCTTACAGAGGTTGGCAAGGGATACCCTGGGTGCCTACAAGAAGAAGGGATATTGAACGTTTTCTAAAACTAAGTAAAATTAAACCAGGGCAGAAAATGTATGATCTTGGATGTGGTGATGGTCGTTTAGTTTGCGCTGCGGCTAAAGTAGGAGCAGAGGCGTACGGGTTCGAACTTTCTCTTTTTCCGTTTGTTTTGGCAAATATACAACGTTTATTCCAAAAAAATAGAAATAAAATAAAGATAATGTATCGAAATTTCTGGCATACAGACTTGAGCGACGCTGATATAATATATCTTTATCTTTTACCCAAAATGTACCCGAAACTTAAGAAAAAATTCGAAAAAGAACTGAAAAAAAATACAATAGTAATTACCTATGTTTGGCCAATCGAAGGATGGACGCCCTTACATATCGATACAAAGAATCGCTCTCCAAATTTTTATCTTTACAAAATTATAAAATGAAATTATTGAATAATTCCATAGGTTTATCCCGAAAATAATAAATAAGTTCTTAGCGTAAATTAAATGATACTTCGACATTTTAATCAGAATCAATTTCGTTTTTTTTGACTTTCGATTTATGAAAGTTGCTCTTGTCCATGATCATCTTAATCAAATTGGAGGAGCGGAAAAGGTACTTTTGGTTTTTAAAGAAATCTTTCCAGAAGCGCCTATTTTTACCTTAGTCTATGATGAAAAAGGCACCCAAGAGTTATTTAAAGATGCGGATATCCGAACTTCTTTTTTACAAAAAATCTCTCATGGCCAAAGGCAAATTAGAAAATTTCTACCCCTTATCCCTTTAGCTTTTGAACAATTTGACTTTTCAGACTTTGATTTAGTTTTATCCCTTTCTTCCGCTTTTGCTAAAGGAGTTCTTACTAAACCACATACTTTACATTTTTGTTATTGTCATACTCCTTCTCGATATCTTTGGCATGATCATCTTTATTATGTGGATCGTTGGGAAAAAAATTGGTTTATTGGAGGATTATCCAAATTCATGCGGAGTTGGTTAAGGGTCTGGGATAGAGCAGCTAGTCAAAGGCCGGATTATTTTATCGCTAATTCCCAAACAGTGGTTCAGAGAATCAAAAAATATTATAACCGAGAAGCTGTAGTTATCTATCCACCTACAGAGATAGATCAATTTAAGATCTCTGATAAAATTGAAAATTACTTTTTAATTATCTCTCGTCTTCGACCTTACAAAAGAGCTGATTTGGCTATAAAAACTTTCAATAAATTGAAACTTCCCCTAAAAGTCGTTGGTATAGGAGAAGAAGATCTAAAAAAAACAGCTAATTCGAATATTGAATTTTTAGGATCAGTAAGTGAACAAAAAAAAATAGAGCTTTTATCAAAATGTCAAGCTTTAGTTCATCCCCAAGAAGAAGATTTTGGCTTGACTGTTATCGAAGCTATGGCTTCTGGTAGACCAGTTATTGCTTATAAAAAAGGAGGGGCCCTAGAGACAGTTATCGAAGGGAAGACCGGTCAATTTTTTGAGGAACAAACTTGGGAAGCCTTAGCAGATGCAGTGATTCGCTTTAAACCAGAAAAATTCAATCCTCAGGAAATTAGAAATCACAGTCAAAAGTTCAGTAAAGAAAGCTTTATAAAGAAAATGAAAGAGTTTATAGAAGAAAAACGGAAGGAATTTAAAACTGGGTTGGAAAATTCTAATAAAATAAACTAACAAATAAAATTTATGAAAGATTTTTCTAAGCTGGAAAGAAAACTCGGAATTAAATTCAAAAATAAAGATTTGCTTATTCAGGCTATGGTTCATCGTTCTTATTTAAACGAAAAACCAAACTTTTATTTATCTCACAATGAACGTTTAGAATTTTTGGGAGACGCAGTTTTAGAATTAATAGTAACAAGACATCTTTATAATAATTATCCAAACCCAGAGGGCGAATTAACTAACTGGCGAGCTAGTTTAGTTAATGCAAAAATACTTTCAGAAACAGCTCATGAATTAGGATTAAACAACTATCTTTTTCTTTCTAAAGGTGAAGCTCGAGAGGAAAAAAGTAAGGCTCGGCAGTATATTTTAGCTAACGCTTTTGAAGCTTTAATCGGAGCTATTTATCTTGATCGAGGACTTAAACAAACTCGATTTTTTATTGAAAAATACCTACTAACTAAACTTCCTCATATTTTAGAAGCTAAACTCTTTATCGATCCCAAAAGTTGGTTTCAAGAAATAGCTCAAGAAAAAATGGGCATCACTCCTACCTATCAAGTTCTTGCAGAATCAGGGCCAGATCACGCAAAGTATTTTAAAGTCGGGGTCTTTTTAAAAGACGAATTAGTAGCTACTGGTGGAGGCAATTCCAAACAAGAGGCTCAAGTGGAGGCAGCTAAAAAAGCGCTTGAGAAAAAGGGGTGGTAAGTAGTTGAATTTAATGTTAAATGAAAAAATTCTAAAAGATTAAACAGATAGAAGTAAGGTTCCTATCTGCTCTCAAGTTGTGATTTTTTTTGTAAAACTTAAAAATTGAAATAAACCAAATAAATTAACTTTGAATAAAATCTTAAAACGAAATCAAATTCATCCTCCTCGAGAAAAAATAACCCTATTCAACTAATTTTAATCTGTCGTAGCCATATGATAATGTCATAAAAGATGATTTTACTATTTTTAAAATAAATCAAAAATTTTCAGGACTATTTCAAAAAGGGCGAGCTATTGCGCACCGCCTCTTGACTTTTTTAAATAATTTGCTTTAATAAGGATAGATAAATTTAAGGTTATAGATCTTTAAAAATTAAAAATGGAAAAACAAGACGAGCCTTAAGCTACTCCACATGAATCAAGAAGTTTTTTATTCAACCATCTCTTAATTTAACAAAGTGGTTTAGGACTCGTCTTGTTAAGACGAGTAGAAAAATAAGAAAGAAAAAGGGGGTAAAAAAAATGATGGAACCTAGAACAGATAATCGCGGACAATTGATTCCTAACTCTCTGAGGGGGTTAGATGATCCCTCGCTGGAAACTTGGCTTCAGGCCCACCTTAAGGGAGAAAATCTGAGTATCACTGGTGATGTTTACTCTTATGGACGACCGTCTTATCTCATTACTGAGATCTTTAACGAAATCGATTCTGATACACGTGAGAGAATCAGGCAGATTATACTTAAATCTCTGAAGCAAGTCAGGGATGGTGAAGGTAAATGGAGTGATGAGGCAGTTATGGAACTACTTCTTTTAGTTGAAACCTACTTTCCAAAAACTCAATACAGAGATACTGTTATTGGGTTACTGAAACAGTTGTATGAACGGTGGGTAAAAGAAGGTAATCTGGAACTTCAGCGGCGCGTGCTTCAAGAACTCCTTGGCCTTGAATATCAAGCTTCTGATCCAGATTTTTGGTATAAGGTAGCTAATTCTGAGGACCTATTTGGTTTAGCCCTGTATGGTCTCTGGCTGCAGAAGCGGGGGTGGGCCAAAGTTCTGGAATTTCTACCATCTATGCCCAACTCAGAACTTGCTTTTAGCCAGGTTATATCTACCCTTAACTTTATCCTTGAGCGTTCGCCCGAACCCAAGTTAGAGGCTAAGCGATTGAAGCAATCGAGATTGAAGCAATTGAGAGAGCTTGCTTTCAGGAGCAACAAAAAATGGGTAAAAGATGTTATCAACCATGTTCTTGATCTTCATGGGTTGAAGGGACTAACCTCTGTGGAAGAAAAAATACAAGCATTTCCAGCCATTGGGGCTCTTAGCAAAAAAAGAAGAAAGGGAATAATGGAATTCCTATCAGCCCAGAAAAAAGAACCAAGACCGCTTAGAATTGGAAACAACTAAAGGGGGTCGCTGTTGAAAGCGACAAAGAATGGTTAAGATAGGCATAAGATTGATCAGAATTCAAGGAGGATGAAGTTATCTCTTTTTGAATGGCTTCATCTTCTTTTATTTAACCATCTCTTAATTTAACAATTTAACAAAGTGGTTTAGGGCTCGTGTTAAAAAAGAGTAAAGCTCCCAACCGCCCCACGGGGCGGGGCTTTAAAAACAATCAAAAGGAGGTATCAAAGGATGAATAAGGATAATAATTGGATAGAGCTTAAAGATAAAGCAAATATATGTTTTGTTACCGTGTATAATCATGGCGAGAGATATGTCATTGATGTAACCGGTTTTCCAATGGAAGATTATGAAATTTTAGAAAAGGCCACCTATATTTGTACTTTACTTTTTAAAGGAGAGACAATTTTAAAGGTAGGTGAGAGATTAAGAAAAGAGTTGAATGAATTGACTAAAAAAACAGGAGAATTTTATGATTTTTTCTCTGTTTGCTCTTTAAACCTGAAACTATTTGAAAAAATATTTAAATATGAGCTCAATATAACGGCGTATAATAACATTCCTGGCTATGCAAAGGTATTAGTGGATCTTGTCTCAAAAGATGCTGTGGTTGGATATTTTTTGCCAAGAGATCCAATAACAAGAGAGTTTATTGAATTCGAAAAACAGAGTATTTGTCTCAGCAAACTGCGAGTCGAGACAAATTTAAAGAAAATAGCTATGGAATTTATGCCAAGGATAATGGGAAGCAACGTTTTATTAAGAGAGGTAGCTCCTAATAAGCTCGTATTTAAAAATGAAAGCTTGGGTCCTGGTATTATGCGGCAGATAGCGGAGGATATTAAGATTACTATTCTTAACGCTAGAAAGGCATTAAAAAAGCGATTTAATTTTGAGAGCGCTGAAAATCTACCAGAAATAGAGGGGTTTAAAGAACCATTTTCGGGTGATTTTACGCTTTCTTGTCCAGAAATGACTATAACAACCTCCTTTAGCTACAAATTCATTGAAATGAATTTTAAAGAGGGAGGGAAAAAGTAAAATGGTTGCTCAATCCTTCTTTTTCAGCAATTTAGATCCCCGGTAAATTTTATACTTTATAAATTTATACTTTACAGGAAAAAGTTTATCGGGGATTTTATATTTTTCTCTTTTTATATTTTTATTAAAGAAACATTTAAAAAATCTAACTTGTAATTTCGCCAATTAAATTGGTATAGATGATTTTTTCTAGGGTTTTTTTTGATCGATAGCCTTGAGCTAGGGCCCACATAAATTTGACCTGGGCCATAACATCGGTCATGTCGCCAGTAGGAATAGTGCCAGCTTCTCGGGCTAGTTTGCCAGGTTCATAAATATCCATGTGGGCTTTTCCGCCAATAAATTTTGTTGCGACTAAAACTGGAATTTTGTAATTTTGAACTACCTCCTGAATTATTGGCAAAAGTGAGTATTCACCCTCGCTTGGAACATTACCTGCCCCTAAAGACTTAAGCAAAACACCTGAACATTTACCACTTTTTAAAATCTCTCTTAAAAGTTGGGGCTCAAAGCCAGGAACAAGATCAATAGCTAAAATCCCTCGATGAAAATTAGTTTTTAAATTTAGAGGAAAATCTTTTCTTTTTTTTAAAGCTTCGGGAATAAAATGAATACCAATAGCATCTATCCGAGCCAAAGGAGGAAAAGCAGGTGAATCAAAAGCTGAAAATCTAGCCTCGCTGGTTTTAATTGCCCGAACCGCTCTTAAAACATGGTCACTGAAAACTATCATTACTTCAGCAATTTTTTCTTTAGAAGCTTGAAGAACAGTTTTCATTGAATTCTCAAGATTAAATCTAGCATCAGTTCCATAAGCAATTAAAGGAAGTTGAGAGCCAGTAAAAACAACAGGAATTTTTAGACCTCTGCCTAAAGCTAAAGCTACGGCACTACTGGTATAGGCCATAGTATCAGTTCCATGGGTGACAATTATTCCATCTACTTTGTCATGAATTTTATAAATATAATGGGCTAATTTTTTCCAGTGATTTGGGTTGATATTAGTACTATCAAGACATTCAAGTTCTTGAAAGGAAACATCAGCCATTTCTTTTAAAGAAGGAACAATAGCTAAAATTTCCTCCACTCCCTTGGCCGGTTTTAGCACCCCTGAAGAGCTAGGGACCATGGCAATGGTTCCCCCAAATCCTAAAATTGCTACTTTTGGCTTTATCATAAATGATTTATAGCAAATTAAACTAAAAATATCAACTTTATTTGTATAATATGGCAGCATCGGTAATAGTTTTATTATTTCTAAAACTGTTTCTTTTGTCAAGGCCAAGGGAAAAACTCGTATGGATATGATAATACTACACACTTTTGTATAAATAAAGCAGAGGCATTTAGAAGAGTTAAGGCCCTTATCTTAAAGAGATAGAAAACGAAACTCATGAATTGCTAAAAATCTTAATTAGTGGTATAATAGAGGCATATACATGAAAAAAGTTGTCTTTTAATTTCACATTGAATTTGTTTTTTTATGTTTCTTCAGAAACTTCAATTACAGGGATTTAAGTCTTTTGTTTATAAAACTAATCTCGAGTTTACCAAAGGAATTACCGCCATTATGGGGCCAAATGGATCGGGAAAGACAAATATAGTTGATGCTATTCGATGGGTCTTAGGTGAACAAAGCATGAAACTCCTTCGGGGAAAAAAGTCAGAAGATATTATCTTTGCTGGTAGCGACAAGAAAGCTCGTCTTGGCTTTACTGAAGTAAGTCTATATCTAAATAATGAAGATAATCAAAAAATAATAGATTATCGAGAAATAGTCATCTCAAGAAGACTTTACCGAGATGGAGAGAGTGAATATCTAATTAACAAAGCAAAAGTCAGACTTCAGGACATTCTTCTTCTCTTAGCTAAAGCTCGTTTTGCTCAAAAATCTTATTCTATTATTGGACAAGGAATGATTGATTCTATTTTAGTTGCTTCTTCTGAAGAACGAAAAGTTTTCTTTGAAGAAGCTGCTGGAATAAAAGAGTATCAAATTAAACAAGAAGGAGCTTTACATAAATTAGAAATAACTAAAAGAAATCTAGAACAAGCAGAGCTTATTCTACGAGAAATCACCCCTCGTTTAAGATCACTTAATCGACAGACTAAAAAAATAGAACGACGAAAAGAAATAGAAGAAAAATTGCGAAATCTTCAGCAAATTTATTACCATTCTTTATGGCAAGGGATTGAAGAAAAAATCAAGATTCAAGAATTAAAAATTAAAAATATAGAAAAGGAATATCAGGAAACAAAAGAGGAGATTAAAAAAATTCAAACCCAATTAGAATTATTAGAAAAAGGAACCAAGAAGCTAGAAACTTATAACTACTTACAGAAAGAATATGAAGAACTCTTAGAAAAGAAAAATAGATTAAAGGAAAAAGAATTAATTTTAAGAAATAAAATTGATTCTGTTCAAAAAGGAGAAGAAAAATCGAGCTATATAGCATCTTCTCAGATCATTCAAATCTTGGAGGAAATTAAAAAAGAATTAATTCAGATAGAAAAATTTGAAGAATTAGAAATAATAAAAAGAAGAAATAAAGATTTACAAGAAAAATTAATCACGTTAATAGACAAAATAAAAGGACCTTCGCCAAATAAAGAGATTTTTTCTCCATTATTAAAAGATTTAGAAAAAACAAAAAGAGGATTAAAAGAGATTAATGGGAAAATAGAGAATATTCGAAGAGAGATTTTTTCTTTCGGCCAAAAAGAAGAGGAGGAAAGAAAGCGAATTTTTGATCTTCAACGGAAAAACCATCTTAAACAAGAGGAATTTAATAAGATATCTGAAAAATTGAACGAAATAGAGATAGAGTTAGCAAAATTAGAAACTAAAAGAGAAGATTTGGAATCTGAAATAGAAAGAGAATTGGGAAATAAAGAGCAAATTAAAATAATAGCAGAAAGAGTAGAGAAAAATAACAGAAACGAGGAAGAGCTTCGATTTGAAATTCAAAGATTGAAATACCAATTAGAATTAATTGGTGGAATTGATCCTGAAGTAATAAAAGAATATAATGAAACTAAAGAAAAATTTGAATTCTTAAATCAACAAAGCAGAGATCTTAAAGAAGCCATTAAATCATTGGAAAAGGTAATAGAAGAATTGAATCAGACCATTAAAAGGCGATTTGAAAGCAACTTTAGAGAGATTAATGAGAAATTTGGGAAATATTTTAAAATGTTGTTTAATGGCGGTTTAGCAAAGTTAATACTTTTAAAAAAAGAAAATCTTTCTCCAATTAAGGATAAAGAAAAATCAGAAGATGAAGACTTAAATTCATTTGGAAATTTAAATGAAAAATTGTCAAAAATAGAATCCTCTTTTTATTCAGGCGTGGAGATTCAAGTTACTCCACCAGGTAAAAGAATAAAAAATATCAATGTTTTATCTGGAGGTGAACGAGCTCTAACTTCTATTGCTTTAATTTGCGCTATTCTTGATACCAATCCTTCGCCTTTTGTTATTCTAGATGAAGTTGATGCTGCCTTAGATGAAGTTAATTCAGTTAAATTTGCTGAAATTTTAGAGAATTTTTCTAAAAAAATCCAGTTTGTTGTTATTACTCATAATCGGATCACCATGGAAAAAGCAAAGGTTCTTTATGGGGTGACTATGGGAGACGACGGCATCTCGCGGTTGCTTTCTGTAAAGTTAGAAGATTTAAGCGATGAACAAAATTAACTCAAGAGTTAAAGACAAAAGACAACTTTAATTTATTCCTAAGTTATGTCTATTTCCTCTAAGAATTCAGCTGTTTCTTTTTCTTCTCAGGGGTTTACTCTGCCCGAGCTTTTAGTAACAATAATTACCATAGTTATTGTTTTTTTAGGTTTTTGGGGAGCGTTGACCATAACCCTTCGGGGGATCATGCAAGCTAGGTGTCGACTTCTAGCCTTAGAGATTGCTAATCAACAAATGGAAATCATCAGGAATTTTCCTTATGCCCAAATTGGCACAACCGAAGGTTGGCCTTCTGGCAATATCCCTTCTAATCAAATAATCACTAAAGAAAAAATAAATTTTACTATTAGAATTACTCCTCGATACATCGACGATCCTTTTGATGGCCTTGCTCCGCAAGATCGTATTCCTAATGACTATAAAAAAATAGAAATTCAAGTTACTTGGGATAAATATCCCTGCCCTAGTCCTGTTTCGCTTACTTCAACCTTTGCTCCTAAAGGACTTGAAACAACTACTGGCACAGGGACTCTTTTTATTACTGTTTTTAATGCCTCAGGTCAGCCAGTTCCTCAAGCTCAAATCCAAGTAAAAAATATTTTTCTAACTCCAAATATTATTATTAATGATCGAACTGATAATGATGGTGAATTAAAAATCTATGCCTTGCCAATTTCAGTCGAACGTTATCAAATTAAGGTGACTAAATCCGGCTACAGCGCTGACTATACAATTACTCCAAACACTTTAGGAAATTCAACACCAATTAAACCAGATGTTTCAATTATTGAAGGAGAAATAACTTCTGTTTCTTTTAATATTGATAAATTAAGTACTGTTAATATTTTTACAGTTAACGAAAGATGTTCTTCCATAGAAAATATTTCTTTTACTCTTTCAGGGGGAAAGTTGATCGGTACTGAACCTGATGTAGTTAAATATTCTCAAAATCTTACTACTAATATTCAGGGCCAGCTTTCTTTATCTTTAGAGTGGGATACTTACAATATTAATTTAAATTCTTCTTTCTATGATTTAGCTGGTTCTAATCCCTTACTTCCTTTAGAACTTATGCCTGATACAGTTCTTGATTTATATTTAGTTTTGAAAGAAAGAAGCGATCATAAACTTTTAGTTATTATTAAAGATGCTGGAAATGGACAACCTATTTCTGGGGCTGAAGTAATCCTTACCAAAGCTGCTTTTTCCCAAACAAAAATCACGGGTTTTGGAATTTGGACTCAAACTGATTGGCAGGAGGGGCCTGGACAAAGAGACTTTATTAATGAAAAGAAGTATTGGGAAGATGATAAAGGAGTTGATACTACTTCTTCTCCTGGAAATGTTCTTTTATACTCAGGCCCGCCTTATTTAAGTTTTGAAGAAGAGTTCAAAGATACAGCCTACAAAGATCAAGAGACAACTACTGCTATTTGGGACACTGTTCAAGAAGAAGTAAGGCTTCCGCAGGTTAATGGGGAATATCTAACTCAAGCAGCTGTTCAATCTTTAAAACTTAATCTTGATCCCAGAATTATTAGTCGAGTTACTCTAGGCGTTGAGCAAGATCTGAATGGTCAAACTATAGATTATTTCCTTTCAGCTGATGGAGGAGAACATTTTGAAATAGTTAATCCAGGAGAAACGCATGAATTCATTTGGCCAGGAAATGATCTCCGCTGGAAAGCTTTGCTTAGAACCGATAATTCTTTAGTTACTCCTTCTATTGAAGAGGTAGATATTTCTTATACTTTTGCTGATACTTATGTTTCTAGCGGGAATCTTACTTCTTCTATTTTTGACACTGGTCATTTAAGCCCTAATTATGGCGCTCTAAGATGGGGACCTGGAACCCAAAACCCAGATTGCGGAGCCAATTGTTTAAAATTTCAAATTGCTAGCTCTCCTACTAATGTTACTGAAACAGTCTGGACTTTTCTTGGTCCTAATGGAGCTGAAAATACTTATTATACTGTCAGCAATACTTCTATTTATTCTGGTCATGATAATCATCGTTTTATCAGATATAAAGCTTTTCTTTCTACTCAGAACAAAGAAGTTTCTCCAATTCTTTCAGATGTTTTTATTGCTTATACCGCTCTTTGTTCTAAACCAGGCCAAGTCTTTTTCCCTAATTTAGAAGCAGGAGTTTATAATATCACCATCAAAATGCCTGGTTATGTTTCCTATTCAGATACTATTAATGTTTCTCAGATAGACCGATTAGAGATACCATTATCAAAGTAGCTATTATACTGATATCGTTTAATTCTTTTATCTTTCAGTTTCTATTTTTCTTTCATGTCTAACAAAAATTCTGGTCTTTCTCTGATTGAGACTATAGTGGGTATAGGTATTTTTACAATAGCTATCACAGCTATAACTATTTTTATTATTCAAAATTACCAGGTTCTTCGTCGAATTAATCAACAAATCGAAGCTCAAAATCAGGCTCGGAAAGCAATAAAGATGATAATCTCCGAATTACGAAATGCTAATCTTGCTGATACTGGCGCTTATACTATTGAATCTGCCACTTTAAACTCTTTAACATTTTTTTCTAATATTGATTCTCAAAGTGATAGAGAAAGAATCAGATATTTTTTGGAAGAAAATAATTTAAAAAAGGGAGTAATTAAGCCAAGCGGCAATCCCCTTAAATACGATCCGATCAATGAAAATATTTCTGTAGCAGCTCGTTATACAAGAAATCTCTCTTTTGCCTATTATGATGGGAATTATACAGGAGTTGAGCCACCTCTTGCGTCACCTATTAATGTTACTAAAATAAAAATGGTCAAAGTTTCTTTGACCATTGATGTTGACCCACATACCACTCCACCAGGTTTTACTTTAGAATCAGAAGTGAATTTGAGGAATTTGAAAGAGAATTTGTGATGGTTAATCAATATAAATCTTTAACTTTTATTCAAAATGAGAAAATAAAATTTAGAAAAAAGAGACATGGCTGTCTATGTCCTTAATCTATATTCTTAAATGGACTAGACCATCCATGTCCTTAAAAAGCAGTTCAATCTTGTCTTTCTTTTAGAAAGAACTGGATCATGGCATCGCTATTCTTTGAGGCTGATTTTAATGATTTTAATAACATTTTTGACGTTCTTTTCAGCCATTCTTTAATTACCCTTTCTCTCTCTTCTATCTCTTCTTTCTGTTTAACGACTCTTTTTAAATCTTTTTCTAATGAGCTTTTATGTTCTTTTAGCACTTCTTCCAGCGGACGACTTAATGGATCACACACATCATAGTCTTCTCCACTATATCCACAATTAGAACACTGATAAAAAGCCATTTCCAAACAATAATTATAATCTATACAGCTCAGGCTCTCCTTCCCACAACAAAGACATTTTATTTTTAAATTCGATTGAAATCTTGACTGCTCTTTCTCCAAATAATCTTTCTCCAAACGATCTAATTCTTTTACATAAAGCCCCTTCTTTTCGAAGCTATTTACTTCTGAAGATTCTTTTTTCTTCATTTTCATTCCTCCTTTTTCTACCCTTTTTCTGCCTTGAGGTTTATTTCCTACTTTTCTCTCTCCCTCCTTTTGTCTTTTGGCAGTTAATTCTTGTCCTTCTTTAAGGACAATTTAGATTATCATTTCTATGCTACCACAACTAAAAAAATTTGTCAAACCTCTTAGTCAATTAATCTTTCAACAGCCATCTTCCCGGGGCATTGGTCTTATTCTTGTTATTGTCTTTATGGCTATTTTTCTTTTTCTTGGTACTGGAACCTTGCATTGGGTAAGCTTACAAAATAAGATCAGTTTTCAAAGAGTTCAAGAAGAAAATGCCCTTCAAATTGCTGAAGCAGGAATAAATTATTATCGATGGCATTTAGCGCACGACAATAATGATTATCAAGATGGAACTGGAGGACCAGGGCCTTATATTCATGATTATAAAGATGTTTCTGGTAAAATAATAGGAAAATTTTCCTTAGAAATTGATCCACCGTCAGTAGGCTCAACAGTAGTTACTATTAAATCAACCGGCTGGACTTTAGCTAATCCTAATATAAAAAGAAAAATAATCTCAAAGATTGGCATCCCTTCATATGCTGAATATTCATTTTTAACCAATACTGATGTCTGGTTTGGCGACAGAGAGCATGTTTCTGGCAAAATGCACGCTAATGGCGGTATCCGTTTTGATGGAGTTTGCGATTCTATACTTTCATCTGCCAAGCAAACCTATATTTGCAAACCTCATCACGGTTGCGGGAATCAACCAAAGCCTGGAATTTGGGGAGATGGAGGACCAAAAGAATTTTGGCGCTTTCCTGTACCAGCTGTTGATTTTGATGTTATTACTGTAAATTTAGCAGAGATAAAGGCAGGAGCTCAGTCCCAAGGAGTTTATCTGCCTCCTTCAGGTACTTATGGTTGGCATCTTAAATTCAAAAGCGATGGAACTTTTGATATTTTTAAAGTAATTCAGCTTCATCATTTAAGATGGGGCTATTCTACTCACAAACGCTGGATTCGCTCTGCTGATGATATAAAAAATGAAGTGTTTGTTGAAAATAAGGCTATTCCTGCCAATGGTTTAGTTTTTGTTGAAGATAAAGTCTGGGTTGATGGAATAGTAAGAGGCAGGGTAACTGTTGCTTCCGGAAGGTTCCCTGTGAATCCTAATACTTATACTTCTATTGTTATTCCTAATAATTTAGTCTATACTAAAAAAGATGGCTCTGATGTTTTGGGATTAATTGCTCAAAATGACATTTTAATTCCTAGATTTTCTCCTGATGTCTTAGAAATACACGGCGCCTTAATCGCCCAAAATGGAGCTACTCAAAGATATTATTATCCAGGAAATATTTTGGATCGATTGACTACTTATGGTACTCTTATTTCTAATCAAGTTTGGACTTGGACTTGGGTTTCAGGAGGGGGAGCGGTAATCTCAGGTTATCGAAATACTTTTACTACTTATGATCCTAATTTGATTTTTGCTCCGCCTCCCTTTTTCCCCAAAAAAGAAAACTTTGAAATTTTGTCTTGGGAAGAAATAAAATAAAATTTATCGCTCTAGAAAGCTTTATAAATTTTATATCTAGTTCGTTGAATTATTCAACAGTTTCCTTTTTAGTAATGCAAAATTTTAAAAACATAGTTTAAATTATGCAACCTCCATTTGGTCTTGATATTTCTGATTCATCTTTAAAATTAATAAGTTTCAGAAAAAGAAATAAACAAATTAAACTGGTTTCTTATAATCAAATAGAAGTGCCAGAGGGTTATTTTATAGATGGCGAAATTAAAGAAAAAGAAAAAATTATTGAACTTATTCAAGCCCTTATCTCTACCACTAAAGGAGAAAAAATCAAAACTCCCTACCTTATTTCTACTCTGCCAGAAACAAAGACTTTTATTAAATTGATTGAAATACCCGTCTCTTTTGAAAAAGTAGATCTTGAAATCATCAAAAAAGAAATTATCCAACATATTCCTCTGCCTTTAGAGGAGGTTTATCTTGATTGGCAAAAAATTGCTACTAAAGAGGGCAAATTAAAAATACTTGTTAGTGTTTGTCCAAAGAGAATTGTTGAAAGTTATCTTTCTCTTCTTGAGAGAGCTGGGTTAAAGCCTTTGGCTTTAGAACCAGAATCAGCTAGCCTTAGTCGAGCTATTGTTAAAGAAGATTTTTTAGAAGGTTTGATTATCCTTGATTTAGGAGCAAAGAGAAGTAGCATTATTGTATTCGACTATGGAACAATTCAATTTACTGTAACTCTTTCTATTTCTGGAGAAAAAATCACTAAAACTATTTCTGAAAAACTAAAGATTACTTTAGAAGAGGCAGAAAAAGCAAAAATTATTTGTGGTTTTGAAGAAAAAAAATGCCAAGGCATCTTAGAAGAAATGCTCTTCTCCGTTGTAGAAGATTTAACAAAGAAAATAGAAGAAGCTATTAATTTTTATAAAGAAAACCATTTACCTCCTGATCATCGAAAAATAACAAAAATTTTCCTCTGTGGAGGGGGAGCAAATTTTAAGGGTCTTGAAGAAATCCTTTCTCAAAGACTTAAACTCGAAGTAAAAAAAGCAAATCCGCTTTTAGGTCTAGAATTTTCTTCTGGACTTAATCTTAACCAAACTGAAGCTTTAATTTACGCTACAGCTATCGGCTTGGCCTTAAGAGGACTTGAAAGTGTCTAAAAATTTTAAATTCTCAAAAAGATAAAATTTAAAACTAGGAATTCAAACGTCAAAATCCATATGATCAAAATTACTTTGAATCTTCTTCCGCCAATTTATATTAGTTTGATAGAGAAAGAAAAAATCTATCAAATAATCAAGAAATGTCTAGTTATATTTTTAATAGTTTTGATTAACATTGGTTTAGTCTTATTTTTTGCTAAAAAAATTTTAGAGAGAAATTTCCAGGTTTTAACTGCTCAAAATATAAAGATAATTCCTCGGATTGCTCCTTTTAATAAAAAAATTCAAGAAATAAACAATACTCTTAAGGTAATTAAAGAAGTTCAGACTAAAACCAAAGATCCGACGCTTTATCTTTTAGAACTTTCCAAAATTATCCCCCGAAACATAAAAATTACTTCTCTCCAATTAGATTTAGAAAACAATTCTGCAAAAATTAAAGGCCGGGCTCAGAAAAGACCCGATCTCTTAAAATTCAAAAATAATTTAGAGACTTCTGCTAAATTTATCGATCTTAAAATTCCTCTAGGCACTCTTCTATTAAAAGATAAGATCGATTTTGAGATTGATTTTTTACTTGTTGAATAATTCTTTATCAAATTGACTTCCTAATCTATGAATTCAAAAACTAAATCTTTTCTCTTTTTTCTCAGTTTTAATATAATCATTATTTTAATTATTATAATATTTTTTATCTCACCAGATATTTTCCAAATTAAAAGATTAAGTGAAGCTATTTATGAAGAAAGGATAAGATTGGAAAGTTTATACAATCAAGGCTTGGTTTTAAAAAAAGTTAGGGAAGAATTAAATCGTATAACTCCTCAGGCCGAGGTTCTTCAAAGTCTTTTTATTCCTAAAGGACAAGAACTTGTATTTATCACTACTTTAGAAGAATTAGCTTTAAAAAATAAAATTGAACAAGAAATAAATTTAGATCTTCTTCAACAAAAAGAAATCGAAAAAGGTTATAAAGTTATTCCTCTTCGACTTGTTCTAAAAGGGAACTTTTTAAAAATTCTTAAATATCTTTTAGAATTAGAAAGATTGGATTATTATCTTAACATTGACTCTTTGCATTTAGAAAGTATAAGCAAAACTCCTTATAGAGATCGATTATTGTCTGACCTTTACTCTTCTTCAAAAGAGTCTCAAATTCAAGCTATTATTTCTCTTTTAAGTTATTGGCGAGAAACGCCTTAAATTAATTTCAACTTTTGATGGTTTTGCTATGAGAATAAAAATAAAATTATCCAGCGCTTGGTTTCTAAAGTATTATTCATTTATGATCAGCGGTTTAGTTATACTTATTTTAGTTTTTGTTTTTATTTTTTTATATAAAAATTTTTATCAAACCATTATCCATTCCGAAGCCGTCTCCCAACTTCGTGTCCAGGTAGTTCAAAAAAGAATTAAAATTGACCTTTTTTCTGAAGTAATGAAAAAAATAAATGAACGAAAAAAAATAAAACCCATTGATTGGACTTCCTTTAAAGATCCTTTCCTGGGTTATTAAAGTCAAGCATCGTTTCGAAAAATTTTTGGCTTTTTTAAAATTTTTAAAATCTATGCGAAAGTCAAATTTTCCAAGAGACTATGGATCACCAGAAAGAAAAATAGAGGCGAAAATATTAAAAGAAGAAAATGTTGAAAAATTAAGAAGACTTCTTGAAAAGCAGCTTACTGAAATAAAAAAAAGAATCCCTGAATTAGAGGACTTTATTGATAATTCTTGCCGAATCGAACCTGGGATTTTTTCAAAAATTTATTCTAAAGAAGTTATAGAAAAAGATATAAAGGATACCGAAGATAAAGAGATAAAGTTTTATTTTGAGTCTTTTTTAAGGACAAATAAACCTTTTGTAATAAGCATAAACACTTTAAGGGGTTTTTTAAATGATGAAAGTATAAGAAAAATAGACAAAGCTGTAATAAGCAGATTTATAGAAGAATTGAGAAAAATGGGAGAAGGGGCAAAAGAGATAAGAGAAAAATTATTAGAAAAGGCCAGAGAGGAAAAACTAAAAACAAAAGGAGAACAATTAGAGATGTTTAAAACTCTTATGTTTAACGAATTTCTAGGATCGGATTATTGCAGTTTAAGAACTTCCTCTTATGATGATATCAAAAATGGTATTGATAATATTATTTTAGATCTAAAGACAGGAGAAATTATCTGCGCTATAGATGAAACTGGAGATGTAGGAGAACTAGAACTAAGTGAAAAACGCAACAACATTCGCCACAAGAATTACTCTGGTAAGGGCGGAGAATTAAAATATGGAATTATAATCAAGGAAAGGGAAATAAGTTTAGGAAAAATTTTTCAAATCCCTATTCTTTATCTTCCGCTTTCTATAAAAGATTTAAATCAAGGAATAGAACGATTAATTTCTTGTTTTAAAAAATTAGATAAACCAAGTTCAGATTCCGTTTTAAAAACAATATTTGACTATTGGACCTCTGAAATCAAAGGACAAATGGAAACAATTCAAATATATTTAGAACCAGAAAACCCTCTGAGAAAAAGAATAGATAATTTTAAAAAGGCCTTTCAGGGATAAAAAAAATGATTAAAATTTAGAGAAAAATAACTACTTGAAAATATTCTTGATTCGACTTATCGATTTATCTTCAATTCTTCAATAGCCATTTTTATTGCTCCAATTACTGGTTCTTTTTGAGGAATGATAAACCTTGTTTTAGGAGCAATTTTTTTTATTTCTTTTTTTAAAACATCTAAAATAATCTTTGATTTAAACAAACCACCAACTAAAACCAAAGGGAAACTTTTTTTAAAAAAACCTAGTTCTTTGATTATGGTTTTAACAGCAAGAGCCAATTCATTTCCTGCTTCGATTAATATTTTTTGAGCTATTTTATCTCTTTTTTGAACAACTATATTACAGATAGATGAAAGCGAAGAAATCTTTTTAATAAAATCAGGAGTATATATCTTTTGATTTAATAAATTTGGAGCTTGTTTTTTTAATCTAAATTTTTGAAAAACAAAGTCTGCTAACAATGTTCTAGGGCCTCGTTTGTCTAAGGATTTCAAAATTGCTTGAAAGATTTTTTGGCCAATCCAGAAACCTGAACCTTCGTCAGCTAGCCAACCCCAACCACTTACTTTGAATTCTTTCTCCTTTCTCCAACCATGAGCTACACAACCTGTACCAGCTATTAAAATAATACCATTTTTTTCGTCTGTTCCTGATTTAAAGGCTATCAATTGGTCACTTACAATTTTAATTTCTCCTTTCAAAAACTGAGAAATTTTTTTCTCTTTTAAAAGTTCCTTTTGAATTTTTTTAACTTTTGATTTAAATTCTTCTTCTACGGCTGATAAACCAATAAAAATAGACAAAATTCGACTATTTCTATTCTTAGGTAAAATATTTTTAATAGCTTTAATGATATTTTCTGTGGTTATTTCAATTCCTACATTTCTAGGATTAGAGCTCTCAGATTTTCCGATTTTTAAAATTTCGCCATTTAAATCAGCTAAGACAGTAATCGTTTTTGTTCCTCCTCCATCAACGCCAATAATATAATTTTGATCTTTTGGATACATTGTTAAGACTTGACTTCAAATGATTTTATTTCAACAATCTTATTTGGTCAATTTTAGAAGAAAGTTTAAAGTATTCGTTATTTGCCCGATCCACAGCTGATTTAGCATTAGTAATATGAGTATTGACAATACCTAAGATTTCACCAAATTTTTTAGTATCATTCTGAAGAGCAGCTAATAATTGAAGAACTTGCCTTGAGGCTTCCTCAATTCGCTTTCCCTCCATAGCCATCATAATAATTTTTAGAAAATAATAAAAACTATTCGGAGAAACTGGAAAGACTCGCTTTTGATAAGCATAGGCGCTCAAATTTTCTTCCTCTCGAATTATTTCATAATAAATCACTTCTGAAGGAATGTACATAATAGCAAAATCCACTGTTCCTTCTTGAGGTAAAATATATTTTTTAGAAATATCATCAATGTGCTTTTTAACATCACGGATGAACTCTCGAAAACTACTTTTTTTCTCTTCCTCGTTTTGGGCGCTAAAAACTCTTCGGAAATTCTCCATAGGAAATTTTGAATCAATAGGAATAATCCCTTTATCAGTTTTGATAATAGCATCAACTATTTGTCCAGTTCGAAATTTATGTTGTAAAGAGAAATGTTGCCGAGAAAAATATTGTTCCAAAAGATCTCTTAGAACTTGTTCACCAATATTGCCTCGAAGTTTTGGCGATTTTAAAAAATCTTGCAAATCTTGCATTCCTCGACCAATCTCTTCCATGCGACCAAGTTCTTTGCTTACAGTTCCTATAATTCGAGCAGCATTATCTAAACGTTGGCCAATTACTTCGGTAGTCTTATCAATTCTTTCCTGAATCCCTTGAATATTTTGACTTAGAATACTTAAAGACTTATCCGCTTTTTGCATCTCTTCAAATTGTCGAAATCTTTGATTAAAAAAATAAAACATAGCCACAAAGCCAAGAAAGACTAAAATGATGGTGATAATAAGCAAAGTTTCCATAATTGATTATGATTATTGATTATTAAGTATAAATTTCCTATCCTATCTCTTTCTTGATTTCTCTTTTTCGTTGAAGGCCTTTTTGAGCGCCGATCTCAGAAATTACTGAACTACTATTAAAAATAGCTAATTTTAAGGCTTTTTTAATCTTATTTTTGTATAAAATTAAACCAGCAACAAAAGAAGAACCAAAAGCATCGCCAGCTCCTGTAGTTTCTAGCCTCTTTCTTTTTAAAGATGGAGAATAATGTAAAATCTTGCCGTCATAGACATAAGCGCCTTTGGCTCCACAGGTGATAACTACTAAATTTGGTCCCCATTGATAAATAGTCTCTGCCATATATAAAATCTTTTTTATTCTTGATTTTTTCTCGAGAGAGAAATCCATTCTTTGAACAAAACTAAGAATCAATTCAGTGGTTTCATCCTCGTTTAAAATCAAAACATCTGTATTTTTTAGATATTTAATTAATCCTTTGTAACCTCTCTGAAGCTGAAGAGATCCTGGATTCCAAGCTATTTTAAGCGAGGGATTTGTTTTTTTAAGGTTAAATGATTTCCTCAAAATATTACTCCAATTGTTTCCGCCCAAAGAAGATATATAAATCCAATTAGTATCTGGAAAAAATGCTGGCAATTGAAGATTGTCATTGGCTCCTCTGTATAAAAATGCAACATGATCTTTCTCTTTATGAATAGCAGCAATAAAAGAAAATCCTGTTGATAACTTTTTATCGATTTGAACAAATTTTAAATCAATCTTTTCTTTTTTTAAATTTTCTAGAACTATCTGACTATTTTTATCATTGCCAATCCTAATAATAGGGGCTACTTTTAGTCCTAATCTAGAAAAACATACTGCTGTATTACAAGCTCCTCCACCTGAAGTAAAATAAGCTTCTTTGACTCTAATTTTTGCTCCGTATTCAAAAGCTAATAGTTTTTCCCGCAAAGGATCTTTTTTGTTTTCTATCAAAATCCCCTCATCAGTAAAAAAGATAATATCACATGTTGCGCCGCCAATAGTAAGGAGATCATATTTCATAATTTGTTTATCAAATTGAAAAAACTAAATTTATAGAACTTCCAACTCTTCCAATCCTTTTTTAAAAATTTTAATTACTTTTTTAGTTCTCCAGTAATTTAATCGATAATTTGGTTCATGTACTAATTGATTTCTTGTCCTATGAGCTGGCCAAACTTGATGCAATCTAGTAAATTTATAACAAGCTAATTTTAGACGCTGTCCTAAGGATGAACCACCAAAGCCCATATGTTTTAAAGTGTAGTCTAATAATTTGTCCGCTTCAAGTATAGCTAACTTAAAACTCATTTCATTTTTTTTGTCTAGTAAACTTTCGATTTCTTTCCATCTTTTTTTAATCTCTTCTTTGTCTAGTCCCCACAGTTCTTTTTGTCGAAAAGTTTTTTTAATAAATCTAACTATTCGAAAAACTATCAATAAAACTACTATTCCTATTATAATAACAACAAGCCAAATGAACAAAGAAGAAAAATCAAAAGTCAAGATTATGTTAAACATTATTATACTCATCCTGTTTTAATTTTATTATTGCGGAGAAGAGCTAAAACTTTTTGCCATTCTTAATACTATTTCATCCTCAAACTGCTTTCCAATAATTTGTAAACCAATAGGCAAACCTTTTGTAGAACAAGGCACAGAAATAGCTGGCAAACCAGCTAAATTTACTGGCGTGGTAAAGACATCAGAAAGATACATTTTAATCGGATCATCTATTTTTTCTCCGATCTTAAAAGCAGGAGTAGGACTAACAGGAGCAACTAATACATCTACTTTTTCAAAAACCTGGTCAAAATCTTTTTTGATTAATGATCTCACTTTTTGGGCTCGGAGATAATATTGATCATAATAGCCAGCGCTTAAAGCATAAGTCCCTAACATGATCCTTCTTTTTACTTCGTTTCCAAATCCTTCGGCTCTAGTTTTAAAGTAAATATCTGATGAACTTTTGATATTTGAGACTTGGGATTGAAGAACTGAAAAACCATATCTAACACCATCATATTTTGCAAGATTAGCGCTCACTTCTGAAAACATGATTAAATAATACGCAGCTAAGGCATATTCAGTATGAGGTAGACTAATTTCTATAATTTCAGCGCCTATTTTCTCTAATTTTTTAATTCCTTCTTTTATTACTTTTTCTACTTCAGAATCCATGCCTTTGATAAAATATTCTTTAGGAACTCCGATTTTAATTTCTTTAACATCCTTTGTAGAAATAAAAATTGGTCCACTGCAGGTAGAATCTAATTCATTTTTTCCGCTAATTATTTCTAACAAAATTTCTGCGTCTTCTACTGTTTTAGTAATCGGACCAATTTGATCTAGGGAAGAAGCCATAGCCACTAAACCAAAACGGGAAACCATTCCATAAGTAGGTTTCATTCCCACTACTCCACAAAAAGAAGCGGGTTGTCTAATCGAACCACCAGTGTCAGATCCTAAGGCGGCTATACACATATGAGCTGCTACAGCAGCTGCTGATCCACCAGAACTGCCGCCAGTTACTCTTTCTAAATCATGAGGATTTCTAGTTGGACCAAAGTAAGAATTCTCGGTAGAACTTCCCATGGCGAACTCATCCATGTTTGTTTTTCCTAAAAGAATTACTCCCGCCTCTTTTAACTTTTTTATTACAGTAGCATCATAAGGAGGAATAAAATTTTCTAGCATTTTTGAAGAACAAGTAGTTCGAATACCTTGGGTACAAATATTGTCTTTAATAGCTAAAGGGATTCCTGTTAAAATCCCAATTTCTCTTCCTTCTGATATCTTTTTATCTATTATTTTTGCTTGGTTTAAAGCCTCTTCCTTGCAAACAGTATTAAAAGCATGGATTTTGTCATCTATCTTTTTAATCTGATCTAAACAAGCTTTTGTTAATTCTTGAGTTGAAAATTTTCTTTTTTTTAATCCTTGATGCGCCTCTTCAATGGTAAGTTGATTAAGGGTCATATATGGGAATAAGTTACAAATAATAAAAAAACTGAAGTATACCAACCCTATTCTAAGGCTAGTGGATTTAAATAACGTAACTCTTATTAAATTTTTTAGTGTATAATTTCTATCTTCCCCTCTTTTGTTTTTATCTTCACTTTTTCTCCTTCTTGAATTCGCCCTTCTACTATTTCCAAAGCTAATTTATCTAGAATCATCTGCTGAATTATTCTCTTTAAGGGGCGGGCTCCATAGACAGGATCAAAACCTTTTTCGGCCAATAATTTTTTAGTTTCTTTAGATACTTCGATTTCTATTTTTTTTAGAATCAATCGAGACTTGATTTGTTCTATTTGTAAATCAACAATCTTCTCAATTTGTTCTTTTGTCAAAGAATGAAAGATGATTATCTCATCTAAACGATTTAAAAATTCAGGCTTAAAATGATCTTTTAAAGCTCCTAAGATTTTCTCTTGAACTTCTTTTTCTGAAATTTCTTTTTCTTCTTCTGAAGCAAATCCTAAAGAGATCTTTTGGGCCAAGTCTCTTAACAGGTCACTCCCTATGTTTGAAGTTAAAATAATAACTGTATTTTTAAAATTAACCAAACGGCCTTTAGCATCTTTTAAACAACCCTCGTCTAAAATTTGTAGTAAAATGCTTAAAACATCTGGATGAGCTTTTTCTACCTCGTCAAGCAAAACTACACTATAAGGCCGACGCCGAATCATTTCAGATAATTGTCCTCCTTCCTCGTAACCTATATAACCCGGAGGTGAACCAATCATTTTAGCCACTGTATGACGTTCCATATATTCTGACATATCTAAACGAACCAAAGCAGCTTCGTCGTTAAACATAAATTCGGCTAAAGCTTTAGCTAATTCTGTTTTACCTACTCCTGTTGGACCTATGAAAACGAAAGATCCAATTGGTCGAGTTTCTTCAGAAATACCAGCTCGAGAACGACGAATAGCATTAGCCACACTTTTTACAGCCTCTTCTTGGTTAACAATTCTCTTATGTAGTTCTTCTTCCATGCGAGCTAATTTTTTAGATTCAGACTCAAGCATACGATAAACAGGAATACCTGTCCAGCGAGCCACCACTCGCGCTATGTCTTCTTCTGTTACCTCCTCTCGCAGGATTCCTCTTTTTTCTTGGATGTCTCTTAATTTTTTTTCGTCAGCTTTTATTTTTTTCTCTAATTCTGGTAATCTTCCGTATTTAATCTCTGCTACCTTTTGTAAATTTGCTTCTCGTTCAGCAATCTCTTTTTGTTGTTTTAATTTATCAATCTCTCTTTTAGTTTGCCGCAGAGAAACGATAACACCTTTTTCTGCTTTCCACTGAATCTCTAAGCTTTTAGCTTTTTCTTCTAAATCAGAAAGGGTTTTTTTCAAAAAAGATAATCTTTTTTTCGCTTCCTTATTTTTTTCTTTTTGTAAAATCTGTTTTTCTACCTCTAATTTTCTGATTTCTCTTTTTAATTTATCTAATTCTTCCGGCTGAGACTCTAAAGCCATTTTCAAGGCTGAAGCAGCTTCATCCATCAGATCAATGGCTTTGTCAGGCAAAAAACGATCTGTAATATATCTTTGAGATAAATTAGTTGCTGCTATCAGGGCAGGGTCAGCGATTTTCACTCCATGATGAACTTCGTATTTTTCTTTGATCCCCCTTAAAATAGCAATGGTATCCTCTAAATTTGGTTCCTGGACATAAACCGGTTGAAATCTTCTTTCTAAAGCTGCATCTTTTTCAATATATTTTTGATAATCTTTAAGAGTAGTGGCTCCTATACAATGGAGATCACCTCGAGCTAAAGCTGGTTTTAGTAAATTAGAAGCATCCATAGCTCCTTCAGCTGCTCCTGCTCCTACTACTGTGTGTAGTTCATCAATGAATAAAATAATCCTACCTTCTGCTTGTTTTATTTCTTTTAAAACTGCCTTTAAGCGATTTTCAAATTCTCCTCGATATTTTGTCCCGGCAATTAAAGTCCCGAGATCCAGGGACAAAAGATCTCGGCCTTTGAGAGTTTCTGGGGCATCTCCAGAAATGATTCTCTGAGCTAAGCCTTCAACAATAGCAGTCTTTCCGGTACCGGCTTCGCCAACCAAAACTGGATTATTTTTTGTTCTTCTAGCAATAACTTGCATAACCCGTCGGATCTCTTCATCCCGACCAATAATCGGATCTAACTTTTCTTCGGCAGCCAAGTTGGTAAGATTTATAGTATATTTTTCCAAAGCTTGATATTTGCTTTCTGGTTCTGGTTCTGTTACTCTTTCTGTACCCCTTACTTCTGCTAAAACCCTAAGAACCCGATCCCGGTTAATCCCTGCTCCAATTAAAACACTCCTAGTAGGAGAAGGAACTTCAAGAATAGCTAGAAATAAATGCTCTGTAGAAATATATTCATCTTTAAGATTCCTGGCCTCTTTTTGAGCTTGGATAAAGACTTTCCGCAGGTTTTGAGAAATAAAAAGTTGACCAACAACTCCCTCACTGACTATAATCCGCGGAACTCTATCAATCAAAAATCCAATTTCTTCTATAAGTTTTGCTAAATTCACCTCCATCTTTTTTACCAATGCCAAAATTACCCCTTCTTCCTGAGTAAGAAGAGCATGAGTTAAATGGCTAACATCCATTTCTTGATGGTTTTTTTCTAAAGCGATTGCTTCTGCTGCCTCAAGCGCTTCTCTAGATTTTAAAGTAAAATTATTCATAGTTTGAAATGAATTCTTATTTTAATCAATAACTATTCTTATTCTACAAAAATCTTTTGTCTTAGTCAATAGTTCGCATTAGACAAATGTCAAAGCCGTTTTGAAACGCCAATATCTACCTCAAGTTACCTACCTCAAGTCTGGAGAAGATGAGATACATAGGTAACACCCCTAAGTGGCCAAAACTAAATCAATTTGAGAAGACTATGTTGATTAAATTCCTTTTAATTAGCAATGAAAACCTATGGTCAATAGTCAAAAAAGCCTTAAAATGAATGAAAATAGCCAAAATGGTGATTTCTCATCCT
>DDKT01000050.1 GCA_002339755.1 Patescibacteria group bacterium UBA2591
CGCCTCGCTCGCTTCGACGGACTTGGCGACCAAATTATAAGGAATTTTGGGCGAAAAAATCAGTTGGCGGTTTTGTTTTGAATTTGATTTAAAGTAAAAGAAAATTTTTTCATATAATATATTTGCGAAAAGTTTGGTCGGCTTTTTGCAGGAATAGTTTATTTAATTTTATTTAATTTTAAAGGAGAAAAATATGTCAATTGAATGCGGTCCATCTCCCGAAGAGATGGGAATAAAAACTGAATCAAGGGCTACAGAATTACTCAAGGAGAAAGCTATCAGTGAATTACAATTTGCTCCAAGCGCTGAACAAATGAAGTGGAATTGCTTGGAAGAACAGGATGTCGCTAACATAGATGCGATGATTAAAATAGTTGGGGGTAAATTTATTGAGGAGGAATTATCATCAGTTTCGTCAAGTGAAGATTTAGCAAAAACGAAGGAACGTCTGGAAGATCTCAACGAAAATTTAACCAAAGGTGTTTTTGCAAGGTTAGATGGTGGCGATGCGGGTCCTACAGGAGGGTACTACGGTGGTTATGATAAAGAACATAAACTTAATGTCGAAGCAGTCGATGTTGAGCGATGGGCAAAAAAAGCAGCGAAAAAGGAAACAGTAACTCCAGAAGAACAAGCGGATTTATTAAGAGGTTTTTTTGCGACTGAACTTGCGCAAGGTATGACAGACAAGGTTCCATTTGGGGGTGCTGGCGCTTTTGAAACTCTAAAACTTATTGCAAGAGTGGAAGGGAGAAAACCACAAGAAGTAGCTGCAGGTCTTTCAGGTTTATTTAAACAATTACGAGAAAAATCTAAAGACCAAAAAGCATTTGATAAAGCCGTTGGTAAGGTTAACCTGCTTTGGGATGAAAAGTCTGGTGAATACGTTGGGATGTAAGAATTGCTTTTGTCTCCAGCCAGTCATTAAAAAATTTGCCGTCAAACCGAGCGAAGCTCGTCGCGGGCAGCACCCGTGAAAAACTTAAAGTTGTCAAAGTTCGCGGCGAAGCCGCTCAAATTTTGGGGGACTGATCGTCGCCGCCGCAGGCGGCAAAAAATGTTCGAACTATTTTCAGAATAGAGCACATACTTGCTTTATTCAATCCGATTATGAAGTAATCAAAGTTTATGTTTGATTTTCTAAAAAGTTTCTATAATCAAAAAATTGAACTTTCGAATTTAAAAAATTCAAAGAAACTTCAAAATTCAAAAATCGGACGAGTAGTTAAATTTTCTTTTTATTTCTTCCTTATTTTTTTGATTTTTGTCGTTACTTTTTCTTTTCGAATCATTTCTTCCAGCCATAGTCTTTTAGAAGATTTTGTTAAATTTCCCAAAATTGGAAATTTTTTAGATATTTGGGCACCATTTAAAGGTTTTCCTTTCAACCATAAAAAGACATTGAAAGGAGAGACTGAAAGTCGAATTAATTTTTTGCTTTTAGGCATTGGCGGGTCTGGCCACGAAGGAGCTTATTTAGCTGATTTGATTATTTTAGTTAGTTTTAATCCTTTTAGTAAAGAAATAGCTAGTCTTTCTTTGCCTAGAGATTTATATGTACCCATTCCTAAATACGGATGGCGGAGAATAAATAACGCTTATGCTTTGGGGGAATTAAATTCTGGCCAGGGGGGAGAATTAATTAGTCAAACAGTAAGCAATATTTTAAATTTACCAATTCATTATTGGGTTTCTCTTGATTTCGAAGGCTTTAAAAATTTGATTGATAAACTAGGAGGGATCAGGATTTATATAGAAAGAAGCTTTATTGATTATCAATATCCCGCGCCTTTCCATAAATACCAAACTGTTTCTTTTAAGCAAGGTTGGGAAAATATGAATGGTGAAAGAGCCTTAAAATTTGTTCGTTCTCGTTATGGAACAAATGGGGAGGGATCTGATTTTGCTCGGAGTCAACGACAACAAAAAGTCCTTTTAGCTATAAAAGATAAGATCTTTTCTTTTCCTACTTTGATTTATCCTGAAAGGATAATAGAGATTTCTAGAACACTTGGCAAATCTTTAAAGACAAATCTTTTATCTTGGGAGATTATTCGTTTGGTCAAATTAGGAAAAGGCGTAAAAGAAGAAAAGGTCGTCAGGAAAGTTTTAGAACCAGAACCAGGAGGCCCTCTTCGACCAGGGAAGAGCCCTGATGGAGCTTATATTTTAATGGTGAAAAATGATGATTTTAAAGAAATTAATTACATTGCTCAGAATATTTTTCAATTGCCTGAAATAGAAAAAGAAAAGATCTTTATAGAAAAAGAAACACCTCGGTTAATTATAGAAAATGGAACTCAACAAAAAGGCCTAGCAGCTAATGTAGCTCAACTTTTAAAATCTTCTGGTTTTCGGGTTTTAAGGGTTGATAATGCCCTTAGGCAGGATTTTGAAAAAACAGTTATTTATGACCTAACCCAGGGCCAGAAATCTCACAGTCTTATCTATCTCAAAAAGAAGCTAAAAGCTAATGTTGTTCCTGCTTTATTTGAATTTTTCAATATTTCTGAATCTTCTCAAGGGGATGTTTTTTCTCAAGTCTTGAGAGATCCTCTTTGGAATTTTAATGTTCCTCTGCCTCTAGAAAGTAAAAATAAGTATTTTTTGGAAAATAAATATTTAGGAGCTGATTTTTTGATTATTTTGGGAAAAGATAATGCGGTGATTCCTAGGGAGTGGAGCACGGTGAATTAAAAAACATTTCTTGAATTTTAAATTTATTTATCATGCTTATCCATCTTAGGGAAATTTTAAAAGAAGCCCAAAATGAAGGTTATGCCTTAGGCGCCTTTAACACCAGTAATTTAGAGATTACCTTAGGTATTATTAATGGAGCAACGGCAAAAAAAAGTCCGGTGATTGTGCAGGTAAGTGAAGCTACTATTGATTATGCTGGGTTAAAGCCGATTACCCATATTGTTCAAACCATTGCTAAAAGCAGGGCAATTAATATCCCAGTAGCTCTTCATCTTGATCACGGAAAAAATTTTCGTTCTATCGCTGAATGCATTAAAGCAGGTTTTTCTTCAATTATGATTGATGCTTCGGATTTACCATTTGATGAAAATGTGGCTTTAACCAAACAAGCTGTAGATTATGCTCATAAACATGGAGTTTTGGCTCAAGGAGAATTGGGAGCAGTGGTTCGAGATATTTCTCAAATTAGAGAAGCATTTTTAACTGATCCTGATCAAGCAGCAGAGTTTGTCAAAGCAACAGGAGTAGATACTCTAGCTGTTTCTATCGGCAATGTTCATGGTATTATAAAAATGCGTCAAGGAGTGCCTAAATTAGACTTTGAGAGACTAAAAGCTATTTATGAAAAAGTAGAAATTCCTTTGGTTTTGCATGGCGCCTCTGGTTTAGTCAAGGAAGAAATCAGAAAGGCTATAGAATTAGGAATTAGAATTATTAATATTCATACTGAAGTAGATCTTACTTTTACTCAAGCTTTGCGTTGGACTTTGATTAAATCTCCGGAGGAAGTTGATCCTCGAAAAATTTTTTCTCAAGCTATAAAAGCAGTTCAAAAAATAGTAGAGGAGAAGCTGGAGATGTTTGGATCGGTGAATTTATGAATCTTTATATTTTAAGAATTGAGTGATTGGGAGCTGCATTCTTTATGAGCGCGTTAAGCAAATTCAAAATCCAAAGCGCAAATGCAAACACAACTTAAATGTTTCATTCTGAATGAAAGTGAAGAATCTCTTTTGTATTTTATAAATATAGATTTATTTTTATGTTAAAAGTTCTCTTTGTTGCCGCTGAATTAGCGCCTTTAGCTAAAGTTGGAGGACTAGCTGATGTAGCTGGTTCTTTACCAAAAGCTCTTAAAAAATTAGGGGTTGATATTAGAATTGCTATTCCTAAATATAAAATTATTGATCCCCAAAAGTATCCTATGAAAAGAATAGCTAGAAAGATAAAGGTATTCTTTGAAGGCAGAGAAGAATTTTTTGATCTTTATTTTACTTTTTTACCTAAAACCAAAATTCCTGTTTATTTAGTTAATCATCCAAAATATTTGGGAGGAGACGGGATTTATTACAGTAAAGACGCTCTTCCTACTGGTACAGCAACTGAAGCTCATCGTTTTATCTTTTTTACTAAAGCAGTTTCAGAGATTTTAAAACCTTTAAAATGGGAGCCTGATATTTTCCATTGTCATGACTGGCATGGGGCTTTACCATTATTAGTGGAAATCAAGAATCGAGAATATAGAACATTGTTGACCATACATAATTTTGCTTACCAGGGGAGCTATGATATGGATTCAGTTCTTAAGATGTTAAATTTGACAGAAAAAGATTGGCCTACATTTAAAACAAGAGATCAATGGGGAAATTTTAATTCTCTTCAACAAGGGATTTTAAATGCTGATTTGATAAATACCGTTTCCCCAACTTATGCTAAAGAAATTCTGACCAAAGAATACGGTTGCGGTTTAGAAGAGACCCTCAAGGAAAGGAAAAAGGATTTATTCGGGATTTTAAATGGCATTGACACAGATGTGTTTAATCCAGAAACAGATCCTAAGATATTTACAAACTATAACTTGTCAACCTTAAATTTTAAAGCATTAAATAAAATTCATCTTCAGAAAATTTCTAAATTATCTATCAATTCTCAAATTCCTCTTTTGGGATTAATTTCAAGATTGGCTGAGCAAAAAGGAATTGATTTAATTATTGAAATTTTTGAAAAAATGATGCAGCTAGATTTACAGTTTATTCTTTTAGGTGTTGGTGATCCAAATATAGAGAGGATTTTAAAAGAAAAAGCCAAAAGATATTCTCAAAAATTTTCTCTTCATCTTAAATTTGATGCTGAGTTAGCTCAACAAATTTATGCGGGGAGTGATATCTTTTTAATGCCTTCTCGTTTCGAACCCTGCGGCTTGGGCCAAATGATTTCTATGCGTTATGGAACTATTCCTCTTGTTCGAGAAACTGGCGGTTTGTCTGATACAGTTACCCCTACATTTAGTAATTCACAGTTAAAAGTTGGCACGGGATTTGTTTTTAAAGAATACAAAGCTAATGAGTTACTAAAAACTATTAAAAAAGCTTCGAAAATTTATCAAAATAAAAAAGTTTGGTTAAAATTAATGACCAACGCCATGAAACAAGATTTTTCCTGGCATGTTTCAGCCAAAAAGTATCTTCAATTATATAAAAAATTGATAGCTATTTAACAGTCTTAGCTAATTTTATACTTATCACTTTCAATTATGTCTATTCCTCTTTATATCTTCCTCGTTCTTTATCTTTTTATTTTGTTTTTCTTCTTTATTTTTAGTCTTTTTAATTTGTACCATCTTTTTAAGTTTGGCTTAGCAAATTTTACTACTATTTTTATGGGTTTTTTATATATTGCCTTAACTATTTTTATTCTTTTTGTTTCCTGGAGATACTTAAGTATTATAGATTGGACTGCAGCAATAAGCCTTTTAGACTAAATAAATTATATGCCAACTATGTATTGACTTGTCATGCCGACTTTCGTTAAAATCCTATTTGAAGAGTTTATAGTTTAATGATAAAAAAATTGTTTTCGCCTGACAGAAATATGGATCCAATTCCCATTAAGTTCATTATTTAAAAATTAATCAAATAAAAGTTGATTGTTTTTAAAACCCCGC
>DDKT01000074.1 GCA_002339755.1 Patescibacteria group bacterium UBA2591
ATTTCGTAATTCAAGGTCTTATATGATAATCGAGAAGATTCAGAAACAAAAGGAGAAATTAATGAATTTTTTATTGGAGAATATCATCCTAAGCTTATCTCTATTCCTCCTGGAATTTATCATGGTTGGAAATGTATTTCTGAAGCAGAGTCAGTAGTAATCAATGTCTCAACAGAGGTTTATAATTATCAAAAACCAGATGAATTTAGACTTCCTCCTGATAGTAAAGAGATTCCTTATGATTGGGTTCTAGCCCCAGGAAAGAAGCATGGATAGGTAATAGGAAATCAAAAATCAAAAATCAAAAATCAAAAAGAAAATTCAAAATGAAAAATGAACAAATTTAAAAATAAAAAACCGTCTTTAAAATAGTCATAGAAAAAATCAAAAATCAAAAATCAAAAACAAATTCTAAAATTTAGATATTATCTCGAGTTTCGTGCTTCGTGTTTCGAATTTTATAAAGTTGTTTAGAATTGTTTCGTTGAAAATTAAAAAATTTAATCTTTTGCAATTTGCATTTTGTATTTAACCTTTATGAAGATTCTTATCACTGGCGGAGCTGGTTTTATCGGCTCTAATTTTATTCATTATATTTTTAAAAAATACAAAAATTGGAGAATAATTAATCTGGATAAGCTTACTTATGCGGGGAGTTTAGATAATCTAAGAAAGATTGAGAAAGATCCTCGATATAAATTTATCAAAGGAGATATTGGTGATAGAAAATTAGTCTCGGAAATCTTTAGGAAGGAAAAACCAGATTATATAATAAATTTTGCTGCTGAGACCCATGTTGATAGATCAATTAAAAATCCAGAGATATTTATAAAAACTAATATCATAGGAACACAAGTATTATTAGAAGCATCAAGGCATTATAAAATTAAAAAATTCTGTCATATCTCAACTGATGAAATTTATGGTTCAATAAAAAAAGGAAAATTTAAAGAAACTGACCCTCTTTTTCCCAATAGTCCCTATTCTGCTTCCAAAGCAAGCGCTGATCTTATTATAAGAAGCTATTTTAAAACATTTAACCTCCCTATATTAATCGTCCGCTCTTGTAATAATTTCGGACTTTATCAGTATCCAGAGAAATTGATCCCTCTTTTTATAACTAATTTATTAGAAAATAAAAAAGTTCCTTTATATGGAAAAGGAGAAAATATTAGAGAATGGATTTATGTTTTAGATAATTGTCGAGCCATTGATTTGGTGCTTCAAAAAGGAAAAATAGGGGAGATATATAATATTGGAAGCGGAGAGGAAAAGAGAAATATTGAAATAGCAAAGATTCTCTTAAAAGAATTAAAGAAAGACGAAAACTATATTGAGTATATAAAAGACAGACCTGGCCATGACTTCCGCTATTCTTTAGATTGGACAAAAATTAGAAAGCTTGGATTTAGACCAAAATATTCTTTTGAAAAAGCTATAAAAGAAACAATAAAATGGTATAAAGAGAATAGATGGTGGTGGAAAAAATTAAAAAGGTAAAATTAAGTTATAATTCCATAGATAGCTATTGCAAATTAGGAGAAAAATGATGTAAAATTAAACACTATGAAAGCTTTAATTACAGCAGGAGGTCGAGGGACACGGCTTAGGCCAATCACTCATACTCTTAACAAACATCTCATTCCTATTGCTAATAAGCCAATGATCTTTTGGGTTTTGGAAAAAATTGCTAAGACAAAAATAAAAGAAGTAGGAGTGGTAATTAGGGAAGAGGACGAAGAAATTAAAAAAGCAATAGGAAAGGGAGAAAAATGGAATCTAAATATCACTTATATCCCTCAAATAGGCGGTCCTCTTGGCCTAGCTCATGTAGTAAAAACAGGAGAAGATTTTATCAAAAAAGAACCTTTCATTTTTTACTTAGGAGATAATATCTTTTTAGGAGAAGTTAATAGGTTCATTGATAAATTTTTAAAGATTAACATAAACTGCCTCGTTGCTCTCTCAAGAGTAAGAGACCCTCAAAGGTTTGGAGTGCCAGAAATTAAGAAAGGGGAAATAATAAAAATCGAAGAAAAACCAACCAAACCGAAAAGTAACTTTGCTGTTACAGGAATCTATCTTTTTGGCCATCATATTTTTAAAGCAGTAAAAGCAATTAAGCCAAGTAAAAGAGGGGAATATGAGATTACTGATGCTATCACTTGGCTTATTAAGAAAGGCTATAAAGTTAGTTATGAGGAAATTACTGGTTGGTGGAAAGATACAGGTAAGCCAGAAGATCTTTTAGAAGGAAATCATTTACTTCTTACTGATCTTATTTCTGAAATTAAAGGAGAAGTAGAGGAAGAGGTAATTTTACAGGGAAAGATAAAAATAGGTAAAAGAAGTAAAATCTTAGGCAAAAGTTTAATCAGGGGACCGGTGATTATAGGAGAGGATTGCTATATTTTAGACTCCTATATTGGTCCTTATACCTCTATTGGTAATAAGGTAGAAATTAAAAATACGGAGATAGAAAACTCTATTGTTCTAGATAAGGCTAATCTTAATTGCAATACCAGAATTGTTGATAGTTTAATAGGTTTTAATTCTACCATAATTTCTTTTAAAACCTCTCTTCCTTCTGGCCATAGATTAGTTATTGGTGACCATAGTTTAGTAGAATTATAATTTTTTTGAATTTAAATAAAAGAAGATTTTTCTAAAGCAGGAGATAATTAAAGAATTTAATTGAAGTTTCAAAATAAATCTTAAAAGTTTATTATATTATCATTCATCATTTCAAAAATTGACTCGAAATAACAAAAAGGCTAACTCTAGAAAGAACTTCGATAGAACAAATCCAAATACGCAAAAACTCCTCCATTTTTGGAGGAGTTTTGTATTTTTTTACTTTGTCTTTTTCGCTGAGAATTCTTTATTTCATAAAAACTTTATAAAAAGAACCTCCTTTCATTTTGCAATTGATGGTTATTTATCAAAACCACCCTCTCTTTTTAAAGCAACGGATCATTCCTAAAGAAATCAAAAGCATTATAAAAAAAACAATCCAAAAAGCAAAAGGGGTTTTGACAAAAGGAAGACCTGGAATATTCATACCAAAAAGATTAGCAATTAAAGCTGCGGGTAGCATAATCACTGAAATAATGGTTAAAAGCTTCATAATCTCATTCAAGCGATAAGAAATTAAAGATTCATTTGTCTCATGTAAGGCATTAATGGTCTCTTTGTAGCCTTCCAAAAGATCCCAAATTTCTCTTGTATGTTCAACTAAAGCATCGAGATAAATATTTAATCTGGCTGTAGAGAAAAATTGAGACGCATTAATTATTAATTTTTTAATTACATTTTTATGAGCCTGGATAGTCTTCCGAAAAATAACAATGTTACTTTTGATAATCAAAATCTCTCTAGCTATTTTCTTTTCGTAACCATTAAAAATTTGCTTCTTTACTTGATCAATATCTAGACTAATATGATTAAGCATGGGGTAACAGGAAAGAAGAAGTCGATTTAAAATCTCATAAAGTAAAATAGCTGGTGAGCCAAAGAGGTATTTTTCTTGAAAAGGTTTTTTCTGACAAATTTTGAAGAAATCAACGAGAGAGGGGTGTTTATTGTTATGAACGGTAACTAAAGTATTTTCAGAAATAAAAAAATCTATCTCAGAGGGGTAAATTTCCTTGGTTCGGCGATTAAAAATAGGGAAAAGTAAAATCATAAATAAATAATTTGGCCTAACTTCTAACTTTGGTCTTTGTAAAGGAGGTAAACAATCTTTAAGATCCAAAGAATGAAAATTAAACTTTCCCTTTAAATATTTTATTTCTTTCTCGCCAGGCTTGGTTACATTAACCCAACTAAGATTTTTAGTTGATAAAACTTTAATGGTTTTCATGGCCTTACTCTCGGAAAACTTTAATTTTAAAACTCAAATTTTGACAAAATATGCTAGTTTATTTTTTAATTTCGAAGCTGATAAATTCTTTCATAAAAAGAATTACTTCTTTCGATATTTCAAAAAAAGAAAAAATCTAAAACTAAAAAATAAATGTTTTTAATCCAAAAATGGATTTCCTGTTTCTTTCAAAATTACCAAATAAAGCTTAGGAATAAATTTGAATGGTTGAGGAAAATTTAATGCCCTTGGAAGGAATAAAAAGAGAAAATTTTCTAAGTATCTATAGAATATCCTTTGAAAAAACTTTTAATTCTTCGCCTATTCTTTGAGAAAAAGCAGCATGATTTTCTTTTGGCCTAGGTTTAGACAACGATGATTTTAGTTAAGGAACTTTCTTTAATAGATTTTTCTTTCTAAAGAAGAATACTAAAAAACTTTTCTTTTCCAATTATTAAACCTTCGATCTTTTTCTCTTAACTCTTGATCTTCGTTCAATTCTTTAATTTCCTTTCTAAATTGTTTGCCTTATTTTTTATCCTCAGACACTTCTATTATACCATTTTTAATAAATTTTTACCATATTTTATCTCAGATGAGTAACTGACTGCAAATTGTTTTCTCTTAAAAAATATGGTATAATTAATTTAGAATTTCAAAAAAATCTTATTTTGTAAATAACCCATCTTGAAATTTTGATACTGAATCCAGTTAGAAATTCTGAGTCGACTAACCTGATTTCTTTTTTAAAAAGAGTTGCCTGAAAGGGAATAACAGACAAACGAAGTAAGTACCTATCCGATTACCAATTCTTGTTTCTATGAATTTCGTCATTGATTTAACTTTTTTAGAACAATTTATTAATCAATCACCTTGGGAAGTTTTTTGGTTTATTTTTAGCAAAGGTGGGTGGGTTGTTTTTTTTCTACTGCTTCTTTGGCTTAGTTTCCAGTTTTTTGTCATTTATAAACAAAACAAATATGCCGCCTCTTTAAATTATATATTATTGGCTATTGATATTCCTCGAGAAAATGTTCAATCGCCAAAAGCAGTTGAACAGATTTTTGTTCATCTTTCTGGAATTCAATCAACCAGAAACTGGGTTGAAAAAAATTTAAAAGGCTCCTTTCAAGAAAGTTTTTCTTTAGAAATTATTTCTCTTGAAGGTTATATCCAGTTTTTAATCAGAGCTCCTGATTATTTTCGCGATGTTGTTGAAGCAGCTATTTATTCTCAATACCCAGAAGCGGAAATTGTAGAAGTAGCAGATTATATCTTAAATGTACCAAAAGAATTGCCAAACGAAGAATACGATCTTTGGGGCACTGAATTAAAACTAGTTAATGAAGAATTTTATCCCCTAAGAACCTATCCTGCTTTTGAGCATCCTTTATCTCAAGAATTTAAAGATCCTTTAGGGCCCCTTCTTGAGGCTATGAGCAAATTACAAAAAGGCGAACAACTTTGGATTCAATATCTTATTACGCCAATCACTAGCGATTGGACTAAAGGAGGAGGAAAAAAGATCAAAGAATTATTAGCCATGAAAGAAGAGGCTCCTAAAGAAACGTTGATCAGCTCTTTGGCTAAATTACCAGCAGGCGCAATTGGAGAAACAACCGAAATTTTAGCCAGCGGATTAGGCACTACTTTGGAAGGTATCCAAAAAAAAGAAACAGTAGAAAAAGGAATGTCAACCCTTCCCTTTCCTCCGCCAAAAGAAAAAGGGGCAGCTGAGGCAATTCATTCTAAAATCTCTAAAATAGGTTTTGAAACTAAACTACGCATGATTTATCTTGCTCGAAGAGAAATTTTTTCCATGGGCAGAGGAGTTTCTGGTTTTTTTGGGGGAATAAAGCAATTTAATTCTTTAGATTTAAATGCTTTTAAGCCTGCTTCAGATATCACCACTAGTGGTTCCATTTTATGGGGCCTTATCAATTGGAAAAGAAAAAAACTTTGGCGGCAAAAAAAAATTTTAAGAGCTTATCGGAATCGAAGCACTAGTATAGGTGTTAAGCCTTTTGTTTTAAACATTGAAGAATTAGCTTCTCTTTGGCATTTTCCAACAGAAACTGTTAAAGCTCCTCTAATTAAAAAAATCTCGGCTAAACGAGCTGAGCCACCATTCGCTTTGCCAATAGAAAAAGAAGAAGCCGAAGAAAAAATAGAGATTATTGCAGAAAAACAACCTATTTCTTCCAAAGGCGAACCGCCAAAGAATTTACCGGTAGTATAATGATTTCAGTGAAGCTCCCACCCGCCTC
>DDKT01000072.1:0-1898 GCA_002339755.1 Patescibacteria group bacterium UBA2591
GTAGTTTCAAGAATCGAAGAGCGGATTGTACTAAAGAGTCAGATCCAACTGTTTGTTTGGCTATTCCTTTTCATTTTACCCATAAATACAACTGCAGCAAAGATAAATCTGTATGCACTTTTAATCCCAAAGTTACGATAATAGATAATTGGGGGAGATCAGCTACTGCTCAGTTTGAAGGTCAAATTGTGATTAAACCATGAGATTAAGGATTTTTCATATTTGTTTTAATAAATTTTATCACCATAAAAGATAAAAAATGCCTGAAATAACAAATGCTATCCCAACACCTGAAGAAGAAATGGCTCGTTTTTGGCAGCAATCCCAGTTAGCAGCTAGACGAATGCTAAAAAGAGAAGGGGAAGGAGGTGCAGTAGAAGAGATAAAAGAAAAAGTAGTTAGGAAAATAATTTTGTGGGTAATAACACTTATCTTTGAAGTTGTTCCTGCGCTTGACGTATTTTTCACTTGGACCTTAAAGTCCCTCCATTCTCATCTTAACTCAAACAAAAAAAACCTAACTTTAATTGTGATTATGATAGCTCTTTGTATGGATCTTTTTAGTATTGTTAGCGTTAGTTTATTTTCAGGGATTGACTGGATTGCTGATATAACTCTTTTCATTACCATGTTCACCTTGGATCTTCAAGCAGGCAGGAAATAAAGAAATATAAGGGTTGTCTTATTTAATTTAAAACTGCTATTTTATATGTTTAAAAATTTTTTTCCAAAATCTAAAGATGGTAAATCCCGTTTTATCCTTTATTTTCTTTTATTTTTGTTTTTTGTGGGAATAGGAATTTTTGCTTTCGCTCATCAATCAGTTGCAATGGAAAAACTTTTTGGGGTTTGGGAAAAGGTGGGCGAGGGAGTAGCTAGATTGGTTGGTTGGTTTGTCTCCTTGATGGTACACTTTTTTGGCCTTCTTCTTTCTCTTATTATTCTTATTTTAATCCGAGTTGCTCAGTATAACAATTTTGCAGCTTCAACAGCAGTGACTAATGGATGGGTTATTATTCGGGATATAGCAAATATGGGTTTTATTGTGGTTCTTTTAGTCATTGCTTTTTCTACAGTTTTGGGCATTGAACAATATTCTTGGAAAAAAATGTTAGGCAGAGTCTTGATCATGGCTGTGCTTATAAATTTTTCCAAGATGATTTGTGGGCTTTTTATTGATTTTTCCCAAGTTATTATGTTAACCTTTGTTAATGGATTTAAAGAGACAGCTGGACCTAACTTTGTTGAGTTTTTAGGAATGAGAAAATGGACAGAATTTGATTGGGGACCTGCGGTGGTGGAAGAAACAGGTGTTTCTGGTTGGTATGCAACTATTTCTTATCTTTTAATTTTATTATTGTCTGTCGTAGCAGTAGTAGTTACAGGGATTATGCTGGTTGTTTTGATAGCAAGAATAATAGCGCTTTGGATTTTGGTGGTTCTTTCTCCTATCGCTTACATGGCTCATGTTATTCCTGGAGGAGAAAAATATGCTTCTCAATGGTGGCAGAGTTTTACCAAATATCTTATTGTTGGTCCAGCTCTAGCCTTTTTTATTTGGCTTTCTTTAAGTATGGCTTCTCAGTTAGGAAAAGAAGGAGGGATAGAAAGAGAAATGGCTTTACCAAAAAAAGAAGAGGAAAAAAGATTAGAAAAACTTCGCATTGGCGAAACTCAAATTGGTACCACAGAAAATATGTTAGGCTATATTATTGCCATTGGTATGCTTATTGCTGGCTTAATGGTGACTCAAAGCTTAGGAGTAGCAGGAAGCAAAATAGCAGGCAGCGCGGTAAATAAGATGCCGGGAGCTATTGCGCGTGCTACAGGTATTCGAGGAGTTCAAGAAAGATGGGGAGCTTATCGAGCCAGAAGAGAGGCCATTAGGAAGGAGAAGG
>DDKT01000072.1:1999-6140 GCA_002339755.1 Patescibacteria group bacterium UBA2591
GAGGCCATTAGGAAGGAGAAGGTGGAAAGGGTAGGGGAGAAATTGTCAGTTTTGAAAGATGCAATTGCACCTACTAGGTTAATACCTCGAATTACTCGTGGCTTCTGGACACCAGCTGGAGTAAAAGAGGCAGATAGAAGAAGGGCAGAGCATTTTGAGAAAGAAATTAGCCGCGCCGAAAAAGTTGAGAATATAGAAGAAATTAGTCTTGAAAAAAGAAAAAAAATGTTATTTAGCTGGAACGCCAGTAATCAGGTAGTAGCAGCTATGGCAATAATAAGAAAGGGAGAAACGAGTCAATTAGATGAAAAAGAAACATCTCAATTACAAGAAATAAGAAAAACATTACATCAAAGGGGAACAGGAGAAACAGCTCAAAAATTTGATGAAACTTTAAACAAGACTGCGCCAGAAACAGCTTTGCAGGTTGTGTATAATAATTTAGCAACGCCAGAAGATCAGAAAAGATATCAAGCAGATATAATATCAGAGAAAGCCCTATCAACCCTTTCCGCTTTAAATAAAAAATTGGTTGATAAACTCGGCGATCGTTTTTCGCAAATAGGAGCTCAATATGTCAAAACAAAAGATAGCGCAGAAATTGAAGCAGCCCTTAAAAAGTTACCCGAAGTACTTCACGACGCTTTTCTTAAGGGAATATCTGCGGAAACTTTTGCTGGAAATCAAGAGAAGCAATATGCCTTTGCTAACGTTTCTGGTAGGCAAGATCTTGCCTTTAGAGATAAAGATGGAAACTTAGTCAAAGTCCGTGATGATAAAGGACAAGAAATTACTCAGATAAAGGCATATGTAGATGACTCAAGAAATGCAAGTTATGTAAATCGTATAACAGAAGAAACATTAAGAGATAAAGATATTATGCGAGAAATATTTAGCAACAAAAATTATAGTACATCCAATTTTGCTGAATTTGCTAAAGATCCTCTAAAGAGAAAAGCCATTGAAGAAACAATGGAGAAGCTCAAGGGAGAAATTTCTTACGAAAAAGAGAATAAAGAAGATATGAGATTATTAAAAAGAGCCACTGCTGCCACTAATGGAGAATGCATTGTTGAGCACTTTGAAGGACAACAGAAGTGTTTTGTAGATTTACTTAAGAAAGGAGAAATAAAAGCAGAATGGCTTGAGGATCTGAAGCATGATTCAGCAAAGAAGGGAGGATTTATTGATGCCATAGCTAAAACAGGAGATATCACACTAGTTAATAGAATTGCTGGCGTGAATCGCGAAGTAGCTCAATCAATCGCTGAAATAATGTATGTTGATCCGGGCTTGCCAAAGCAAATCAAAGAACGAATGGAAAGAGATGTTACAACTGTGTCTTTATTACAAAATTGTTTTCGACGCCTCTCCCTCATGCCTTAATTATGAATAATAAAGACTTTAAAAACAAAATAAAAGAATTTAGAGACTTGCCAAAAGAGGTAAAGAAAATTTTGGATTTAACCTCAGAGGTGAATTCAGAAATTATAGAAAAGCATTCTTTGGCAGACAAAACCATTGTTTTTATGGGACTGATTTTAGATGTTGTTTTGCAGAAAGTTTCTTTGGGAGGGCTACTTCCAGAAATTCAACAAAGACTTTCTCTAGATATTCAAAAAGCCAAAGCAGTAGTTTTAGATTTGTTGGGATTGAAATTTTTGCCTTTAGGGTTTTATTTAGAAGAAGTAAAAAAATATACAAAAGAATTAGAAGTGGATTTAAAGCAATATAGAAATAGATTAGAAGAGATTTTTTCTTTGCAAAATCAGGTTAAAAATCGGTTGTTGTCTTATTCTTTAGAAAAAATAGAATTTCAAAATTTTAATGAAGACAACAAAAGAAAGATTATTAATTTGATTATTTCAAGAATAAGAGGATTAAGAAAAAAAGAAAAAATAGAAGAAATTTTGGTTCGAGAAATCTCAAGAGGAGGATTAGGCGTTGAGAAATCTCGCGCGGCTTTAATTAGTGAAGAAATAGAAAGAATTGTTATTGAAGAATTAATAATAAAAGAAGATCTTGAAAGAATGGAAGAAAGAAGAGAAAGAGTTCTAAAAATATTTAAAGAGCTTCAAGAAGGAATTAAAGGAGAAGAGGGAAAGGGAGATGTGTGGAAGTTGGAAAAGAAACTGGCCGAAAAGAAGGAAGAAGAACATATCGAGATATCAAAGAAACCAATTTTATCTGAATCGAAAGAAATGATCAAAAAGGAAAAATCGATTAGGCAGATTGAAAAATTAATTAGTCTAGTGCCAGAGCCAACATTAAAAAGTTTGACGCCTTTGGAAAAGAAAGTCTTGGAAGAAGAGGAAAAAAGTGGTAAAATAGAGATAGATTCTTCAGATTTATAATTTCTAAAATAAAGCAGTCTTTTTTGGTAGCTTTGCTTTAAAATACTAGATTGTTTTTTTAAAAACTTATAATCATGCTTAAAGAACAGCTGGAAAAATTTAGGGAACTACCCAAAGAGATAATAGAA
Organism: Patescibacteria group bacterium UBA2591; assembly: GCA_002339755.1. Lineage (GTDB taxonomy): Bacteria > Patescibacteriota > Patescibacteriia > UBA2591 > UBA2591 > UBA2591. The sequence continues at coordinate 4,482 of DDKT01000072.1, forward strand.
AAAGTTTCTTCTGAACAAGCAGTTCGAGTCTTGGAAGAAATTGAAAAAGAATACAATCTTCCTTTGGCTAAGTTAGTTATTTTGGTGATGATTAAAGAGATAAAATTTCCAGAATTGGAAGGTTTTTTGGAAAAAGAGTTTAAGATAAATCCAAAAAAAGCCATCTCAGTAAAGAATGAGCTAGAAGAGAAAGTATTTAAATCAGTTTTGAATTATTTAAAAGAAGAGAAAGTTGAAAAGATTATAAAAGCAGAAAGGCCAGAACAAACAGACTTAACTTCAGCTTTTTTCGATCTTAAAGAAGATGAAGAAGAAATAAGAAAAATAAGACAACAAATAAGATATGAAGAAGAAAACTTGGATGAATTATTGGAAAAAACAATAAAGGAGAGCAATTTAACTTTTGAAGACGAGGTAATGAAAACCAGATTTAAAAATATAATTTTAGCTTGGCTTAAAGAAATTAGGGATTTTATTGAAACGAAGGAAGTTTTGGTCAAATCAAAAGAAGCAGGAGGCATGGGAATGAGCGAAAAAGAAGCAGAAGAAATTTTGAGGAAGATCATAAGAATAATTAAAGAATCAAAAAGAACAGGAATAGAAACAAAGATAAAATCTATAGAAAAAGAAATGGGAATCCTTTCTGAGATCCCTGTCTTTGCTGAGCAAAAGACTCCAATTAAAATAGAGGAAAAAAAGAAAGATCAAGAAATTATTCAAACTGTTCCTTCTCCACCTGCTGTTCCCGAAGCTCCATCTATATCTAAGACCTCTATCTCTACACTTAGCCCCACTTCTCCGATTAGAAAATCAACGACTGAAGAAACAAAAATTCGAATAAATGATATAAAAGAACCAAAAGCGACTTCTAAATTAATTGGTCCGATAGAAGAATTAAGAGAATTGAACTTGAATGATTGGCGAAAGTTAGCCAAAGACCCTGCAGAAAGAACAAAAAAAATAGAAGAGAAAGTTAGTCTTTTGGAAAAAGAATCAATAGAAAAAAAAGTCCAAGCTGTTAGAGCCTGGAAAGAAAGTGAAACCGTTAGAGTTTATTTAGAGATTGGTCAAAAAAGCATAGATCAAGGGAAAAGCATAGCTGAGATAATCAATAATCGATTACAGAGCGGTCAGCCAACTTTGACTTTGGAGGAATTTGAGGCAATAACAGATTTTCACCAGAGGTTAAAATTTTAAAAATTTTTTAAAAATATGGAGCAATTCCTTGTTCCTCAATTCATTGAAGTTGAGCCTAAAATTATAGGGTTTATTACTGCTCGACAGTTTATCATTTGTTTAGTTGGCGCGGGCTTTTTGTTTTTAGCCTATAAATTAGCTGATTTCTCTTTATTTATTTTATTAGGTATTATTATTGTTATTATTACCTTTCTCTTTGCTTTTATTCCAATTAATGGTCGGCCTTTTCATTATTTTTTGTTAAATTTAATTCAAACGCTTAAAAAACCCTCTTTAAGGGTTTGGTATAAGGAAAAAGAGAAAGAAAAAGAATTAAAACCAAAGGAAGAGAAAAAAGAAATTATTCGAGCAGTAGAGCCAAAAAGACAATTACCCCCTTCTCGTTTATCAGAACTTTCTTTAATAGTCGATACAGGAGGAAGCTACAGAGAAGAAAAATGAATTTTTTATTGTTTTTAAAAC
>DDKT01000071.1 GCA_002339755.1 Patescibacteria group bacterium UBA2591
GTGAGGCACTCGTTCGCCTTCGGCTCACTCGGGTTTATTCAACCACTACCTCACAAAAGTTTAACCAGGTTTATTCCTAGAATAATGCCTAATTTAGAAAAAAATGGCAAAATTGGAGCGGGCTTGTATCGGAATTATTGAAATTCCGATACAACGAGAATATGTTCTTAAATTCGACCCTTGGCCTTTGTTCAGGCCAGCTGGATGGATCAAGTCTTTGTTTAAAATGTCTCATTTATAATTTATAGTTTACCCCATTTAGTCAAAAAATGCAATTTTAACAATGAGATTTCTTGATAAATTCTCTTATTTAAGCAAACAACAATTTTTATTTCAGAAAATCAGAATAAGATAAGTTTCTATTTTTATAATTTGTTTTTAAAAAACACTTTAAATCATTTAGCCAATACCATTTCACTTAGATTTTAGATTCATTTAATCGCCTGTTGATTAATAATACATTATTTGATATGATGAAATGGCAACGATGTAATCAAAAGAAAGGGGTTAACAATTTAAAATAAGGGGGCGAAAAAGATGGAGAAACATAGAGGTTTAATTGTATGTGATCATTGTATAATAGAGGATGGGAAGACGATGCTTAGGGAGGATTTTCTTAGAATAATGGATCAGAAGAAAGGCAATGAAATTGAATTTGCCCGAACAGAAAAGGATATTTGTGCCAGCCTTTTTTTGGGTAAGAAAATTTTGGGGCTTGGGAAAACCGAAAAAGAAGCAAAAGCGAATCTTTACGGGAAAGTGTGGGATTACTATCGTGATTTAAAAAATCTAGCATTTACGATTGAAGCTATTCTCTATTCAGAGAAAGGAGGGATGCGCGAGAATCAGAGGAATCAACCCAAGAAAGTTAGAAGAAAATGAAGGAGGCGAAAAAAGATGGGGATAGGAAATAAAATAATGAAGTAATAAATATTTAGAAAAAATCATCATCCACGTGGGATGATCTCTGCTGAACCTGATTCCCGATTTCCCTCCTGCGCAAAAAGAGAGCTGATCAATATAACAAGGAGGGAAAAAAAGAGAGAGAGAATTAATATTTAAGAAATTTTAATTTTCTTTTCTTTTTCAATAAAAAAGATTATTTTAGCAGATAGCAAAACTATGGACTAGTCCATAGTTTTTTGATAAATTATCATTTAAGTAAGTTTAAGTAAGCAATGTTTTTTTATTTCAAAAAATCGCAACAGAACAAGTTTTTATTTTTATAATTTGTTTTTAAAAAACACTTTAAATCATTTAGCTAATACCATTTCACTTACATTTTAGATCATTTAGTTTTTATTCCCAAAATTTTAAAAATGTGGTAAACTATATTAAGGATTAGTTTAGCAGGATTGATAGTTAGCTTTTTCATTTTTAAGAAAAATCTTATCCATTTTACCATGCTTCAACCAGTCATCGGACTAGAAATTCACATTCAACTTAAAACAAACTCAAAGATGTTTTGTAGCTGTGATAATAGTGGCGAGGACAAAGCACCAAATAGTACTATCTGTCCTATCTGTTTAGGGTATCCTGGTGTTTTGCCAGTAATAAATCAAAAAGCCATCGAATGGACTATTTTAATGGGCTTAGCTTTAAAAGGAAAAATTTCTGAATTTAGTAGATTTGATCGAAAGAATTATTTCTATCCCGATCTTCCCAAAGGCTATCAAATTTCTCAATATGATAGACCTTTGGTTCAGGCCGGGTACTTGGAATTACAAACTCCACAAAATGAGACACGAAAGATCAGAATAAATCGTATTCATTTAGAAGAAGACGCTGCAAAATTAATTCACGAAGTGAATTATTCTGAGTGTATTCGTTTCGCTCAAGAAAAGCCTCACAGAGAATCTTATCTATCAGGATCTGAAGATTTTACTTTCATTGATTTTAATCGAGCCGGTACGCCTCTTTTGGAAATTGTGACTGAGCCAGACATTCGCAGTAGTCAAGAAGCAAAGTTATTTTTACAAGAATTAAGATTGATTGTTCGTTATCTTAATATTTCAGATGCTGATATGGAAAAAGGGCATTTAAGATGTGATGCTAATATATCATTAAATCCTATTAATGAATCTGGAGAACTAAAAGGAAATTTGACTCCGAAGACAGAGATAAAGAATTTAAATTCTTTCAAAGCAGTGGAACGAGCTTTGGAATATGAAATAAAGAGACAAACCAAGCTTTGGCAAGAAGGGAATCCTCCAAAAGAACAATCTACTAGAGGGTGGGACGAAAATAAGGGAATAACCATAGAACAGCGGAAAAAAGAAGAAGCTTATGATTATCGATATTTTCCAGAACCTGATTTGCCGCCACTTAGAAATCCTGATATTGAAAAAATCAAACTAAAGATGAGAGAATTGCCTCAGGATAAAAGAAGGAGATTTATGGAACAATACGGTTTTAGTTTTGAAGAGACAAAAATTTTAACTGAAGACCGGAATCTTTCTTATTATACTGAACAAGTTATTTCTGAACTTAAAGCTTGGCTTTTGTCTTTGGAGGAGGTGGAAGGAACGGAAAAAGAAATTTGGAAAAAAAATAAAAAACAATTAGTTAAATTAGTAGCTAATTGGTTGATTAATAAATTAGGAGGGCTAATGGTTAAGAATAACCTCAATGTAAAAGATCTAAGAATTACCCCAGAAAATTTTGCCGAATTTATTACTTTAATTTATCAAAATAAAATTTCTAGCTTTCTTGGTCAGAAGATTTTATTGAAGATGTTCCAGACTGGCGCTGATCCTTCAAATATTATAACTGAAGAAGATCTTGAACAAGTAAACGAGGGAGAAGAATTAGATAAAATTATAGAAGAGGCGATAAAAGACAATCCGCAGGTGATTCAGGATTTCAAGAAAGGCAAGATAAATGCTTTGCAATTTTTGATTGGTCAGATAATGAAACAGAGTAGGGGAAGGGCTAATCCGAAAATGGTTAGCGAGATGTTAAAAAGGAGACTGGAAGAATGGGGGAAGAGTTGATTTTTTTTATTTGATAGGCACAGATTTGAATTCGTGCCTAGCTCAAGACCCAAGGTTTTTTTTGGTTGTTCTGTAAAGATAGGCAAATGGCTTTTTCGGCCGATTTCGCCTGGATGAAATTTTGGCAAATGATTAAGATTTAGGATTTTGTGAGCTTCGTTTCTGAAACGATACTTTGTGTCACTTTGTCTTTCGAATTTACTCTTTATGTTTTACTTATTAATAATCAATACAAGTTTTAAAGATAAAACTTTTCTTGCTTTATACAAAAACGATAAATTAGTTTCTAAATCTATTTTAAAAACAAAATATAAACAGGCTGAGAAATTGTTACCAGGGATTGAAAGGTTGCTTCAGAAAGCCAGAGTTTGTTTGAAAAATTTAAAAGGCATAATAGTAGTAAAAGGCCCAGGACCTTTTACAGCTTTACGAATAGGAGTAGTCACAGCCAATACTTTGGCCTTTGCCTTAGGAATTCCTGTAATAGGAATTAAAGCTACTGAATTCAACAAATTATCAGAGTCAATTGAAAAAACAATAAAAAAATTAAAAAGGACTAAAAAAATAAAAAAAGAAAAAATTGTAATACCTTTTTATGGGAGGGAAGCGGTTTATTGTACAAGATCGGTATTATGCGTTTGATTCGCTTGAAAACGAGTTATGTAAAAAGCAGAAGGCTAAAAATTTACAATTTTTTAATATTTTAGCAATTTGCTTTTAGGTAAAGGTCGGCATAGCTTGTAATACGTTAAATAATAAATACAGCTTAATTTATTAAGCAACAAAATTATGTCAGAAAGAAATATAGAAATGGAAATGGGCGCTTCTAGATCGTCAGAAAAAAAGCCTTTAATTAAAGGCACGGCGGGTAATGAAGAATTAGAGAAATCGTGGAGAGATTATGCTAAACAAGCTGGTGTGGACGAATTTGAAAACTTGTTTAGACGACCCCAAGGGGGGCTTACTTCAGAGGGCAAAAGAATTCACGCTGAATGGTTATTAAATAATCCCGATTCTTCACCAGAATTAAATAATGAAATTCTTTTCTCTATCCCCTTCCAATATGAAGAACTAAGAGAACTAGCTAAGAAAGGCGACAGAGAGGGAACTCTTATGATGCTGGAAAGAATGAGAAAATTAATTGATAAACTTGAGCAAGGCATCAAGGATTAAAATAAGTTTTTAAAGAGTAAATTATCAATTAGCCTTAGATATTGTCATAATTTTTTCCTTTGTTTTTCTACAAGGAGTGTTTTTTGCATTTAAATCTGTTTCTGATTTACTTTTAGTTCTATTTCTTGCTTTCCCGTCAAAAATAGAGGAAACAGAAATCATTACTCAGTTTTCTATTGAAGCTGACTTTAAGAAATATTTTGTTGTATCGAAAAGTGAATATTTGGAATAGAGAAAAATAAATACTAAAACCAAATATCAATTTTTAGAGCAAATAGTAAGAAAATAGGTTAAAGACTAGTTGTAGACAAGGTTCCAGGAGAGAAATGGGCAAATTATAGGAATAAAAGCCACTGAATTCAATAAATTATCGGAATCAATTAAAAAAGGATAAGAGAATTAAAGAGAATTAAAAGAAAAGAAAAGATTGTAATACCTTTTTATGGAAAAGAGGCGGTTTATTATGATTTGTAAATAAATTAAAGTTATAAAGAACTATCTTTTGAACGAAATTGAAAAGTCTTTTTCGATCTCATTATTAGAGAAATTGATCAAAATTATTAGAAGACCAATAAAATGGCCTTTTTTTATTATTTTGAGATTTATTGAATAATTCGGCAGTTTCATTCTAAGGGCAGGGAAAAGATTTCAAAATAAAGGCCTTGAATAATTGTTCAATTTTTTTATTTTGTATTTCTATCCACAATTTTGTCACAAGGAAAAGGAAAAGACAGAATTTAGTTTAAAATTAAACTTTAAAGGATTTTATGTAGACTTTTGACAAGAGGTAGAGAATGGAGTAAAATATGAGTGTAGTGGTATATTGTGGATGAAAGTGGGGATAAAGCAGAATAATTGTGGATAAAATGAATCTCCATTTTCTATACTGGGCTTTAAATTAGATTTACTTATGTTTATTGGTGAATATATTCATACAGTTGATAATAAAAAGAGACTAGCTATTCCAATGAAATTTCGGAAAGAATTAGGTCAAAAAACAGTTATTACCCGTGGTTTAGATAACTGTCTTTTTCTTTATCCAGTAAAAGAATGGGAAGCTTTAGCTGAGAAATTAGGAAAACTTCCGGTTGGCCAAAGTGATGCGAGAGGTTTTTCTAGAATGATGCTAGCAGGAGCAATGGATGTAGAACTAGATTCTTTAGGCAGAATATTAATTCCCGATTATTTAAAACAATACGCTTCTTTGGGTAAAAAAGTAGTTATTGCTGGTCTTTATAATCGATTGGAAATTTGGAATGAAGAGAAATGGCAGGAATATAAAACTAAAACTTTAGAAACAGTAGAAAAGATGGGAGAGAAATTAGGAGAATTGGGAGTATAGAGATTAAATTCAAAATACTAAATTCATTTGAATTTTAATTTTTTGTTCATGCCTCACATTCCTGTTCTTTTAAAAGAAGTTATTTATTATTTAGATCCTAAGCCTAATCGGAATTTCATTGACTGTACCATAGGAGGAGGTGGACATGCTAAGGTAATTTTAGAAAAAATAGGACCAAAAGGAAAACTTTTAGGAATTGATCTAGATGAAAGATCAACAGAAATTTCAAAAGAGAATTTGAGAAGATTTGGCGTTTCCATATGCAACTTAGAAGTTGCCAAAAAGAGGAATAGAATTTTTTTGGTTCAAGGGAATTTTAAAAATTTAAAACAAATAAAAGAGAAATATTTTCATTTTCCAATTTATGGAGTTTTATTCGACCTTGGTTTTTCTTCTTTCCAAGTCGAAACAGGAATTAAAGGATTCTCTTTTTTAAAAGAAGGACCTTTAGATATGCGATATGATCCGAGGGGTCAGAGTTTAACAGCAGAAAAAATTATAAATGAATGGCCAGAAAAAGAATTAATAAAAATCCTTAGAACATATGGAGAAGAAAAAGAAACGATAAGGATTGTTAGAAGTATTTGTAGAATAAGAAAAGAAATAAAAATAAAAACTACGAGACAATTAGCAGATTTGATTTGTAAAGTTAAAAAAGAGAAAAGATTTAGTCCATTTCGAAATATCCATCCAGCTACTAAAGTTTTTCAAGCTTTACGAATTGCTGTGAATGATGAATTAAATAATCTTAAAGAAGCCCTGCCTCAGGCTTTGGAAATATTAGAACCCCGAGGCAGATTAGTTGTTATTTCTTTTCACTCTTTAGAAGATCGGATTGTTAAGCAGTTTTTTATCAGAGAGTCAAAAGATTGTCTTTGTTCTGCTGAAATTCCAGTTTGTCAATGTAAACATAAGGCTTCTTTAAGAATTCTAACTAAAAAAATAATAAGGCCTACTCAAGAGGAAATAGGAAAAAACCCTAGGAGCAGGAGCGCGAAACTAAGAGCAGCAGTTAAAATCTCCAATTCGACTGGATAATAATCATTAAGATCAAAACCAAAGGATTTTATTAGTAATGTTCGCAGGGCTCAACTTGGTTTAGTCACGAAGTTTATTTTGCAGATGAAGGGAAAGAATTTTTCGAGACAACAATTTGCAATCTAAAAGATCTAAATCAAGAAAGAAGCTTACCTTCTTTTGGTTATCATATTACTAAACATTATGAGTAAGTTTTATACCCTTAACAAACTTAATACCCAAGAACATTTTTTAGCCAATCGGTCTAAAATAAAATTAAAATTTTTTAGGATTATTTTTGTTATAATTTTTATTATTTTTATCAGCTTAACTTATTTGGCAAAAGTCAATAGCATAGCTATCAAGGGATTCAAAATTAAAGAATTAGAAAAAAAGATTAGTCAATTGAAAAACGAAAATAAAAAATTAGAGATGAAGATTATTCAGCTGGAATCAACGGGGAAGGTAGAGGAAGTAATTGACAAATTTAATTTGGTTAAAACTACAGAGATAGAATATCTTAGGAGAAGTACGGGAGCAGTAGCAGCTAGATGATGCGCTATTCAGAAATTCAACTTTCTTTTGGAGTGCGGTGGCTTGATGGCTTGCCACCGTTTTAAATTCAAAGCATAAACTAATTTACAAATCTCGAAGATTTTTAGTGAATTCTATACCAGGGAGAGGTAACGCTTTTTATTTCTTGAGACTATTTATATAGCACTATGATTCAGAAAAAATTTAGAACTAAGTCTAAATTGCACTTTGATCGGCTTACTTTTCTGGCTCTAATGGGTTTTATTTTGACTTTGTTCATTATTTTTCGATTGTTCGTTTTACAGATATTAATGCATGAATATTATGAAACAGAAACCAGGAAACTGCACAAATTTTCAAAAGAACTTTTGCCCAGAAGGGGAGAAATATATGTTCAAGGCTCAAAATTCAAAAATTCAAAAAGGGGTTTTGAAGAATTATATCCAATAGCTACTAATCTTGATTTAAATTTACTTTTTGCTATTCCTAAAGAGATTGAGGCACCAGAAAAAGTGGCTGAAAAATTAGCTCCTATTTTAAGGATAGATAAGATAGAACTACTTCAACGTTTAAGCAAAAAGAATGATTTATACGAGCCCTTAAAACATTATCTTACAGATGAAGAAGTTAAGAAGATAAAAGATCTAAAAATAAGAGGCTTGGCTTTTGCTCCGGAAAATAAACGATTTTATCCGGAGAAAAATTTGTTTAGTCATCTTTTAGGTTTTGTAGGATACAAAGGAGAAAAAAGACTAGGTCAATACGGGTTAGAAGAAAGTTATGAAGAAATTTTAGCTGGCAAAAAGGGATTCTTAAAAGGAGAGCGAGGGGTTTTTGGACAATGGATTGCTATTGCTGGTCAGAAAAAAAAAGAAGTTCAGCACGGAGCAGACCTGATTTTAACTTTGGATTATACAGTTCAATTCGTTGCTTGCAAAGAACTGCAAACAGCGGTAGAGAGATTTGGAGCAGAAGGAGGATCTGTAGTTGTTGTGGATCCTAAAACAGGAAGAATTTTAGCCAGTTGTAGTTTTCCTGATTTTGATCCTAATGAATATAATCAAATAAAAGATTTCGCTCGATTTCTTGATCCAACGATTTCTCATGCTTATGAGCCGGGTTCGATTTTTAAAATTATAACCATGGCTGCAGCTTTGGATGCTAAGGTTCTTACTTCTAAAACCACTTATCATGATAAAGGTTTTGTTAAAATTGGCAAATACACTATTGAGAATTTTGACAAGAAAGCTCGTGGCGAACAGACCATGATTGAAGTTTTAGAAAAATCTTTGAATACCGGAGCTATCTTTGTGGCAGAAAAATTAGGGCTTGAGAATTTTAGAAGATATGTCCAGAACTTTGGCTTTGGCGAGATAAGCGGCATAGAGCTGCCTAATGAAATTAAGGGAGATATTTCTTCCTTGAAAGAAAAGAGCCCAATTCATTTAGCCACAGCTTCTTTTGGTCAGGGGATTTCTGTTACTCCTTTGCAAATGATTACTGCTTTTGTTACTATTGTGAATGAAGGAAAATTAATGAAGCCCTATTTAATAGAAAAGATCATTTGGCCGGATGGAACAACAGAAGAGAGAAAACCTGAAATAAAAAGAGAGGTTATTTCTCCATCTACTGCCGCTGTTTTAAAGGCAATGTTAGTTTCTGTAGTAGAAAATGGTCATGGCAAAAGAGCTCGAGTTCCAGGCTATTTTATAGGAGGGAAGACGGGTACTGCTCAGGTGTCTAAAAGAGATCAGAGAGGTTATGATCCAGATAAGACAGTCGGTTCTTTTATTGGTTTTGGCCCGGTTGACGATCCTCGCTTTGTTATTTTAGTAAAAATTGATAACCCTAAAGGCGTAGTTTGGGCAGAATCTTCAGCTGCTCCAACTTTTGGTAAAATTGCTAAATTTTTGCTAGACTATTATCAAATTCCTCCAGAGAGAGAATAAGAAAGAGCTGAATATCCATCCAATTTTTGATTTTGCTATAGCTTCACTTGAATCAAAATCTGAATTTATTAAACTAAACTTCTATGAAAAACTTTCTTAAGAAAATTTTAAAAATTTTTAGTCAAGCTGTTTTAAAGAAATATAAGCCTCAGATTATAGGTATTACTGGCAGCATTGGCAAGACTTCAACCAGAGAAGCAATTTATA
>DDKT01000053.1 GCA_002339755.1 Patescibacteria group bacterium UBA2591
TTAAATTGAGATGTTAACTTTCTTCTTGTTTTCATAGACATGGTAGAATAAATATTATTATTTGTGAAGACTGATTCTATTCTACCACATCTTTTAGCAAGTTAAAGGACTACTCCAAGATTTGGGGTTCAGGCCTTTTCTAAATTCCAAACAATATTCATTCTTTATAATTATTACTTTTATTAGAAATTTTATTAGAGACTTTTAAAATTAGTATAGAAATAATTTGAGCAAATAAAAAGATAAAGGCAAAAATTATAAAGAGAATGCCTAAAAAAGCAAATTGCATTCCTACTGTACCTAGTTTTAATGGATCAGGAAGGCATAGAAATAGTCCAGATTCAGCAAGAGGATCGGGAGCCAGAAAAACTGTCAGAATATAACTCCAGATAATCAGTAAAATTCCGCTAACTAATAAAATTACTCGCCAATTTTTTAAAAAATTTATAGACAAAATCATAACTTAGCCATTAGATCTTGAGATAAGTTAAGTGAATAACATTCGATCACGTGTAAAATTTGTAAAATTAACAATAATAGAACAAGGATAGCCTTTTCTAAAGAAAACTTGTGGCAAGGCTAAAAGAAGGTAAAAGCCGAAAATTTTAACTCTGAAGATCGTTATCTTATTGTAAAATCATTATAGCACAAAAGCCAATGAAACATGAAACGATTTGATGGTTATATCAGAAAATATCGTAAAGAAGAAAATAAATTTCCTATTTTCCAAAATGTAATCTTCTTTAAAAGATCGATTAACTGAATTCGCGGGCTTTAGCCCACAGTGGTTTAATAATCCCATTTTTCTTAATCTTTTCGTAAAATATTGAAAAAAGAAAGACAGTCTTTTTAGACTGTCTTTTAAAAACAACTTCACTAACTTTTCACTTCAGAAGAACTGGGGGTTACAACTATTTACTTATATCTCAAGGCGTTCAAGTGCTTTAATTCTATTAGAAGGCGTTGGGTGGGTAGACATAAGATCATCAGGATTAGGATCAGCTGTGCACAAAAAACCAAAGGCAGCGCCTATCGCATTAGATCCGATATGGGGACAACCGATGATTTTTCCCAGAGCTGAGATGAGAGGCTGAGAGCGACCCATGAGACGAGCGGCGGTAGCATCTGCCGCATATTCTCGTTGTCTTGAAACAAACATCTGGAGAATAATTCCTAGAAGTCGTCCAAAGACATAAAGGATAAACCCAGCTGCTATAATTATAAGGAATGTCACTGCTCCCTTGTCTGATCGTCCCCTCCTGGAATGAAAGTCAGAACCAAAGCGTAGTAAAAGCCATCCTGTAAGAGCCATCATCATTACACTGATGGTCATAGTCATTGAGACAAGGATATCTTTATTAACCACATGTCCTATCTCATGGGCCATCACAGCAGCCAATTCATTATCACTGAGATTATCGACTATCCCTTCAGTGGCACCAACAGCTGAGAAGAAGGGAAGGCCCCAACCAAATGAGAAAGCATTCATACCTCTTTCTGGCACCAAGTATATTCTCGGCATTGGTCTAGCATACAGCGGGGTAGCCCTCTGAACAGCATCCCACAATTTGAAACACTCTTCTCTTTTCTTTATCCTCTTAGCCCTCATACTTATTTTTACAATTGGTTCATTGAAGATCAATAAGAGGATGCCTAATATAATAGCTCCCCGGCCACCTATCTTGAAGCAGAGAAGATGGTTACCAGCATATTTTGCAACCATCCAGTAGCAAGAGTACCAGATACCACTCAGTAAGGCTAGCGCGAGGCCAAAACTAAGCCAGCTCTTGAGCCATACCGGTATTGTACGGCATAATCTTACCCGTCTTTCCATAACTTCCTCCTTATTAAGAATGTAAACAAAGAAAGTCTTCACTTTCTTTCTTTTGCCTGCTTTCTGTCAGTGACAAATATTTGGATCAAATTTTTTCAAATGAAAACTAGAAAATTTTATTTAGAATAAATACCTACTATCAAGAGAAAGGGGGAATGCCTTCGAGACTTTAAAGAGCCTTTTAAAAATTAGCATATATATAACAAATTTATTGTTCAATAATTCTATCAAAGATTAGGAAGCTCTCTTGCCCCAGAATTTTTAGTTCATTGCCAAAAAAAGTTGTTCAATACTTTCTTTGATTTTAAAATTCACTAATCCAACAATAATTTGAAATCTTTGAAAGCAATCCTTTAAAGAATGGCGATAGATATTCTTTATATCTTTTAATTGATTTTGATTAAAATAAAAATCCTTATGTCTTCTTAATGTTATTGAATTTTCATCTTTAAGGTTTTTTCTTCTCCTTTTATTCGAACTTTAAAATATAAAACTCCTCTTTTTATCATTAATAAATCATCAATTTTTTCTATTTTAATTAATTCCACTACGTTTTTTCCACTTCGATTATCTATTTCAATTACCCTGATTGAATCTGAGAAGGTAAAAATGACATGAGCGCTTGAAGGATGCCAGAGAGCATCTTCAATTTTTTTACTATATCGAGCTAAAATTTTTTCCTTTTCTTCTTCTAAATTGAGAACCCAGAGTTCAAAGTCATTCCACCAAAGGAGATTTTTTTCATCCGGAGAAAGTAAAAATCCTTTAGTTTCTGTTTTTAATTTCTTTTTAAGATCTTCTCCTAAATTTAAATAGGAAAGGTCGATTTTAGTTGATTCAGTGAATATTTTTTCTGTTTCTTTTAGAGTTTCAAAGGAGGGATTTTTTAAAAATAATAGAATATTTTGAGCAAAGGTGACTTTTTTACTTTCTACGTTTAGAGTTTTCTTCCAAGGATAATAACCTTCTTTTTTTATTTCGACTAAATACTCATTAGGGAGAAGGTGGATTAAAATTGGTGTTGTTTTTTCTCCGTATAGATTTTTATTTAAATAGATTAGAACTTCTTTTGGTTTCGACTCTATTAAAATAGAACCTTTTTTGATAATTTTCCTTTTCCCCCAATCCCATTGATAGCCACTGCCAAAAAATATCAAAAAGGAACCAGAAATAAGAAAAGTAAAAATAAAAAAAAGAAAAATGAGGCGGCGATAAAAAAGTCTCATTTTTAGAGAAAGGAATTAAAATCAAGTAAAGAAATAATAAGGCTAATAATAGCGCTGATACTAGCAATGACCCAGAAGCGCATAACAATGTTTGGTTCTGGCCAGCCTCGAGCTTCTAAATGGTGATGAAGGGGAGTGGAAAGAAAGATTTTTTTGCCTCTAATTTTTTTTGATAAAACTTGCAAAATTACTGAACCAGATTCCAAAATGAATAAAAACCCGATAATTGGCAACAGTAAGAGGGAGTTAGTTAACATAGCTACAATGCCTAAAGTAACTCCTAAAGACATCGCTCCAGTATCACCCATGAAAAAACGAGCTGGATAAATATTAAACCATAAAAAAGCTAAAAGACTGCCAACAATGACTCCGCAAAAAGTAGCTAAATCGTATTTTCCTTGGATAAAAGAAATAGCTCCATAAGTACCAAAAGCAGCCAAGAGAGTGCCGCCAGCAAGACCATCTAAGCCATCGGTTTCATTAACAGAAAAAGCTGTGGCCACAATAGTAAAAATAAAAAGAGGGATATACCACCAACCTATTTCAAAATTTCCCAGAAAAGGAATGCGAATTAAATCCCAATCTAATTTAAAGTAAAACCAATAAGCGCCAAAACAAGCAATCAAAGTATAAATTATTAAACGATGCTGCATTTTCAATCCGCTATAAGGACCGATCTGCTTAATATTAAATAAATCATCAATAAGACCAATAACAGCTGAAGCAACTAAAGCTCCCAAGGGAAGTAAAGTTTGGGCTCGGGTAAGGAAATTTAATTTATGAAAAAATTCTAAATTAGTAAATTTCGCTAAATAAAAAATACTTAGGATTAAAATAAGCGTAGTGCCCCAAATAAGTATACCTCCCATGGTTGGAGTGCCTGATTTTTTAGCGTGAAGCTTGGAAAAAATTGGTGTCCCTTCATCGTTTCTGATTTGTTTGCCCAGTTTATATTTATAAAGAAAACGACAAAGCGGAGGAGTCCAAGTCATAGCCAAAAGAAAAGAGAGAGTGGTTAAAGAAAAAATTTTAATAATAATAAAATTGTCCATATTTTACAAACTAAGGATTAGTATTCCGGCCCAAACTAAAACACCCTGGATGATTAAAGAGACAAAAAGCAAAAAATAGCTAAGAAGCCTTTCGTGTTTATAGATTATAAATGATAAAACTGAATTAATTAAAAAAATACCCAAGCCTGAAAGAGGCAACTTAAAGAGATGCCACCAAGGACCAAGCTGGTCGATGCCAAAATAAATATTATAATGTAAAGGAATGGGCTCTGGAGTTGGTTTTAATTGCCAATAAAGGAAAATCCAGAGAAATAGATTTATTAAAGCATTCAACAGCAAAACCAGTCGAATAGATCTATTTTGCCAAAAAAGATTTCTTTTGATGGTTTTGAAAAGGCGCAATATCATAATTTAATTTTACTCTTCTTTTTTCTTTTTGTAAAGGATCCGTATTAACCGCTCTAAAATGTAAGTGAAATGGTATTGGTTAACCGATTTAAAAAGTAAGAAGTTTAGAAATTTAGAATATACTTATTTGACAAAATAAAACCTAATTTGTCAATAAAGCCTATTTTAGGTAAGTAATTAAAATAGCTTGAGATGATTATTTTCTTAAAATTTGCTTTTCTTAAAACGCTTTTTAAAAAAATGAGCCCTAGATAGAATCGAATTCTATAAAGGGCTTAAGTGCAATCTTTAATTGTAAAATTGGCGACAAGAGCTTACAGAATATTTTGTCCACCAAGCCACTTGCGCGAAACGGAGTGACCCCACGAGAAACCACGCTGACATGATGAACAAAGTAATCGCATTGGGGGCTAAGATTACAAGAAAAGTATAGGCAATTGAAGTCAAAAAAGCAAGTTCGCCGAGTACGAATCGAAGCCCTTTCTTCGCTTTTTCTGATTTAAGCTCAACTAAATCAACGATTGTCAGTATAATATTTGCGATATTTAACAGCAGAACAATAACTCTCACGAATTCCAACATGGTTATCCCTCCCTTAATTTAACATCAAAAGGCTTAATATCACCTCTTATTAAGAGGCCCTTTATTAAAGTAAAGCATATTATAACAATTTTGTCAAGTCTCTGTATTAATTGGTCTGCGAGGCAAAGGAATTAAGATAGGATTTTTATTAGGGACTTTTTTTGACAGAGTGCTTTTTTTGTTTTATGATAAGATTAAGCTAACTGCTTAGATTTTGAGACTAGGGCTTATCTTGAGAACCCTTAGTGTAAACGATGTTTTAACATTTTAACTAAAGTCAATCAAAATTAGAACTCGTTGTCATAAGTTTTATCTTTAAATAAGTTTTTTGGCTTTAAGTGTATCTTTCTTTTGAAAGACTTTATTAATAGAAGGCGATTCGTCAAAAAAATTCTCTATTTTTAGTAAAAAGCAAAGAATTAAGATAATTAAGATAATGAAGAATGCGGATTCTCTATCATACTCATCTATATAATAAAAGATTAGGGACTTTTGAAGCTGTGGCTCAGGAAATAAGTTTTTTAAAAAAACATTTTTCCGGACCAGTTATTCAAATTGATAAAGAAGGTTTGCTTTACGATCGCTTACCCGGTTGGTTAATCAAAAAAAGAATTTCCCAATTAGAAAAATCAGTTTCTTTAAATCACATTTATTATCCTGCTTTTCTTGAAAAATCCTATTTCAAATTTTTAAAAAAGCCGATCATTTATTCTTTAATTGCCCCTAGTTTAGGTTTTGATTTTAAAGACCCGTCTTTTCCCAAGATAAAAATCGGAACTATACACATCCCAATTAAAATTGATCAATTTGTCAGTTTTAGTAAAAAAATAGCTAAAATCGTTGTTCCTGATCAACGAGATATAAAATTATTGGAAGGATATAACATTTTTAATACAAAAGCTATTTTGCCGGGAATTGATTTAGAGAGATTTAGAGAGCAAAAAAAAGCATCTTTTGATGATGACCGGGAAGAGCTAAAATTACTTGTAGCTAGCGCTCCTTGGAGGGAACATCAATTCGAAGGCAAAGGAATTAATCTTTTACTAGATTTGCTTCAGTTTTTCTCTAAAAGATTGAGAATTATTTTTTTGTGGCGAGGAAGGTTGATTAAAAAGATAATGAGATTAATTAAAGAAAAAAAGGTAGAAAATTTGTGTCAAGTTATTAATAAAATAGTTGATCCCCAAGAAGAATTAGCTAGAGTTCATGGAACTATTGCTGTATTTCCTGATCCTTTTACTGCTAAAGCTTATCCTCATTCTTTGATAGAATCTTTGGCTGTTGGTAAGCCAGTTATAGCTAGTAAAAATATTTATATGGCTTCTTTGATAGAGGAAGAAAATTGTGGGGTAGTAGTGGAACCGGACCTTGATTCTTTAAAAAAAGGAGTAGATCAGTTTATTCAGAATTATAATTTCTATCAAAAACATTGTCGCCAAGTGGCAGAAAAATATTTTTCTCAAGAAAGATTATTGAAAGATTATGGAAGAATTTATGAAGAAGTAGCAAAAGGGAGTTCATTTTGTTAAATAGAATTTTATAGTGTTATTAGAAAAAATTATGCTTATTCAAATTACGCTTTTACTTTTTATTCTTTTTGTTTTTTCTCGAATTATTCTTCAGTTTAGGAAAAGAATAATTACTCTAAAAGAGACAATTTTTTGGATTTTCTTTTGGGTTTTAGTGGCTTTAGCTGTTATTTTCCCAAAGACTACGGATTTGTTTGCCAAAACCTTAGGAGTTGGACGAGGAGCGGATCTTTTGATTTACTTAGCCGTTATCTTTCTTTTTTATCTTGTTTTTAGAGTTTTTATCCGTATAGAAAAAATAGAACGAAACATCACCAAGATTGTTCGTAAAATAGCTTTAGATGAAAAACTTAAAGACTAGTCCAGAATCTTAAAGTCCAAAATAAAACCTAGGCCTTCGCTTGAATATTTCAAAAACGACAAAATCACAAAAACTTGTTTTTGTTAATTTTTTATGGTTCTCAAAAGAAAAATTAATAGGAAAAAAATTGCTATTATTATTATTACTCATAATGCTCAAGATTATTTATTGGATCTTTTTGATAGTCTTTCAAAACAAACTTATCCAAAAGATTTAACAGAAATTATTATAATCGACAACGCCTCAAGAGATGAAACAGTAGAATGTATTAGGAAATTTAAAATTCAAAATGAGATAAAGCATTGTTCTGAGATGAAATCGAAGGATCCTAGGCCTACGATTCGAAATTTGGAATTTTCTTTTCTCGGCGTCAAACTGATCGAGAATAAAGAGAACCTCGGATTTGCTAAAGGAAATAATATTGGTATTAAAGAGGCTTTGAAGACTTATCCTGATTATTTAGTTTTTTTAAATCAAGATATGGTTGTTGAATCAGACTGGCTAGAAAGATTAGTTGAAGAAGCAGAAACAGATGAGAGAGCAGCAGTTGTTCAGCCAGTGATTTTACTTTGGAACGAGAAAGATAAAATCCAAACTTCAGGAAACAAAATTCATTATTTGGGCTTTGGGTATAGTGGTGACTATAGAGAGTCGTTAATTAGTTGTCAGCTTTCGGTTATTTCTTATGCTTCTGGAGCTGCTGCTTTGGTTAAAAGAGAGGTTTTAGAAAAAATAGAAGGCTTTGATGAAGATCTTTGGGCCTATCATGAAGATTTAGACCTTGGTTGGCGCATAAGATTACTTGGTTATGAAATTAAAAGAGCAAGACGATCTATTGTTTATCATAAATATTCTTTCACTAAAGAAAAATCAAAATACTATTTTATGGAAAGAAATCGTTTGATTGTTTTATTAAAATATTATAAGATAAAAACACTTATTTTAATTTTTCCCACTTTTCTTTTTATGGAAATAAGCCTTTGGATTTTTGCCTTAGCAAAAGGCTGGATTAGAGAAAAATTGAGGAGTTATAAGGATTTCTTAATCAAATTGAAATTTACGTTAGTTAAAAGAGATCGAATTCAGAGATTAAGAAAAGTCAGAGACAAAGAGATAATCAAGTATTTTGTTGGTAAAATAGAATTTGAAGATGTTGATAATTTTTTCCTGAAATACATTGTTAATCCCATTTTTGATTTTTATTGGAGAGTAATTAAGAGAGTGATTGTTTGGTAGAGTGGTTGGTTGTGTCAATAATTTTCCAAAAGGTCCTATATTAAAGTATTTATTTAAATGAATCTAGAAGAGCGTTATTTAATTCATCAAACTAGAAGAGGGAACCCAGAGGCTTTTGGCAAAATTTATGATAAATATCTTGATAGGATTTATCGTTTTATTTTTTTCCGAGTTTCTTCAAAGGAACAGGCAGAAGATCTTTCTAGTCAGGTTTTTCTTAAAGCTTTAGAATACTTGGACGAAAAAAGAAAGATAAATAATCTTCAAGCTTTTTTATATCAAATAGCCAGAAATTTGATCATTGATTTCTATCGAGACAAAAAAGAGGTTGTTTCTTTAGACGGGGAGGAGGCAAAAGAATTGCAAGATAATCATTTAGATATTTCCGAAGAAATAAATACTAGATTAGAAATAGAAAAAACAAAAAAGGCTTTAAGAGAAATCCGTGATGAATACAAAGAAGTAATTATTTTATATTATTTAGAAGAATTATCCATTAGAGAAATTGCTCAGATTTTGGAGAAAAACAAAGGGAATGTTCGGATTTTAATTCATCGAGCCTTAAAGGCATTAAGAGAAAAAATAAGATAATCTAAAAGTCAAGTTTTAAAATTTGAAACTAAAATTAAAATCTATTTTAGAAGATGAAGCCAGGACACTTTATTGATTGTGTCTAGAAAATTGATACTATTTTTTGTTCTTTGTTGCAATTCTATTGAAGAGTCAATTTTTAAAAACTTCCACAAATATATAATAATGTTCTTTTTCTTTCTAAAATATTTTTTTTAAAAAATTACATAAAAGGAGAAAAATTTTGAAACTAGAATTTAATTGATAAAGTAAAGACACTACTAATAACAATTTCTTGACGAAATCTAAAATAGAGAAAAATTTTAACAGAAAAAAATGAGAAAATGTTTAAAAATTTTTTTATCATAAATTTAGTATTAGGGGCAGTATTTTTTATTTTTCCAATAAATGGTAAAGACATTGATCGAGCTTTTTTAATAGATCTGTCAATGGATAGTGTTCAGCAAAGGGGCATTTACAAAATGGCCTTTTTGCCTAACGATCCTCTTTATATCGAGCAATGGAACTTGGCTTTAGTCAAGGCTCCCCAAGCTTGGGACTTGAGTAAAGGTTCTCCTGAGGCGACTATTGCTATTCTAGATTCAGGAGTAGATATTGACCATCCTGATTTAAAAGATAATATTTGGCGAAACAAAGAGGAGATTCCTGATGATAATATAGATAATGATAAAAATGGCTATATTGATGATATCAATGGTTGGGATTTTGTAGGAAACGTTCCTGATCCTAGGCCAAAATTTTTTAGTCCGTATTCTTTGACTGGGATACATCATGGAACCATTGTAGCTGGTGTAGCTGCTGCCTCTGGAGACAATGGCAAGGGTATTGTTGGTTTAGCTTGGAAAGTTAAAATCATGCCTCTCAGAGTTTTGAATAGTCAGGGGATAGGGAACACCTCCGCAGTTATTAGAGCTATTGATTATGCAATTAATAAAAAAGCTGATATAATAAATATGAGCTTTGTTGGCGTTGAATATTCTAAAGAGCTAGAAGAAGCAATTGATCGAGCCTGGAAAGCAGGTATTATTTTAGTGGCAGCAGCAGGTAATGATTCGACTCAAGAAGGAATTGATTTAGACACGACTCCTGCTTATCCAGTTTGTTATGGAAAGAAAGAAAACAAAGTAATTGGAGTAGCTGCTTTAGATAAAGATAATAAAAAAACTTTTTTTTCGAATTATGGATCTAAATGTGTTGATATCTCAGTTCCGGGAACAAGAGTTTATTCTACTTTAGTTTATTCTTCTAAAAACCCAGATTTTGGTAAATATTATGGTGGATATTGGTCAGGCACCTCGTTAGCCGCACCTTTAGTAGCTGGAACAGCTGCTTTGATAAAATCGATTAATCCCCAATTATCAAATAGAAAAATAAGAGACATTATTTTAAGTCAGGTAATTGATATTGATTTAGCCAATCCTGAATTTAAGGGGAAACTAGGAAAAGGCAGACTGGACGTTTATCAGGCGGTAAGGAAGACTTATTTAGATTTAGTCGCCCCTTCATATTTACAAGATATCGTAGTAGCTCCAGAAGTTGGCGGTCCGCATATTCAAGTTTTTAAAACCACTGGCTTTCTTTTGGGTAGCTTCTTTGTTTATGATGAACGTTTCCGCGGCGGAGTTAACGTAGCCTCAGGAGATCTTAATGGAGATGGCAAAGAAGAAATCATTGTTGGCGCAGGCAGAGGTGGCGGACCACAGATAAGAATTTTCAATCAACACGGTAGATTGATTTCCCAATTTTTCGCTTATGAT
>DDKT01000035.1 GCA_002339755.1 Patescibacteria group bacterium UBA2591
TATTCCGCCCCAATTTTGCGAGATTATTGTTTAGTGAGGCGCTCGCTCGCCTTCGGCTCACTCGGGTTTATTCAACCACTGCCTCACAAAAGTTTAACCAGGTTTATTCCTAGAATAATGCCTTATTTAGAAAAAATGGCAAAATTAGAGCGGGCTTGTATCGGAATTGTTGAAAGACCGATACAATAAATTATCCACAATATTGTATTGTCGTAATATAAGATATTATACCAGAATAACAAGATTTTAGCAAGTTTTTCGTATTAAATGATCTAAAATGTAAGTGAAATGGCGTATTAGCGGATGTAAAATGTAAATGAAAAGATATTGATTAACGGATTTAAAAGGTGAGTGAGATAATGTTAATTTTATTTAAAATTTAAAAAGCTTTTTTTGGAGTATTTATTTGAACTAGCTTTCTTTATAATTCTAATTTTTACTTTCATTCGTTTTACTTTTCTCCCTCTATACTTACTAACTTCCACTTATTGCCAGGGATTTTTTTTACTTCTATTTTCGTTTTTGGTAGGAATAATTTGATATTGTATTTTAAATTTTCAAAGTTAATTTCTTCGCCGCGTTCAATAATTCTTCCTAATCCTATTACAATTTTTGTGATTTGGGAAAAATTATTTTTTTGGATATGTTCGTGAATGGTTTTAACCATTTGGTTAGCTAAATGAAACTCATGCATAAAATTAAGATAGAAAGTAACAAAGAGGATGCAAGGTAGTGGATTTAAATTAATGGAAACTTCTGGCTCTAGATGGGATTTCAATTAATCTAGGAGTCAGTATTACATATTACATTCATTAGGCATACTTGAGATAAAGTTTTTGAGAGACTGTTATGTTTTTCTTTTTGAGAGAATTTTAAATAAAAGGACCTCGGAGACTAATTTATTAAAAATTTACAAAAAAATCTATCACGCAGCATCTTTAGTATGATAAAATTAATTTGATGCAGTCAATATAGTGTAGTCTTTATTTAATGAACAGCGCAACTAATACAAGGATCATAAGCGCGGATAAAGGCTTTAATTTTCCTTTTTCTTTCTGAAGACGGTAGAGAGAGAACATTTGGTAGATAGGCCCTGAGGTCCTCTTCTAAGTTAGTCAAAAATTGAGCAGTAGGAGTGATGATATTGCAATCTAAGATCCGCCCCTCTCGATCTAAAGAATAAAAATGGTAAAGCGTTCCTCGAGGCGCTTCTGTTGCTCCTGTACTTCTACCTGTTTTGATTTTGATTCTTTTTCTTTCATCTTTTAATTTCATTTTACTAAGTCTGTCAATAATTTTTTTACTTTCCTCAATAAAATGAATAATTTCAATTGCTTGAGCAAAGATATTGTAGAAAATATTATAAACTGGGATTTTCTGATTAAAATCTTCCCAAATTTTTTTTGCTTCTTGGTTTAAGAATTGATAATTGTTATTAATTCTTGACAAGGCGCCAACCATGAAAGTTTTGCCAGAATAGTCAACTTCTTTAACTACTTGATACGGCTTTTGAATTTCTTTGATATTTTGTTCAAATTTTTCTGGAGAAATTTTTAATCCTTGATTAGAAGTTATTGCACCGTCATAAAAAGCATATTCTTTTTTAGAACCAAGGGAAATGTATTCAGTTTTTCTTTCAAATTTTGGACACTTTATCTTTTTAAAGAGTTTAGATAGAATCAAGGCTGAATCCCAAACCTCTTCATAATTTCTGATTAAATTTAAAAGTTCGTTTTTTGAGGGCAATTTTTTAAATCCTCCTATTTCAGAAGTAATAGGATGAATGATACGACCACCAATAGTTTTAATAATTTTGGTTCCAAAATTTCTAATCCTAAGAGCTGCTTTTGTTTCTTTGGGATATTTTTTGATTAATTTTAAGTCGTTTTCTAGATTAAAAAAATCTGGCAGAGAC
Organism: Patescibacteria group bacterium UBA2591; assembly: GCA_002339755.1. Taxonomy (GTDB): domain Bacteria; phylum Patescibacteriota; class Patescibacteriia; order UBA2591; family UBA2591; genus UBA2591. The sequence continues at coordinate 1,916 of DDKT01000035.1, forward strand.
AAAAAGAAAAGATGCAAACTATGACTATGAATAATTTGTCCAGCCAGCATTAACTTGCGGAGCATAATTGTTTGATTCGAAACTTTTATTCCCAAAGCCGCCTCCAAAGCCTTAAGAGCAGTCAAATTATGAGCTACCGGACAAAGACCACAGATCCGAGCAGTAATAATAGGAGCTTCCCAAAATCTCCGGCCAATTAAGATCCCTTCGATTAATTTAGCGCCTTCCTGAATTTCGATTTTAGCTTTTCTAACATTGCCGTCTAAAATAGAAGCCACAAATCCAGCATGACCTTCTATTTTGGCAATATGATCGATTCGAATTTTCATAAAAGGTAAAGATAGCGAAAAAGTTTCAATCAAGTCCAAAATTCAAAATCCAAAATTGTCTATTCCCGATCTCTTCCCAAAACATCTTCAAGTTCATCTTTTATACCAAATATTTCCAATGTCTCTTCTAAGTCCTCTTTGGATCTTTGTTTTTTGATTAGATTTAATAGTTTTTCACTTTTAGCTCCGGCTAAAATTCCTCGACAACCGAAGCAGGACATTTTTGATTTTAAACAAATTGCTTGACAGCCACCTAAAATTATTGGACCCAAGCAAAGTTCTTTTTTTTGTAATAAACATTCATATTCTTTAAGTTGACATTCATAACAAACTGGTCTTTGAGGGATTTTTACCAATTTACCCACTAACAAATCATTAGCTATTCTTAAAAACTCTTCTCCGTCAATTGGGCAACCAGGGATGGTTAAATCTACTTTAACAAAATTATCTATTTCCTTTATTTCTGGATTAGCAATTCCTTCTAAATTTTTATAGACATAACGAATAGTTTTTTCTTTATTTTGATAATTTTTAATCTCTGGAATTCCGCCTAAGGCAGCGCAATTGCCAAGAACAATCAATTTTTTTGATCTTATTCGTAATTCTTTTAGAATTTTTAAATCTTCTTCAGTTATTGGACTCCCCTCTACAAAAGAAAAATCATATTGGATTTTATCTTTTGGAACAGATTTATTTTTTTTAATTTCTTCTTCAATTCCTATTTCATCTTCGATCAATCTAAATTCTTCTATCTTTACTCTTTTTAGAAAATTTAAGAATTTCTCCCCTAGATCAAATAAAGCAAATTGACATCCTTCACAGGAAGTTAAAGAGACTATAGCAACTCTTGGTTTTTTTGAAGGCATAATCGTAATTGTGGTATAATTTATATTATTCTAGGCTGGAAAGTATTTTACTTCTTTGTTTTGTAAATAATATTCATCCTCTCATAACAAATGATCGAAGACTGCGAAGCAATCTTTTTCATATGTCTACATTAGCTCCGCTCTTTTTTACCAAAAAACAAATCTTAGCTATGGGAGCTGAGTCGGAAGGTGTTTTTTCTTTTTATAAAAAAGGAGAAATTTTTATCTCTGACAATTTTGGAGATCTAACAGAGGAAAAAAATTATTCGAATTTCAAAAGAGAAATCAGTAAATTATTAATTGGATTTAGACCTGATATTATTTTAACAGATTTACATCCTTTATACAATTCATCTCTATATGGAAGATGGCTTGGTAAGAAATTGGCTTTACCGGTAATAAAAGTCCAGCATCATTTAGCTCATATTTTTTCTGCTTATGGAGAAGGGTTAGTTCGAGATTCGAAATCCAAAATTTGTAATGAAAGAAATAAATTCATTCAAGGCAATACGAAGTTCAGTTCTAGTATATGGAATTTAACGAAAGGTTATCTCGAGATAAAACTGAAGGATGTGGGAGTTAAATCTAAAGATCGAGGCTCTTTCTTTGGTATTGCTTGCGATGGCACTGGATATGGCTTGGATGGAAAAATTTGGGGAGGGGAAATTTTCAAATGTCAAACAAATGAGATAAAGTCTTGTTCTGAAGAAAATGAAGAGCTCCGAGATTGTTTAAAAAATGAGATGAATTCTTGTTGTATTAATTTCATTGAACGTATTGGGCATTTAGAAAATCAAATTATGATTGGAGGAGATTTAGCGATTAAAGAACCAGCTAGAATGTTGATTAGTATTTTGAATAAAGTTGGAAATCAAAAGCCAAAAATCGAATCAACAACTCAAAACTCAAAATTGGCGCAAGGCCCAATTTCAAGATGCGGAATCAGACGAAGCATAGCCTTAAAACCCTTGGCTGTTATTTGGGATAAATTCTCTCAAGGAACCCTGCAGTCTATGGATCAAAATTTAAAATTTAAAAAAGAATTTATTTATCAGTTTGTTAAAAGATTTTATCCGCGAGAGCAATTTGAAGTATTGTATAATCAATTGAAAGAAAATTTTAATTGCTATGAGACTTCTAGTACTGGTAGAGTTTTGGACGCTGTTTCGGTATTATTAGGCTTTGCGAAAAATCAAAGAAGTTATAAACATGAACCAATAAATCTTTTAGAAAAAAATTCAACTAGACCTTATAATTTAGAGTCTAAGATTTCTTATGATAAAGATGAGAAAAGGTATATCTTGTTAACTACTCCTTTATTTGAATATCTGATAAAAAATTTAAACCGAGACAAAAAGAGATTAGCTGCTACTGCTCAAATGTATATTGCCAGAGGACTTCATAAAATAATTTCCGATTTTCAACTTTCAATTTTCAATCAGACTCAGAACTCAGAATTCAAAACTCAAAACTCTTATTTTGCTGGCGGAATTGCAAATAACAAAATAATTTCTAATTTTTTGGAAAAGCAAGGAGTTATTACTAATAAAATTATTCCTCGAGGTGACTCTGGCATTAGTTTTGGTCAACTTATCTATTTTCTTTTGATAAGCTCTTTAAAAAAACTTGATCTTTAATTAACCAGCTATTATTTCTTTTAAAATTGGCTAACTAATGCTCTTTCACGTACATTTAGATTTAATACGGGAGGATTGTGATTTTGGTTATGTTATGATAAAATATAAGGAGTGGATAATTTTAATATTTCAGAACTTATACGCTTTGAATATTTGTATATTTTTTGAGTACTTTTATGTTTGAAGAAGGAAAGTCACAATTTAATCAAGGGGCTTCATCTTTTGGACCTGATCAATCCGAGAAATCAGAAGAAGCGGAAGATATTTTTGCCGGAACCGAACCCCTGGGGAATGTTGTCCCAGAGATCCCTGTTCCGCCAGTTGGAATGCGACTAAAATCTTCAGGAGCGAAAAAATGGATGATAATAGTAGGAATAGTTATTTCAGCTCTTGGTTTATTAGCTTTTGCTGGTTGGAAGGTTTATGAAAATCTGGTACCAAAAATCCAAGAATCGATTTTAGAAGAAGGAATCGAAGAAATACCCGAGGCCAAAGAATTAAAAGAAGTACTTGAATTAGTAGATACTGATGGCGATGGATTATCAGATGAAGAAGAGAGAGTTTTGGGCACTGACATAAACAAACCTGACACTGATGGAGACGGATTATTTGACCGAGAAGAAGTAAAGGTTTATGGAACCGATTCTTTGAATCCAGATACAGATGGAGATGGTTATTTAGATGGCGAAGAGGTTAGGGCTGGTTATAATCCTAGAGGACCTGGTAAGTTATTGGATTTAGAAAGGGAGATAGAAAAATTTAGAATTGATTAAAGAAGTATTAGTTTATCATTAATGGATTAATTATTAAGTCAACAATTTTTTGATTTCATTTATTCTATTTAATTAATGTTTGATCAAGTTAATCAATCAATTAATCAATTTCAAGAAGTAGAAACGAAAGAGGATTCAGCTGAAAAGCCAACGCCTAAAGAAATTTGGGTTATGCCAGGGAAGTTTTTGGAACTGAAAAAGAAAATTAAAATTCCTTTATTTTTTTATTTTGTTTTTATTTTTTTGGTTTTGATGAGTCTAGCTACTGTTATCGTTTTGTTTCAGCAAGGTTTAATTTTTAAACCGAAACAGATTAGAGAACCTGAAAAAGAGGTGACTATACCAATTCCTGAGGAAGAGGCAGAAGAAGCAGAAAAAGTCATTTCTCCTTTAGTTTCTCCAGCCCAAGTTTTAGAGGAAGAGGTTAAAGATGAGGCCGGTATTTTAATTGGTTCGGCAAGATTAACTTTACCTGAAGGCAGCCTTGATCCGGCAGAAGCAAAAGTTTCTCTAAAAGGATCTTTGCCGAGTTTTTTGGAGAAGCATCATCCTTTGTATCAAATTATTGGAGCTGTTTTTCGGATAGAATCTGAAGAATCCTTTGTTTTTTTGAAACCTGTGGATTTGGTTTTAAGATACAAAGAAGAAGATTTAGAAAATTACGGTGTCAAAGAAGAAGAAGAAATAAAAATAGCCATTTTAAGAGAAGAATGGCAAATAGAAAAAAGCGAGCTTAGCGCTGAGGAAAAAACACTTAAGATTGTTTTGGAAGAAATTCCTGTTTTTCCTTATGCTTTGGTAATTGAGAGGAAGAAGGTCGAAGACAAAGAAGTCGAAAAAGAAGTTGAGCTTGATATTGAAATAAAAACTATTTTACCTTCAAGTTTAGACAGCGATAAAGATGGCTTAACTGATGTAGAGGAAGAGTTGTATAAAACTGATAAAGATTTAAGTGACACAGATAAGGATACTTATCCTGATGGTTTAGAGATTGTTAATCTTTACAGCCCTCTTTCTGGACCTGGTGATCGTTTAGCTCTTACTGATTTAGTAAATTCTTATGCCAATCCTACTTATCATTATACATTATTTTATCCTTCTTTTTGGATAGTTAGAGCAGTAGACGAAACTAATAAAGAAGTTGTTTTTACTTCTCAGACAGGAGAATTTATAGAAATTATTGTTGGAGAAAATCCTCGTGAACTTTCGGTTTTAGATTGGTATTTAGAGACATTTTCTGATTCAAAACCCGAGTTAGTTAGGACTACTAATATAAATGGCCGAGAAGCTGTTTGGTCTCTGGATGGTCAAACCCTTTATTTAGGACAAGGAGATAAGATTTATCTTTTAACATATAATGCTGGTCTACGGAAAGATTTAAATTTCAAAACTACTTTTATCATGATGATTCGAAGCTGGGAGTTGACTGAGAAACTGAGCTCATCCGAAACTTTACCAGAAACAACTGAACCACTTAGCCCAATAGCAGAAATCTTGCCGGAGACAGAATAAAAAAAATCAGATAAATTTTGAATTCTAAATTTATGGCAGCGGATTTAAACGAGGTAATCTTTGTCTAGGGAAAACAAAGTGCGTACAGTAAAATTATTTTAGATAAAAGAATTTGATTTTTCTAAAGACTCCTTTTTTTATTTTAAAGTCAGGACTACGCATCTTTAAAAAAGGTTTCGCTGTCTTCACAAGAAATAATAACAGGACTTACGCACTTGGAATTTTTAGTTTAAATAAAAGCAATTCTGTCTTTTCAGGATGAAAACTATAATTCTGTTTAA
>DDKT01000054.1 GCA_002339755.1 Patescibacteria group bacterium UBA2591
ATAATGCCTAATTTAGAAAAAATGGCAAAATTGGAGCGGGCTTGTATCGGAATTATTGAAATTTCGATACAACAAGTAGGATTATGTGAGAGGCTCAAGTCTGAAAAAATTTAAATTTTGAATAAATCCTAAAGAGTCTAGTCGCGAAAAACTAAAAGGTTTTTTCACCTTATTCGTTTCATTCATTCGCTTAAAATGACAAAAATAAATCTCAAAATGAAAACATAAGTTCGGCCTCGCTCTCAACGCCCTCTTCCTTTATCCAATCTATTTCCTTATTTCACCACCCCACTAAAAATCTTTCTTCTTAATTCCTCTATCTCACTCTCATCCAATTTATCTATTTCTTCTTTCTTTCTCGTTTTCGTTTCTTTTTCTAAAATACTTAGTAACTCCTCAAATTTGAATCTCTTTACCTCAGAAAATATTTGGCTAAATTCTTCTTTAATCTCTTTCAGTTCTTTTTTCTCTTCTAAGTTTAATTTAGGCTCTCTAAAAACAAATTGATGCCTTAAAGAAAATATCCAAAGAAAAAAAATAGCAATCATAACATTAATGATAATTATCCACATCATCAAGGTTTCCTTCTTTTTCCTTTCTCTAATTGATTTTCTTTCTCGTTTTGACATTTTGTTATCATCTTATTAATAAAAACTGAAGCTTCATTAATATATCTAGCTCGCTATTTATTTTGTTTTTAGCATTTTATCACCACAATTTTCATTTTATCTATCAATAAATCTTTTCTGCTTATCCTAAATTTATCTACAGTTTCTTCTTTGACTTCGATTTCTTTTAAAAATTTCTCTACCGGATCAAGTTTAAGAATCAAATTAGGTAATCTGTAATGCATGGGAACAACTATTTTTGGTTCAAGTTGATTAACTACTTCAACAGCCTTTGAAGCATTGATAGTATAAATGCCACCAACCGGCAAAAATAGAATATCCACTTCACCGATTGTTTCCACTTGTTCATCCGTAAGAATATGCCCCAGATCTCCTAAATGACAGATCTTTATTCCGTCTAGAATTATTGAATAAACAGTATTTTCTCCTCTTTCTTCTCCTTCTGAAGAATCATGAAATGTAGGAATGCCCAAGATATTTACTTCTTTGAATTCGTATTCGCCCGGTCCAGTAATAATAAAAGGTTGACTATCTTTTTTTTGGAACCCCTGAGTCCCCTTGGTATTATTATGATCAGCATGAGAGTGGCTGACAGTAATAATGTCAGCTTGAAGTCTTGGCAACTTTAGGCCGTAACCTTCTCCGTAAGGATCTGTGACAACGGTCTTTTCTTTGCCTTGTAACTCAAAGCAAGAAAGACCATGGTAGATAATAAGCATATAGTTAAAAATTAAAGCAATCCTGAAGGCGCCGTCTCTCGTCTCCAAAAAAGAGGAGCCTCAAAATATATTATGAAATTTTATTGGACTTCGAGCCCAGGGCAACGCTTCGTCTTATTTTGAATTTTTTGAATTTCAAATTTATTTCTTCGTAATTTCACAATACCAAAACTTTATTATTAAGTCAACATACTGTACTGGATGACAACATGGGTAACACTTTTATTATTTCAGAGACCATTTCTCTTGGCAAGATATAGTTTAAAATCGATTCAATTTCTTTTAAAGATGGGCTATCATTATTTTGATTGTTTTGGCTATTTTTATTCATTTTAAGACCTTCTTGATTATTAACCATAATTCTTCAGTACCAATTAAAAGAAATTTAATCAGCATTATCTTTTCAAATTTGGTTAATTTTGACCATTTATAGGTGTTACCTATGTATCTCATCTTCTCCACTTGCTGGAAATTTAAAAAAACGTTATACTAGGAATATATTAGAAAAAATTAATAAAAAAATCTAAAAATATGTTAAAAATCAACTCTGCAAAAACATCTACCCCTCTTAAAAATCCTTCCCTAAAAAAGTCAAGAAAAAAAACCACAATTAAAGAAATGGAAAAAATGTTAACCGGTAAAGAAGCTAAGTTAATGCCTAAAATAGGAGATTTAATCAAAGGCGAAGTGATCGGTTTAAGTAAAAAGGCAATATATCTTGACATTGATGGTTTAACTACCGGAATAGTGCGCGGTTATGAACTTTTAAGCGAATCTAGAGAATACTCAAATCTAAAAATAGGCGACAAAGTTGCTGCCTTGGTTTTAGATTTAGAAAATGAATCAGGAGAAATGGAACTTTCTTTTCGTCAAGCTAGTTACGAAAAAGGCTGGAAAAACCTAGAGGATCTTTTGCAAAAAAAAGAAACTATTTCTGTTCGTGTTATTGAAGCTAATAAAGGTGGCTTAATAGTTAAGTTTGGTCAAATAATTGGATTTTTGCCTACTTCTCAACTTTCAAAAGAATATTATCCTTTGGTAGAAGGAGGGATAAAAAATAAAATCCTGGAAAAGTTAAAACAGCTTATTGGAAAAACGCTGAGAGTAAAAATTATAGATCTGTTAGAAAGAGAAAATAAATTAGTTGTTTCTGAAAAAGCAGCCCAAAGAGAAATACAGGAAAAGGCTTTAGCTAAATATAAATTAGGAGATATAATTGAAGGAGAAGTGAGTAGTTTAATGCCTTTTGGCGCTCTTGTAAAATTTGGAGAAAACTTAGAGGGTTTGGTTCATATTTCAGAAATAGTCTGGGGAAAAATTAATCACCCTCAAGATGTTTTAAAAATTGGCCAATTTGTTAGAGCAAAAATTATTGGTTTTGAAGGCGCTAAAGTCTTTCTTTCTATAAAAAACTTAATTGAAGATCCCTGGAAAAAAGCAGCTAAAAAATACAAAATAGGACAAAAAGTAAAAGGAGAAATTGTAAAGATCGCATCGTTTGGCTTCCTAGTAAAACTAGATAAACAAATCCAAGGATTGGCCCATCTTTCAGAACTTCCTTTAGAGCCTGAGCAAAATCCACGCGAAATAGCTAAAGTAGGAGATGTCTTAGAGTTTAAAATCATCAACATTGAACCCGAAGACCACCGATTGGGATTAAGCCTTAAAGCTCTTAAAGAAGAAGTTATCGGAAATAGCAATAATAATAGCAATAATAATAGATTGAAGTGAAAAAAATGATACCTGACTACCAAAATATAATGCTTCCTCTGCTAAAATATGCTGGAGATAAGCAAGAACATCACATCCGTGATGCAATAGAACAACTCGCTAATGAGTTTAATTTGTCAGAAAAGGAAAGAAGAGAACTTTTACCCAGTGGTCAACAAGCAATTTTTGATAATAGAGTAGGCTGGGCAAGAACTTATTTGAAAAAAGCTGGCCTACTAGAATCAACTAAAAGAGGATATTTTAGAATTACTGAGAGAGGAATAAAAGTTTTAAAAGATCGACCACTTAAGATCGATGTTAAGTATCTTGAACAATTTCCAGAATTCATTCCATTCATTCAATTTAAGCCTCCAAAAGTTGTTAAAGAGGGATTTGAAGATAAGGAATTAAGAAAATATGAAGAGACTACACCAGAAGAACTAATGGAGATTGGAAGTCAGAAATTGCAGAAGGAGTTGGCTTCCGAGTTGTTAGATCGTATTAAGAGGTGCTCACCAACTTTCTTTGAAAAGTTAGTCGTTGAACTTTTAGTAAAAATGGGTTACGGAGGATCCCGGGCAGATGCTGGTAAAGCAATAGGGCGAACAAGGGATGAAGGAATTGATGGGATAATAAATGAGGATAAACTCGGATTGGACGTTATTTATATACAGGCAAAGAAATGGGAGAATCAAGTCAGTAGATCTGAAATACAAAAATTTGCAGGTGCTTTACAAGGCCAGAGAGCAAAGAAAGGCATTTTCATAACAACTTCTACTTTTGCGGATATCGCAATCGACTATGTATTTAAAATTGATAACAAAATTATCCTCATAGATGGAGAACGCATGGCTCAATTAATGATTGAAAACGATGTTGGGGTATCAAAAATTGCCGAATATGAGATTAAGAAAATAGACACAGACTATTTTTCGGAGGAATAGTTTTGCCACTTCCGATAACACAGCATATACGCTTCGGGCTGACGCCCTTGCCATTCGGAACATTATCTCCGGCAACGTCGTATATGTTGGGGCCGCTACAGAAGAGACTAAGATGCAGAAGTAATATTTTTTATATTTGGAATGTTGAGAAAAAATTATGATTATTAATATAATTTAACTTAGAAAAAATCTTCTTCTAAAATAAGA
>DDKT01000007.1 GCA_002339755.1 Patescibacteria group bacterium UBA2591
TCAAGAGAATGGGAAGAGAAAAAAGAAGGATTAAATGCCATCTTAGAAATGACAAAAGTAATTGAGGATTTTCAGAATTTTCAATTTCTTAAAAAAGAACACCCTCTTTTTCCTAGAAGAAAAAATGTCTTAACTTTTCCTGTTTTAATTAGAGGAGGGAAAGCAATAAATATAGTTCCCGATTCTTGTACTGCTTTTGGCGATACCAGAATTTTACCTGGAGTGACAAAAGATTACATAGAAAAAGAAATAAGAAAAAGACTAGATAGATTAGGAATAAAATACAAATTAACCCAGATTGTTTATGTTCCAGCTGTTTTTATTAGTCCAAAAGAGAAAATTGTTCAAATTATTAAAGAGAATGCAAAAAAAGTATTAAAAAAAGAGCTAAATTTAGGAGAAGCTGGTCCTTGGTGCGATATGTGGATGTTTATTGAGAAAGGAATTCCAGCTCTGAATTTTGGCTGCGATGGCGCGGGAATGCACGATAAAAATGAATATGTAGAGATAAAAAGCGTGATTGATGTGACTAAGATTTATGCCCTAACTGCTTTTGATTTTTTGAGGGAAAAAATTTAATGTGATTTTATAATACCCCAAAAAAGAAACAATTCTCATCACATTCCAACAAGAGATGAAAGAGAGATCTAAAGATGGCAAAAAACTAACCAATCTCTATTTAAAAAGGATTTTCAAGAATTTGTTAATTATCTAAACAACACAAACTTTAATTATTCCTTATTAGGACTCAGACCAAAACCTGATCTTAAAATATGAAAATATGAGGAGTATAGATATATAAAAAGTCAGATTCCCCTAAAATTTTGGGGAGGAAAGTAGTTTTATGAATTTAAATAATGAAAAAAGAGAAAAAAGAAAAATTAAAAAGGATTTTAGAGGAGAAGCTTTTAGAATTTCAAAAACTCTCTTATGAAGAGTTACGTAAGTTAGTTGATGATGAACCTTACACCGAAGCTCAGGGTGAGGGAGAAGATTTTTATCAAATTGAGATAGAGGTATTTTATGACGATCCAGATAAGAAAGATGGAGATTTAAGGATTCTCGGAGCAATAGATGATGGTGGCTTAAGCGCATTTGCTCCAATCTGTGATGATTTTATTATCACCCCAAAAGGGAAAATATTATAAAAAGTTTTCTCTTTAATTTTCTCTTGAAGAGGAAAGTTTTTCTAGAATTACCAATTTTTCAACAGTCTTAGTATACAGCGTTGGATAAAAATAAAATAATTTCTACCCCAGTGGGAATTTTAATAATTTTGATTCTTGCTTTTTTGGTTGGGGGCTTTTCAATTTGGCAACCTCGATTATTATTGTCAGAATTAGAAGTTAAGATAGCAGAGATAGAATTACCAGAAAGAGAGATAGAATTACCAGGGGAAAGAATCAAAGATAAAACTTCGTATATTACTGTATTCTTTCCTCCTGAAGGAGTATATCTAAATCATTTAATAATTGGAAAGACATATAAAATTATTTGGGAAAGTAAAGAAGTTGATAAAGTTGATATATTTTTATGTAGCAAAGGTCCGGCTACAGATATAGAACCTGAAACTCATTGTCTTGAAACGCCAATAGCGATAGTTGATGCTTCAATTGGAAAATATGATTGGACTGCTACCCATCATTTTCTTCGTTATAGCAATGTTTTTATAAGAATTATCGCAAAAGAAAACTCAATGATTTATGGTGATAGTGAGTGGTTTTCCACAGGAGTAACAGAAGCGGAATTGCCAGAAAAAGAAAAAATTACTATAGAAAGTAATGACTGAGAGTGTTGAAATTAACCAAACCTCTTTTAAAAACACAGATTTTAGGTTAAAATAGAAAGAGAGGAAATCATTTTTGATGTAGAATTAAGAGATTGTATATAAAAATTATGTCTTTGAAGTACAAAGAGGTAAATTTGACATTTTGAAGAATATTTCCGATAATAATAAAAAAATGTGATTATTGGAATTGTATGACTTTTAATGAGCTTAAAAATAAAGCTAGAGATTACCCCTTATTTAAATTAGAGGATATATTTAAATGGTTTCCTAAGGCTGAAAGAAAAATTACTTTAAACCAGCTAAATTTTTGGATTAAAAGGAAATATCTTGAGGAGATAAAAAGAGGAATTTATAAAATTTCTGATTATGAAATAAAAGAATCTTTTATTTTAGCTAATTTTATTTATTCTCCTTCTTATATTAGTTTAGAGACAGCTTTAAATTATTATAGTATTATTCCAGACATTCCTTTTGTCACCACTTCAGTTACTCTTAACAAAACCAAGGCTTTCAAAATTAAAAATTATGGCTCTTTTTCTTATTCTAAAGTTAAACCTGCTTTATTTTTTGGCTTTAAAACTATTTTAGCTGAAAAAAAATATAGTTATAATATTGCTTTGCCAGAAAAAGCTCTTTTTGATTATCTCTATTTAAAAGGAAAAGGGATAAAATCTGCCGAAGGATTTATTGAAGAATTAAGATTATCTTTAACTCGAGATTTTAATTGGCAAAATTTTAAAAAGTGGACAAAATTAGTCCCAAAAAAGAAAAAAAGTTTTCATCATTTAATTAAAATTTTAATTGAAAAAAATGTTAAATGAATTCTTCTTAGAAACATTAAAAGAAGAAGGGGAAAGGCTGGGGATTCCCCTGAATAAAAAGAGGGCTTTAATTCGAGAATATCTTCAAAGCAAAATTATCTATTATCTTTATCAAGAAAGGATAGGAAAATCTCTTTCTTTTATTGGCGGAACAAGTCTAAGACTTTTAAGGGATTTAGATAGATTTTCTGAAGATTTAGATTTTGATAATTTATCTCTTAATTTTTCTCAAATCAAAGAGCTTTTTTTAAAAATAAAAAATAAATTAGAAAAAGAAGGATTTGAAATAGAATATAAAATAAAAAAAACTAATGATTCTGGAATTGGAGAATTTAAATTTAAAAATTTATTATCTCAACTTAAAATAAGTTCTGATCCAAAAGAAAATTTAATTATTAAAATAAATTACACTACCCCAAAAATTAAACCTGAGATAGAAGTTTTTATTTTAAGTCGGTTTGGTTTAGTGCAGGCTGTTATTACCAATACTTTAGAATTTCTTTTGGCTCAAAAAATTAGGGCGATTTTAACTAGAAAAGAATTTTTGCCAAGAGATTTTTATGATTTAGTTTGGTTTTTTAGCCATAAAATAAGACCAGCTCGGAAACTTTTTCCTGAAATGAAAGTTAAAGAAGAAAAAGAATTATTTTTAAAATTAGAGAATATTTATTTTAAGAAAATTAAGCCCGATATTAAAAATTTCAAAAAACGTCTATCTCCATTTTTAATCGATGAGAAAAAAGTTTATTATCTTGATTTGTTTGGAGATCTAATAAAAAAACTTATCTAAAACAGTTGAGTTTATTAAATTTTAAAAAATATATGGCAACTGAAATTAAGGTGAAAATTAATGATCTGGAGAAATTAAAAAATTCTCTAAAAAATATTGGTGCTCAATGGATTTCAGAAGTTGAAGCAATAGATATTTATTTTAATTCAAAAGAGAAAACAAACCTTAAAATTGGAATTTACCCAGAAGGTCACTTACCTGAAAGAGGAAACTTTTTGTTGTTTTTCGAACATGATCCAATTTCCAAGAAATTTCAATTTAAACAAATAAAAATAGATGATGGAAAAAGCTTAAGCTATATTCTTGATAAGCTTCTTGGAACCAAAGTGACAATAAAAAGTAAAAGAGAATTTTATAAATTAGCTGATATAATTTTTATAATTGTTTTTATTAAAGAATTACTGACATTTGTGAATTGGCTTGCAGGATTTTTCCTTACTTTTGGCTTAATTTTGGGCAAAATCAAAACAACTTAATTTACAATACTCAGTAGGACATTATTTATGTTTGCAAGGTGAAAATGAAGAAGAGTTAAAGAAGATTTTTGAGAAATTAGGACTTGATAAAGATAAAATCGAGACAAAATCATTTGATATGTTAATGCAAAAAGAATAATCTTTGATTTTTAATTTATAAAAATTTCTCTTAATCACATTTTTATGGCTCAAATTTTAGTTTTTGGAGATAGTATAACTTATGGCGCCTGGGACAAAGAAGGAGGCTGGGTTTCAAGGCTCAGGAAATATCTGGATATTTCACAACCAAAAGAACACAATGTTTATAACCTGGGTATTCCAATAGATGAATCATCAGAGGAGGTTCTAAAAAGATTTATTCCAGAAACCAAAGCAAGGCTGGGTTCGAAAAAGGAATGCATAATTATTTTTTCAATAGGAGTCAACGACTCTCAGTTTATTAATAACAAAAATAATTTTAGAATTAAACCAGAAAAATTTAGGGAAAATATTCAAAAATTAATTAATTTTGCCCAACAATTTACTTCTAAAGTGATATTTATTAGTTTAGCTCCAGTTGATGAGTCAAAAACAGACCCCATTCCTTGGGTTCCAGATAGATCCTATAAGAATAGCTATATTAAAAAATACAACGAAATGATAAAAGTTATTTGTAAAGAAAATAAAGTTTACTTTATTAATTTTTTTAATAAACTTATGGGATCAGATTATAAAAGGACATTAGGTGATGGTATACATCCTGATGCAAAAGGTCATCAGAAAATTTTTGAAACTATAAAAGATTTTTTGATTAAAAATAGGATTATTTAATCACCTCTCTTGATTATTCGGATCATCGAGGGAGAAAAAAGAAGAGATAGGGGAGATGTATAATATTGGATAAGCATAACTCCATATAGCTATTGCAAATTAAAAGAAAAAATGATACATTAAAAGGGAAAAGGCAAAAGTAAGAATTTTTATTTTAAATATACCAACATTTCTGTTATGGACAACCAAGCAAGCAATCGAAATCTTACCATTGATATTTCCATCTTAACTATCATTAAAGTAGTTTTAGTATTTTTATTATTAGTATTTCTCTATGTAATTCAAGATATTTTAATTATTCTTTTTGGAGCCATTATTTTCAGTGCTACCATTTCGCCCTGGATTGATACTCTTCAGAGAAAGAGGATTCCTCGTTTCATAGGATTGATTATTATTTATCTTGTATTTTTTGCTATTCTTAGTTTAGTTATAGCCCTTCTTATACCTCCTATTGTTGCTGAAATCAATCAAATAGCTAAAGAACTTCCTCTTTATTATCAAAAGATAAGTTCTTTTTTTGTTGCTTGGCAGGAAACTCCTGCTCCGGTAGAAGATATTCAAAAGATTTTAATCTCCTTGGGTGTAGATCTAAGCAGAGCGGCTCAGGCAAATATCTTCGGTATTTTTAGAGGCGCTTTTGGCGGATTTTTTTCCTTTATGCTTTTATTAGTCCTTATTTTTTATATGACTCTTAAAGAGCAAGCAATTTTAAAATTTTCTCAACAGATTTTGCCAGCTCGATTTCATATTCAAATTTTTTCTTTAATCGTTCGGATTCAAAGAAAAATAGGTCTTTGGCTTAAGGGACAACTTTTTTTATGTTTAATTATTGGCTTTTTAAGCTTTATCGGTCTTTCTATTTTGGGGATAAATTATGCTTTGTTTTTAGCGCTTATTGCTGGTATTACAGAAATTGTTCCTTTTATCGGACCAATTGTCGGAGCTATTCCAGCTGTGTTTTTGGCTTTTAATCAATCTCCAATCAAAGCTGTTTCTGTTATTATTTTATATATAATTATTCAACAATTAGAGAACCAAATTGTTGTTCCTCGAGTAATGAAAAAAGTAGTAGGCTTGAATCCGATTGTTGTTATTCTGGCTATTTTAATTGGTGGTCGCTTAGCTGGTATTTTGGGAGCCTTAATGGCTGTTCCTGTAGCTACAGCTATTTCTGTTTTTGTTAAGGATTATTCAGAGATGAAAGAAAAAAAGAAAAGGGAAATGATTACTGAATCTAAAAATAATTTAAATCTTTAGACTAAGTTTCTTATTAGACCTGAACCCCAAGTTTTGGAGTAGTCCTTTAACTTGCTAAAAGATGTGGTAGAATAGAATCAGTCTTCACAAATAATAATATTTATTCTACCATGTCTATGAAAACAAGAAGAAAGTTAACA
>DDKT01000019.1 GCA_002339755.1 Patescibacteria group bacterium UBA2591
CCCGAAGGGAGAACGAGTGTGCCGCCCCCCGTATTACTTCGCAAAATTAGGACGGAATAGCGCGCGAGGGAGCGAAGCGACCGAGCGCCTATGTGCTAGTCTTTTATAGAATATTATAGAAAATATTAAAGAAAAATTAAAGAGAAAGATATTCTTTAAAAATTATTCTTTCTTTTTATTCGGGATAACCGATCTGTTCTTTTTCAAAGACCTGAAAAACTAAACTACAAAGCATAAGATAACCAATACCAAGAGGATGATTAAGATAAGGACTAAAAATATTAGTTACAAAAATAGCTAATAAGCCCAACAACATCCCTAGGCTAATAGAAGACGCAAAACTAGATTTTTCTTCTTTTATTATTTGCCATCCCTTTTGCCAAATTGTCCAAATTAACCACAAATAAACTAAAAGGCCAATTAATCCTATTTTTAGCCAAATATCTAAATATCCCCATTCAAAGGCATAAGTAGTATACCATCCTTCTGGAGCAGAAGTTAAGATTCGCGGATCGCTACTCTGATAAGTCACAGTAGTTCCAAAGCCGGATCCAACAATCGGATGCCTAAAAATCTCCCGAAATAACGGCCTCAAAAGATTAAGTCGACTTATACCCGCCGCTTCCCCAGGTGAAGTAGTGATTCGTTCTTGGGCCATGAGAGAAAAATCAACAATTGGTCTTTTTGGTTTTGGAAAATTGATTAAAGCCCAAATAAAAGTAATTTGTAAAACAAAAAGTAAAATCAAAAGGCTTCCTAGTTTAAAAATTTCAAACCAGAAAATTTTATAAGATCGAGAAGGAAATTTTCTTTTTTTAAAATACTCAAAACCAATCCAGAAAAAAAGAAAAAACAAACCTGCTAAGGTTCCAACCCAAAAAGATCTGGAAAAACTTATTAAAACAGGAAGACTAAAAAAGAAAACTAATAGAAAATGTAAATTTTTAATTTTTAACTGCTGCCTTGATTCTTCTGTAATGTTTTTTTTGTTTAAAAAGATTATCAAAAAGACAAAAAAACCAATAAGCAAATAAAGATGGCTTTGGAAAAAAATTCTATGGAACCCTTCTTTTAATTGAGTAATTTCTCCTATTCCTGTACTTCTTATCCAAGAATAGAGCTCTCCTAGACCTACTGTCCAATAATGAGAGAAAGCGTAAAACACAAAGAGGGTTTTTAAACTTTGAGTAATAAGAGAGGCGGTAAAAATTTGAAAGATGCTTTCTAGTTGTTTCCATGATTTAAAGGTACTCAAAAAGGGAAAAATTAAAAGAAAATAAAGCCAAGCATTGAAATCAAAGAAGATATTTTCAAAAGTGTTGTTCCGAATCAGTCCCCAAATTAGTCCCCAGACAATAAAAAGAAAAAGCGCAAGATAAGGAATATAAATGGATTTTTCTTGATTCGAAAAATTAGTTAGTTTCTTTTTTAAGATAAATCGATTTATGAGTAAATTAGAAAACCAAACGCTTATTATTATCAAAAATAAAGCAATTCTGATCGACAAATTTATCCCGTTTATTTCAAAAGAAAAAAGGTAGCCCTTAGAACCGATAAAAAGTTCGACTAATAAAATGTATAAACCATACTCCAGTTTTTTAAGGCTTAAAACAAAGGCAAAAAAGGAGATAACAAAAAAAACTAAAGTATTTATTTCTGAATAGAGATATCCACAAAAAGAAAGAATCTCTAAAAAGAGAATAAAGATTAAAGTTAAACGGAAATATTTGCCGAAAAAAATAGACATAATTTTTAAGTTCAAGTTTCGACTTCTGGGTTTTATCTTTTTATTCTAATAAGTCCTGAACAAGGGATTATCTCTATGCCTTGTTTCTCTAATTTATCAAGAAACAAATTCATCCCTAGAGAATCAGAAGCTATATGACCAGCAATAACTACATTAATGTGATGTTTTTCTGCTTCTTCTCTGTGTGTTTCTTCCATATGCACACCGAGGATAGTGCCAATCCCAACTTGAGAAAGTTTTTCGTATATATCTTTTGATCCTTCTGTGCCGCCAGTTATCTCTGTTAAAGCTATCTTACCAACTCTTCGCTCCAATCTTCCAGTAAACAATTTCGGACCAACATTAAGCAAGGCAGCTTCTTTATATTCTAAAATATCTTTCAAGATTTTAAGAATATCTTCTACTATTTCTGGCTTATTTTGATTTATTTTCTTTTTTACAAATTGATAAACTTGATTATCGACAGGAGCATGAATACACATTAAAGCAATGTCTAAAAGCTTAGCAGCATCAACAGGCCGGTTATGATTTAAAGGAGAAACAGTTCTTGCTACTTCACTTATCCTTCTTTCCAAAAGACTCTCTGCTATGTTAATTGGTACACCATAAGAAGCTAGAAGATCTGCTTGAAGATGCATAACATCATCAAGACCAGCTAAGGCTTTACCTAGAGGATGATGGGAAATAATTAAATCTATCGGCTTTTTCCTCTCTTTTAATTTTTCAGCTAAAAGAACCTCGGAAACACCAATATCAATGCCAACCAAAACTCTTTTTATTTTTTTTAAAGGAGAGCCATAAAGAATCCGAGTGTCAGAATAAGGATTAAATAATCTTTCCTTATCAAATTCTTTTTGTTCATCTTTTTTAAGATTTTTAAATTTTTCTTTTTCTCGAACTAAAAGTTTTTTAATTCGGTCTTTTCCTCTTGGGTCTTTTTGGATCCCCATTTGGATAGCCAAGTTGTAGATTTGTTGAAGGGTCATAAATTTCGTAAATTTAAGTTTTTATAAATATTTTTTCTTCCCTATTCTTCTTTTAATCCTCATTTTTTCATCCAAAAAAGTTAAAAATAGACTTAAGGGCTGCATAAGATAAAGAATAAACCAAGCTAAAAAGGAGTGATGTTTTTTAAAATAATATAAAAGAGATTTATTAAATACCTTTTGTTTTTTAACTAATTGATTAAAACTTTGACCTTTGTGATGGATAATTTCTATCTCTGGAGTGTAGTAGACTTTCCAGCCAATATTTTTTGCTCGTTTGCAAAAATCCACTTCTTCAAACCAAGCCCAAAAATTTTCGTCCAGAAGTCCGATTTGTTCAATGACTTTCTTCCGAATCATAAAGAAAGATCCCATAACTTGATCTACTTTCTGTATTTTTTGATAATTGTTATTAAATCCTAAATATTCTTTGACTAGCCAAGGAAAAAAATTCGGTGTTTTAGTTAAAATGATTATTTGGGAAATTAAAGTAGGGAATCTACGAATCGAAAGTTGAAGCGTTCTATCAGTATTTAATAATTTACAACCAGCTATTCCACAATCTGGGTGGGCTTTCATAAAATCTATCATTTTAAAAAGAGAACTTTTCTGCAGTATCTCTGTATCTGGATTTAACAATAGAATAAACTCGCTTTGTGTCTGTTTTATAGCTTGGTTATTTGCTTTAGCAAAACCAAGATTTTCTTTATTAATAATTAATTTTACTTGGGGAAACTCTTTTTGAACCATTTCTACGCTCTCGTCTTTTGACCCATTGTCAACCACAAAAACCTCAAAAGAAGAATCTTTTTTATTTCCGCTCGAATTAACGCTTCTATAAATAGAAGTTAGGCATTTTTCAAGCAAATCTTTTACATTCCAGTTAACAATAATTATTGAGAGGAGCATGATTCTGAGAATAAAATGAAACAGAAAATTGATACTTTTATGATCCGGAAAACTTCGTTTTCCTCATCTGAGATGATAGATAAAAAATTTTGGTTGCATGTATTGAAAATAGTTTTAATACATTTTACCGTCTGCGATTACAAGACGGCAAACCCAAAAATAGATGGTTTTACCATTTTCTTTGATAATTTCAAGTTTTTCTTTGAAAGAAAAATTTCTACAGAAAAACTGTGAAGTCAAAACATAACACAGAATCAAAGGCTCTCATTTCTTGATTTTAAACTTTGATTCTATTGCTGCTTTAAGCTGTTCTGAAATACCATCGAGATCAAGAGATTCTTCTACTTTAGGATCACCGAAACCTAAAGATTCTAGTCTAGTTCTTGCTCCTATTTCCCCGGTTATTCTATCCATCTTTTCTAGCTCATAGATTTCGTATCTAGTTTGCTCTTCCCCTTCTTTATCTTGTTCTTTAATCAATATCAAGAAAGCTTCTGCTTCCTTTGGTGCACCTCGAGGACGATACCCCAATATAGGTTGACCTTTTGCACGACCTCTAATTGAGTCTTGTTCATGTTCAATAGAAAACTTAGCCCGTTCAGTAACTAATTCAGGAGCTGACAAAAAAGATCCTGTTTTCTTAAGAAGCGAACCTTGCTCCATCAATCTTAGTAAAAAGGCAATGGCTTTCGAATTTTCCAAAATTGTATCAAATAAAGAAATTCTTTTCTCTTTTTTCTTGCCCAAAATCTTTCTTAAAGGAGATGTTTCTTCCTCTTTTATGTCCTCTATATTACCAAAAACTTCCTCTACAAACTTGGTTATAACTTCTGAGTGATCTTCAATGATCTCTGACTTGAGTTCTCTTTGTTCGACCATAATTTTTTCCTCTTTTATAGTTTTATTAATTCGATTTTTTCGACCTTTTGAAAAGTTTATAAAAAATATTCTAGATAAGAACTTTTAGGATCAATATATTTAATATCATTTCCTTTTTTAAAGATTTCTTTGTTTTCATGTAATTCTTTTGGCAAAAAATGATTAAGCAATTCTTCTTTTTTAACCCGTAAAACCCAAGTAGAACTTTTATTAAATCTGCCTTTAACGCCTCGCTTGGTTTCAAATCCTCTGTATACGATAACAAACTCGTTTTTTGTATCTGTTTTATAAATATCCAAGAGTTCAGTAGAAACAATTGGCCACTCCCCAGGTTCAGTTTTTTCAGTGTTTTTAAAAAGTTTAATAGTTCTTAAAAAATTTTTTGCACCCAATAATTGACACTTCAAATCCATTAGTTCATTCTCATAGTCTTCAGTTGTCCAATTATCTTTTTCACCTTCTTTAAGTAGTTCTTGATATGCAGGAAGTTCGTAGATACTTTCGCCTATTTCTATACCAGGCATAAATTCTGGTCTAACATAAAGCTTCCCATCAATAGTTATTTCCTTTTTTGATAATGAATTTTTTGTATTGGGTATAAAATCTGCTTCTTTTTCTGACATACATTTAGGGAAAATTATATCAAAAAAATTTTCTTTTGTAAAAATATGACTGGAGTCGATTTTTTATCGAACTCTTTGATGGTTTTTGCTCTGCACGGCGAAATGATGATCTGTAAAGACTTACTTTCTCTTCATTGGCAGGGGTGGAGGGAATCGAACCCCCAATCCCGGTTTTGGAGACCGGCGTTATACCACTTAACTACACCCCCTTTTTTGATAAGCTCAAAATTCTAAATTGATTTCAATCTCTTTTCTATATAATTGATTTTCTGAAGCAGAGATTTAAAAATTTCCAGATCAGGACAAAAAAGTGGATTTAATTTTCGGTCTTTCCTGGAAATGACAGCGCTTCCAAGCAGCATTCTAAAATTTTTTGAAGGAATTTAGTCAATTTCTGTCTTTGTTCCTCTTCTTTAAAAATCTGCTCGACATGATCGGTAGTTATTGCTATGTCATATAGGGCTCCTAGGATTCTTTCTAAAAGAACTAAATAGAATTGTTTTAAAGATATTTCATCTTGAAATTCTTTAGGACTATTCCTTTGCATCTTCTTGAAAAAATTTTTCATATATTCCCAAATTTCTTCTGGCTTATCTAGGATTTCTTCTCTCATCCAAAACCAATGGCTCCAGAGAAGAAAAGCTAGATCATAATATCTCGGCCTTAAGCCAAAATGAGTTAAATCTACAATTCCTGTTCTTCCATCCGGCATTCTAATAAAATGAGTAATAGCAAAATGACCATGGCTGATTTCTGGTTGGACTAATTTATTATAATCCGGATGATCAGCTATTTTTCCAAGAATTCTATCTTGATCTTGGAAAGTAATAAGATTCTTTGCTTTGATTACTGTAATCCATTTCCAGAAAACTCTTCTGAACCATTCACTGAACGTAGAAATAAATTCTTTGGTTATGAGAAGATTGTCAAATAGTTCTCGTAAATCAATATATACTTTTATTATTTCTTCTTCTAAATCTTCTGACAGGGGAATGCCTTTTATTTCTCTTTTTGCCCAAATCTCGGTAAAAGCTTCGCCTTCAAGACATTCTTCGATTTCGTAAGGAACTTCTGTCACTTCTGCTTCACTAAAGTCTTTTGTTAAAATCACATCTTGTTTTATTATTCGGGGAATGACTATTTTTTCGGATTCAAATCCATTTCGAAAGACTGGCGGTCTTTGTTCGCCAATACTTAAGACAACCTTATCCTTTTCTCTTTGACAAAGAAGTGTTTGTTTTATTCCAGATAAAGTCCTTAAAATTTTTAAAATTTCTAAATTCTCCTTTTCGCAAATTTGTCTTGATATTTCTTCGAAATTTAACATAGATCTTGGAATTTAAAATAACAGCTCTCCAATTACTTTCAAAATATCAATTCTTTAAAAATTTGTCAAATTAAATTTTTTAGAAAGTTGGTTAAAAAGATCGAGGCTTAAAGTCTTTACTCTTTTAAATTCTCCGAGGTATGATATTTCTAAGAGTCATAGGATAAGTGGGCTTAAATACTTGACAGGATTTCATAAAGATAATAATTATAGAAACAGGAGGTGAGAAGAATGGGGCATACGAATCGGTTTCATTTCTTACATTGGTATATTAAGATTCACAAAAGAGGAAATCGTGGTGGTAGAAATGACAGTGGCAGAAATGACAATAGTTCCGATAATCCCAAGAGCTCTTCTCAAAGAGAAGGAGATACAACAAAAAAGCTTCCGCAACTGCCTTAAACTCAAAAGGGAGAAGGAGGAGAGAAAAGTAATAAGATATAATATCGAGAGAAAAAATTTCTCTCGATTTTTTTTGGGAAAATACAGAATACAATGCATTAAATCATTTAACCAGCTCCGTCTTACTTATATTTTAGATCATTTAATACGGGGGTCTGTCCAGGTTCAGATACATAT
>DDKT01000043.1 GCA_002339755.1 Patescibacteria group bacterium UBA2591
TTAAAGTACAAAGATAATTGCTATGAACTTTATCGGTTTTTGCCATTTCTATCTTTGTGTCTTTAATCCAATCTAACTGTAAACCTGCTTTTATTGGACAATAATCATCAGGAGCATTTAAATCTCCAGAATGAAGAAAAGCTCGAGCTGCGCATCCTCCTTGACAAGTTGTCCAATATTGACAATCTTGACAAAAATTGGGTTTACGGTTCCGGAAAATTTGGAAAGTTTCACTTTGGAAAATCCTTTCCAAATTATCTTTTTTAACTGATCCTCCTGACCATTGACTACCCTTGAGAAAGACACAAGGAGTAACTGTTGTATTTGTTTGAATGCGACAAGAAAGTTTTCCGCAGGGACAACCTTCTAAATTTGATTCTGCTACTCCTAAAATACTCGCCATCAAAGGATCAAGGGTTTCAAAAACTACTCTTTTTGAAAGAAATTCCATAATTTCCCAAACCCTTTTTGTTGATAATTGAAGATCAGATTTTCCTCGACCAGTTTTTCTAAACCAACTTATCCGCCAACAAAACTCATCCCCATATTGTAAAATAAGTTTAAAAAATCTTTCAATGTCCTTATCAGTGGTTTGGCTGGTTACACAAGTAACAATAGAGGCTTCGATTTTTAAATCTCGGCAAGCTTCTAAGGTCCCTATTACCCATTTCCAAGCTAAAGGATGGCCACGAAATTCTTCATGAGATACCTCATCAGGAAAGTCCAAAGAAACATCAATATCGTGGAAAATTTTTTTTACCTTTTCTGGTCTCATAAGGATAAAGCTGGATCCATTGGTGGTTAGAGCCTGCTTTACCCCTGGATATTTTTCAGAAATGTACTCTGCTAACTTTAGGACATGAGGGTTGAAAATAAACTCTCCTGTTCCGTAGTTTAAATTACAAATTTCAGGACAGATATTGTCGGCTATTGATTTGAGTTCTTCAAATTTATATTCAGGGGCTTGAGGACAAGAAGCATTATAACAATGCTTGCAATTCATATTGCAATCCCCAAACCCCCAACCAACATTCTTCTTAATCATTTTTTAATCACCCTTTCCACCTTCTTTTATTGGTTCATCATCTCCGCCCTTCTTTGGAGGAATAGTGTCAATCCCAATTGGTGGCTTTTCCCCAGGTGGCTTCAAGACGCCTCCTGTTTTTGTCTCTGGTTTTCCCTTATCCTCATCTTCTATTATTTCTATCTTCCCCGTTTCTATTTCTACAGTTTCTGTAGGCATTTTACTAGTTCCTCCCTTCCATGTTTTATAAAGATCTTGCTTAGAGATCCTTTTTATTATAATAGATCTTTTTAAAAAATTTGTCAAGGGCTTGGCTGACTTCATCAGTGCTTTCTTCAATAGTTTTATTAGTTGTATCAACAATTACAGTTTTATTTTTATATGGCTGGAGTAATTCATAAAATTTTTTCTCTCGTTCTAAAATTAGATTTGGATTATCTATCAAGATTTGATGGAAAGGATTATTACTAGCTGATTCCTGAAGTCTATTTAAGCGCTCTTTTAAAGAAACCGTAAAATAGATTATAAGACTCGGTTTTAGAAAAAATGGATTAAAAATTTTTATTAAAAATCGATTATATTTTTTATTGATATCCGGAAGATGAGAAGCTACAGAAAAAATATATCTGTCTTGAAAAATGATTTTTCCCTGCCAATAAGGTTTTAAAATTTTTAAAGTAACAAAAAACATCTCCAACAAAAAGAGAAAGGTGGTATGGAATCGTCTGGCAATTTTACCTATGAATGTTTCAGAACCTATGCCTTTATTATAGATAATTTTGTGCTTTCCTTTTAACTTCTCTATGACTTTTTTAATACAGGCAGTTTTTCCAGCTCCATCAACTCCTTCAAAGACTATAAATTTTTTAGACATTTTATTACAAAATTTTTGATTACTCTGATTTACTCAGGTTTTAAAATAAGATCCAAAATACTAAATTTACGACAAAGACAAACAAATTTATATTGGTTAGATTTAATCAAATGTGAAAAAGAAGGGTAATTTACACAACCACCAAATTTTTTAAAAAGAGATAAAACTTCCTTTTTATAATAAGTACCATTCCAGAATTTCTTTTCTTGCCAGATATCTTTGATAGAAGCCTGATATAAATTTCCTAAAGGTCTGTTATAAGAAGCCATAATGGCACAAGGATAAACATTTCCATCAGGAAGTATTTGAAGGTGCCAAGGATTTTCCATAAAACACCCAATATTTAACTTGTCAGCTAATTCTTTTTCAATAATAGGAACCTCTAAGGAAAATTTTATTTTATCTTTCAATTTTATTAATTTCGTTCTTACAATTTTAAGCCAGCTTAATGGATTAACTATTTCTAAAAAAAATTTTTCTCCTCTGCCAATAGGGCTAAAATAATAAAACCCATGTTCGTTAACTCCTAGTTTAATGGCTAACTTGCTTATATTTACTAAATCATCAAAATTTGATTTAAAAATTACTGTATTAATTTTAGTATAAAATCCAAATTCAACACAATTTTTAATATTTTCTAAAACTTTTTTAAACATAATTTTACTAATAGGCCTTATTTTACTATAAACATTGTAAATAGAGCCATCTAAACTAATAGCTATCCCATCGAGATTTAATTTTTTAAATTCTTTTAAAATTTTTTTATTAAGAAGAGAAGCATTGGTAACTAATTCGGTCTTTAAATTTAATTCTTTTGATAAAGTAATTATTTCTTTAATATCTTTTCGCATCAAAGGTTCGCCTCCGGTAATATCAATCCGCCAGCCGCCGAGTTCTTTAAATTGCTTTAAAATTTTTTCAATTTTCTTAATAGAAAATTCACTCATTTCTAATTCTCCAGAAGTAAAACAACAATGAAAACAACGAAAATTACATCTATTAGTGATATTGAAATCTAGTTTAGGTAGATTTTTTTTGATATTAATAGGCATAAATTGAAAATCTGCAAAGTAGAATTTATCGAATATTCGTAAATTGTCTCTTTTATTTTATTTTATCATTTTAATTTTGAATCTTGAAATTTTATTGATTCTTTACTTCTAAGATACCGTTTCTTATTGATTTTTACAAGTCGCCCACGTAATCCAGCAAGGCCTTAATTGGACAGTATCTTCTTTTGTGCTTTGTAAATTTTTACTCCTCAGGCTCATTTTAGATGAGCACAACACATCCCTTGGCAAAAATTAAAAAATTTGTTAAGTTTAACGTATTGAATCTGAGAAAAATATGGAAATAATCCTAAATAAATAGACTATTTTGATTTGGAGTTTAGCTTAAATTAGCATTTTAGCATATTTCTTGGTATAATGTGGGTAAAGAAACTAACTAAAGAAAATTTATCCAAATCAAAATATCCTTTTAGCTTGGATAAAGTCATTAACCTAAAAGAAGGAGTTAAAGAATGCTTAAAAATAATTGTTAATTTCGCTTTTATAAACCTTCAGGCGCAGGCTTGAAGTCGGAATTCATTGTAAGGCTCTTCATAACAGCTTCAGGAAGATTTTAAATCTTTCAATAAATAACTTCTTGAAACTGTAATAAAATTGAGATCGATTATTGGATTAGTTATTTTAAAAATCTGAAGAATTAATATGCATCTTTGAGCTCTTAGTGAAAC
Source organism: Patescibacteria group bacterium UBA2591 (assembly GCA_002339755.1). Lineage (GTDB taxonomy): Bacteria > Patescibacteriota > Patescibacteriia > UBA2591 > UBA2591 > UBA2591. The sequence goes on from DDKT01000043.1 coordinate 3,637, forward strand.
AACGCCTTTATAAAAATGCTTTTTATTAAAAAAGAATTGTCAGCTAAAATAAAAAGTGATAAAATCCGTTTAGTTAACTTCTCTCTTTTTTGCCGCGGTGGTGAAATTGGTAGACACGCAGGACTTAGGATCCTGTTCCTGTTTCAGGATTGAGAGTTCGAATCTCTCCCGCGGCATAATTATTCTTAGCATTAAAAAATTCTTTTTCATAATTTGAAATTTATTTTTCTGCATATTTTCTAACTATGTCCAAAAACAACAAAAAACTGATTCGAAGAACTTTTGAAGGGATTGTAGTCTCTGATAAGATGGATAAAACAATAGTGGTTCGAGTTGATCGCAGCAGATTGCACCCAAAGTATAAGAAATATTATAAGATAAGCCGTCGGTTTAAAGTTCATGATCCGAAAAATAAATATAAAATAGGAGATAAAGTGACTTTTGTTGAATGTAGACCGCTAAGTAAAGAAAAGAGATGGAGAGTGATCTATCAATAAAAAAATGAATTCTGGAAGATATTTTTATCCGGAAGATTTTGTTTGAATCTCTTTTAGTATTTAAGTCTTGAAATTCAAATTTATTAATTAAACTTATGATTCAACACAGAACTATACTTAAAGCAGCTGATAACACTGGAGCTAAGCGCCTGATGTGTATTCGGGTTTTGGGTGGTTATAAAAAAAGATACGCCAAATTAGGCGATATTATAACAGTAGTAGTTAAGCAAGCGGAACCTTATGGAATGGTTAAAAAAAGTGATGTTTTGCATGCTGTTGTGGTACGAACAAAAAAAGAAGCCCGGCGTAAAGACGGAACTTATATTAGATTTGATGATAATGCTGCTGTTATTATTGATAAAAAAACAAAGGAACCAAAAGCTACCCGTATTTTTGGTCCAGTAGCTCGCGAGCTCAGAGACCGTGGCTTTACTAAGCTCATCTCAATGGCTCCAGAAGTTTTGTGAAAATATTTACAGTGTTTGGAATATCGTTATCCCAAAGGATTCTCTTTATTTTTTCTCTTGAAAAAAAAGATAAGAAAAGAAGGTGTTATCTTCTGATTCTTGGTTAGCGACTTTCTGTTTTTTTAACAACTCCTTTCTGGGCATCTACTTCTACTTTATCTCCGGTTTTTAACACCTTAGTTCCTATTTTTGTTCCGATTACACATGGAATCCCTAATTCTCTTGAGACAATAGCCGCATGGCAGGTTAACCCTCCTTCATCAGTAACAATAGCTCCAGCTTTTTTTATAGCCAAAATATAATCAGGACTAGTCATGGCAGTTACAAGAATCTCTCCTTTTTTCATCTCTCCAATTTTCCGAGCATCCAAAATAATTCTCACTCGTCCTTTATATTTGCCCGGGCAAGCTATTTGCCCTTTTATAATGCAAGTTTCCTCTTTTGCCTCTTCGGCACTTTCAATTTTTCTTAAAAAATTTCTAGCTTTTTCATTCTCTAATAAAACTACCGATCCATCACCAGGCCAATGAATAATCCAAAGCTTTTGCCTTTCTTTTATTCGCTCATAAGGAACCTTTTTATTTAACAATAAAATTCTTTTTATTTCTTCAGGTGTTAAATATTGAACTCCTACTAAATCTAAATTAAGTCTTTGAGCTATTTCTTCCAATAACCCTTTTACAAAATAGTGAGATTTTGTATAAATTTCTTTTTTGAAATCGAATAAAAAAGAGCAAGTTTGTAAAGCTCTAAAAAGTTGTTGGTAATACTCTGGAATATTACATTCGTTGATTATTTTTGTCTGCTTTTGTTTTAGAACTTGAGAATATTTTAGAAGATATTTCAGTCTTTGAGATAGATCTTTTTTCTTTATCCACCGCTTTAATTCTTTAATAAAATGTTTCTTGTCCCAAAGAAGTGCTCCATAGTCATAAGGAACCCAAGTATATTTTTGATAATGCTTTTCTATTTCTTGATTTATTTTTGGAAATTGCTGGATTTTAGATAATATTTGAGATACTGACAGAGAAAACAAATTACACCATTCTTTGTTTTCTTTAATTTTTAAGGCTATCTTAAGTAAATCTCGTTCTTCTTTAAATATAAAAGGTATTTCTGGAGGAGTGATAAGAAGATTGAAATATTGATCAAATAAACCTATCTTCTTTTGCTTGTTTAACAGATTTGAAAAGTAAGAGATGAGTTCTTGCTCTAAACTTTCTTTTCCTATCCAAGCTATGGGCTCTCCCCAAATATATGACTTATGATAAAGTTTTATATATTTTTGATACCACTGCCAAAGCTCTTTATTTGAAGCTCGAGTTAATCTCTTTTTTTGCAAACTTTTAGAAAAAGATATAAATTCAAAAGAAACTTTTAAAAATTTATTTTTTACAAATTCAGGATGTCCAGGATGAGTCTTTATAAGTTTAAGTACTTGTTCTTTTACTTTTTTTATTTCATTTTCATTGGTGTATAAAAAAACTATTTTATCTTTCCAAATACATAACATATTTCCATAACTTCTACCTCCCATGCTTTTTCCACATCGAGAAGATAAATCCTGACCGAGAGTCCAGGAAAAAGGCGAAGGATGGCAATTTGTTTTTCTTTGAGTAAGAATCCATTTAATCATAATTTGTGTACCATTTTAATTTTAGCAGTTTTATTAAAATAGAAATGAAGAACGTTTTTAAACTATAACCGCTCACTTTTCTCAGTACCAAAACGGACTTCAACATTATTTCCCAAAAATTCTTTCTGTTGTTCAGGATTCATTCTTTTAACAAATTCATCCTCTAACATCGAGGCTTCAGTAAACACGTCATCCCTGCTTATTTTTCCTGCACGGAAATCAGTCACTGCGCCTATTAATCTGTTAGAGAGATCGACAGGAAAAGGAACAGAAACAAAATGAGGATTTTCTTTCCTTACTATATATACCGGCAAGGGCCTACCTGTAAGTTTTTCATATTGTTCTATTTTTTTCCAGGTAGGAAGGCGATAGGGATTAAGACGCATTATCTTACCTGTGAAAACTAAACCCTCTCCTTCTTTCCATTTTTGCCATTTTTGCCTTTCTTCTTCTGTTAGTTGATCTGAAATTTTAGTTATTTCCTCTCTAATTTTTGGAGGAATTTCAACATCAGGGTCTTTGTCATAAAGTTGAGTATAAAATTGCAGTTGTGGAAACGGATTTAGAATATATTGTGCCCATTTTCTATGACTACGAGGCAAATTTCCATCCTTAGCAATTGCTTGAAAAGCTTTTGATTTATTTGCTATTTCTATTATTTTCTCTCTAGTGAGATCTTTTGGGTAATATTTTTCTTGTTGAAGTTGAAGGTCATGACTAAGTATAGCTAAATAACGAATTTTTAACTCTTTCTTCTCTTCTATTCGTATGAGATCAATAAGAACTTTTGCTGTCTCTTTATTATAAATCTCCCCATTCTCACCAATGAAATTATCATAAATGTGCTTTACAATCATTGGTTTTGCTTCAGGCGGTGTGTCTTTCTCTGGTAAAAAGAGCTCCATTGCTAACTGGGCTGCTATTACTCTATCTCCAGGTTCCTCAATCATACTATTTAAAGT
>DDKT01000082.1 GCA_002339755.1 Patescibacteria group bacterium UBA2591
TATTCTATCTCTTAGATGGTTCTTTCTTAAATGCTTTGCATGATAATGATTCTGCTTTCCATAAAGAATTCATCAAGGCTTGTCAAAGATTAGAAATAAACCAATATTGGTCCAGACCTAGAACTCCAACTGATAATCCAATCAATGAAAACTTTAATGCTACCTTAAAAAGAGAGTTCCTCAGACTTGGCAATTTTCATCCTAATCCGGTATTATTTAATAAAGAAGTTACTGAATGGCTTACTGCTTACAACTTCATTAGACCTCACCAATCCTTAGGATATGACACCCCTTGGCAGTTCTACCAGAAAACAGCAAAAGTGTTACCCATGTCCTCATCCAGTGCATATACTTGACAAATTTATTATTTTATGCTATGATATAATTGTTTGGGAAATTAGAAAAATCAACTATTAGATCATGGATCATTAGGTCTGGGGGACTAATTTCTCGGAAAGTAAAAATATAAAAATATTAGGAAAGGAGCGTGGGAGAAATGATGATAATGATGATAATGATTGTTGCATTAGTTGCAATTGCGGGAGCGGTAATTTTTGTTCTTCTGGGTGACCTTTTCTTTGCAGCGGCAGGGGCACTTAAAGAGAAAAAAAAAGGAGGGGAGGCTGTTATTGCTTCTATTATAGGCTTCTGCATTCAATTAGTAGCAATAATGGTCATATTCTTTGGCGCCTTCCTAATTGCCAAGGGGGGGGCTCCTTGAGGGACATTTGGATTCTGTGATTAAATTGGGGAGAAAGCCAGAAATTCTCCCCTTTTGTTTTTTAAAAAAAACTTTCTCAAGTCGGGAAATAAAAAATAGATAAAGAAGCGGATGTTCGACTTTAAATTCAAATGTGAATTTAGGTAAGCTAAAAATTTTGAAAGAAAACTTTTTAATAGCTGAATTTTACTTGTTTTGAACTTAGATCACTTAAAGTTCATCCGAGATTTGAAATTTTAGATTTCAAGTTTCAAAATTTTCATTAGTTAAACTTGTTCATTGCCTTCTCTAATCCCTCAAAAAGGCTTAATTCAATAGCTTGAGAGACTTTTTGAAGTGAATTTTGGATGATTCTTTCCTCTTGAGGAGTGAATTTTCGGAGGACAAAATCTCTCACTTTAAATTGATTTGAAATAAATTCTAATTTTAAAGGCTTGATTCCTATTCGAAAGCGAGCAAAATTTTCATTTTTTAAAGCCTCAATGATTGACTCTATTCCTTTGTGGCCACCAGAAGAGCCTTTTCGAGAAATACGAATTTTGCCAAGCGGGAGAGCAAGATCATCATGAATAACCCAAAGAACAGTTCCTAATTTTTCCGAATCGTTAATAATCGATTTATTATAATAATTTAATAAAGTTTTAACTACTCCCCCGCTTTCATTCATAAAAGTTTGAGGTAGAGCAAGAATGACTTTCTCGTCATTAATCTTCTTTTGGGAAATTAAAGAATTAGACTTTTTATTAAATTTAAAATCCGGGCAAGAATGAAAAGTAAATAATTTTTCTACTACCCTAAAACCAAGATTATGGCGAGTTTTTTTATATTTCTCCCCTGGATTACCTAAACCAACAATAAGTTTCATAATTTTGCATGTTTTAAAAAATAAGTCTTTATTATTTTAAAATACAAAATATCAAAAACAAAAAATGCAGGAATAAGCCTGCGCTATTAATTTTATTAAAATTTTTCATTTTGATTATTTATAAATGTATTCTATACTTATGCTTAACTGTTCAATGCCTTGGGCTTTAGGAATGACTAAATAAAATCCTTCATCAGCAGAAATAGTGTTAACAATTTCATCGGAAGCTTCTTTGGCGATCTGATAATAACCAAGTTTATCTTTTGAAAGAATTCCGCTATCAAGAAAAGGATTGCCCATATTATCGTATAAGATTACTTGAAGTAAATTATCCTCTGAATCAAAAATATTGTACTGAAGCTTTAACTTCTGAATGATAATATCTTCTTCTGGTTGCCAGCTATTATTTTTATCTCCCAAAAGATGTTGGTTGGGCTTGGGTTCGGATAAATGCAAAAAGATAGTATCTCGACGAATTTTTTCTGGCCATTTGTACTCCACGTCTGGAATATTTAGTTCTATTATATCTCCCGGCTTTCCAAAAGAAATGGAATGACCTCTGCCAGAGATAACCCCAGGGCCTTCAAAAGTCAATTGAGCTTCTCCTTCTCCTTTTTTTGGAGCTATAAGAACTTCTCCAGAAAAACGAACTGCTGGTCCTGGGCCTTGTTGACTTATCAAAAGGCCAACATCTTCGCTCTGAGTTAGGATCCTAAAACTAGCTCCTGTTGTGTTTTGAGGAGTAACAGTAACTACACCATAAGCATCTACTGAAAAAAGATCTCCCTTGATATTTCTAAGTTTTAAAACATCGCCCTGGCCTCTCTGTTCTGCCACTAAAACAGGATCTTCGCTTTCTTTTAAGTAATCTAGGATTTCAAAATGCCCCTCTCTTTTAATTGTTTTGTATTTATCAGCAAAAGAAGAAACAGCTGTGGAAGTAGCAATATCGAAGCCATAACCAGAACCTGCTAAAAGATTAAAGGAAGAAACAATTTTAGCTCCTTCAGGAAGAGTTTGGACGTCACTTTCTTCACTCCTAAAAATAGAATGGCTTATTTTCACTTCTCCAGACCCAATCTTGACTATTCCTTTTGTTATTTTTTCGATCTCAAGATGTGATATCAATGCTTCAGCTGTATCAGTTATTCTAATACCAATAAGAGATTTTTCATTAATTAGATCTAAACCTTCTATTTTTATTGAATTCAATTCTATTGGTTTTTGATCTTTTTTTTCTTCAATTTCTTTCTTATCAATATTTATTATCGATTCTCCAAAATCTTGAATTTCAGATTCTAAATCTTGGACTTTTAAAGTAACTCCTTCAAGTCGAGAATTTAAACTCATTTCTATCAAAGGCAATCTTTTGCCCATTATTTTTACCAAAGAAGGCCCAGCGCCTATAATATCGACATATTCTTTCATCACTATAGTTTCTTCCTGATAAATTCCTGGCTCTACTTTTATTAAGTATGGCAAGTCTTTCGAAGCATTTTTTATTGATTCTAAAGCTTTATTTATTTCGTTAAAATCGCCCCCGGTTTTAGCCACTCTGATAACCTGACCAGGAGGAGTATAGTAAACACCAAGCTGTAAAAGAGCTTTAATCATTCCTTTTTCTTGGTCAAAATCTTCTAAAGCTTTAGCTACAATGCCAGCCCCAGGATAAGAGGCCTTCATAGCATGTCCAAATAAAGAAGAAGTAGTTAATAAATCTCCTTTTCTTATCAAGCCATTCTCGTTAGTTGCCTTTATTTTTATTACTCCTGTCAGAGCTACTTTTTTGCCAATTAAACTAGCCCTTAAAAGAGCAGCTGGTTTTCCTGAGATAACTCCTAAAATATTTTTGTCATTAGGTTGGTAAGAAACTCGAGCCAAAGGAGTTAAATTAGGATCTGTTACTGCCACTACCACGTCCCCTTCTTCAACCTCTGGCTCTAAGATACTCATTTGACTGGCAATATCAGAATCCTGCAGAAAAACCTGATCTCCTAAATAAGTTTTCCCTTTTACGCCTAATTCTCCACTAATAAACACATCCTCTCCTTTTAATTTAAACCCAAGAAGATCTTCTGGATCTCCTTTTCCGATTTTTAGGTTACCAACTAAAATATTAACCATACTTAAGGGAGAGCCTAAAATAATTTTCAAATCTTTATCAGGAGCAGTGGTTAAAGCAATATCTCCCTCTGAATCAAAAAGCTGTAAAGCATTGAGAGGAGAGCTTAAAGATTGGATCAAAAAATCAGTTAAAATATTTCCTTGGATAACCCAACCGCCTTGGGCATCCTGAATTAAATCTATTAGCTTTATTGACTCAAAAGACTCTAAAGTAGAAGGTTTTTTTACTTTTTCTAAAACATCCATTTCCAAAGTTTCGATTTTAAATTCTAAATCTGCTAATTTAATTTTTTTTACTAAACTTATTCCTTTGTCCCAATTTGGTTCTTTATCTTTGCCTCCAACTACTACGCTTAAATAATAATTACCTTTTTTGAAATCAAAATCTATGGGAGTAATCTTTCCTAAGCTCACTTTAAAAATTCCATTTTTTATTTTTACTCGATTTTCTCCTGTTAATACCTCTTCCCATAAGACTTTGCTTGCGTCTTCAGTGCTCCAAATTCTAAATTTCATATGATAATCTCCTTCTTCCAAAATTTTTCCCTTCTCGTCAGTTACTTTACCTTGATAATTAAACTCAAAAGTTGCCAGGGTTGGCGTAGTTAAAAACAATAATCCAAGTAAAACAAATATAAAATATCCTAGGCTTTTAAGTTTAATTTTTTTGAAGAATTCAAGAAATAAGATCACTTTATCAGACTTTTTAGATTCTTTTGGCATATAAATTTCTTAATTCCAGATGAATGATGAATAATTTAGATTTATTTCTAAATAAAAATTAAAAATTCGTTGTACAGATATAGGTTATTATATTACTATATTCTCCAATTGTCTGGGTAGGTCCAATTTCTATTTTATAAACAACACTAGTAACTTCTCCTTTAACAGAAGCATTATGATAAGAGATTTCTTCTGGAAGAGAAGTAAGGGCAGCGTAGGTATTGTCCGGAGAAAAACGATCTATTGGCGTCTTCTTTAATGAATCATCAGAGGTGTGATAACCAAATCCTCCACTTGCTGGCCAAGCAGAAGGAGCAATGTTGGTCCCAGAAACATCGGGAATAGTATCTTGAGTTTTTAAATTTGTTAAATTTCTATCTTCTTGAATGGTAATCAAATATCCTGTTTTAGAATTAGTAGTTATATTTAATCT
>DDKT01000042.1 GCA_002339755.1 Patescibacteria group bacterium UBA2591
TATTTAGGATTATTTCCATATTTTTCTCAGATTCAATACGTTAAACTTAACAAATTTTTTAATTTTTGTCAAGGGATGTGTTGTGCTCAACTAAAATGAGCCCGAGGAGTAAAAATTTACAAAGCACAAAAGAAGATACTGTCCAATTAAGGCCTTGCTGGATTACGTGGGCGACTTGTAAAAATCAATAAGAAACGGTATTTTAGAAGTAAAGAATCAATAAAATTTCAAGATTCAAAATTAAAATGATAAAATAAAATAAAAGAGACAATTTACGAATATTCGATAAATTCTACTTTGCAGATTTTCAATTTATGCTTATTAATATCAAAAAAAATCTACCTAAACTAGATTTCAATATCACTAATAGATGTAATTTTCGTTGTTTTCATTGTTGTTTTGCTTCTGGAGAATTAGAGATGGGTGAATTTTCTATTGAAAAAATTGAGGAAGTTTTAAAACAATTTAAAGAGCTCGGTGGCTGGCGAATTGATATTACTGGAGGCGAACCTTTGATGCGAAAAGATATTAAAGAAATAATTGCTCTAACAAAAGGACTAAACCTGAAAACCGAATTAGTTACCAATGCTTCTCTGCTTAATAAAAAAATTTTAAAAGAATTTAAAAAACTTAATCTCGATGGAGTAGCTATTAGTTTAGATGGTTCTGTTTACAATGTTTATAGTAAAATAAGACCTATTAGTAAAATTATGTTTAAAAAAATTTTAGAAAATATTAAAAACTGTGTTGAGCTTGGATTTTACACTAAAATTAACACAGTGGTTTTTAAATCAAATTTTAATGATTTAGTAAATATGAGTGAGCTAGCTATTAAGTTAGGAGTTAACGAACATGGATTTTATTATTTTAGTCCTATCGGTAGAGGAGAAAAATTTTTTTTAGAAATAGTTAATCCGTTAAGCTGGCTTAAAATTGTAAGAACGAAATTAATAAAACTGAAAGATAAAATAAAATTTTCTTTAGAGGTTCCTATTATTGAAAAAGAATTAGCTGACAAGTTAAATATTGGGTGTTTTATGGAAAATCCTTGGCATCTTCAAATACTTCCTGATGGAAATGTTTATCCTTGCGCTATTATGGCTTCGTATAATAAACCTTTAGGAAATTTATACCAAGCTTCTATCAAGGATATCTGGCAAGAAAAGAAATTTTGGAATGGTACTTATTACAAAAAAGAAGTTTTGCCTTTTTTTAAAAAATTTGACGGTTGCGTAAACTACCCTTCTTTTTCACATTTGATTAAATCTAATCAATATAAATTTGTTTGTCTTTGTCGTAAATTTAATATTTCGGATATTATTTTGAAAAATCCTAAAAAATCAGAAATAAGTTAATATAATCAAAAATTTTGTAATAAAATGTCTAAAAAATTTATAGTCTTTGAAGGGGTTGATGGGGCCGGAAAGACTATTTGTATTAAAAGAGCCATAGAGAAATTAAAAGGAAATCACAAAATTATCTATAATAAAGGCATAGGCTCTAAAACATTCATAGGTAAAATTGCCAGACAATTCCATACCACCTTTCTTTTTTTGCTGGAAATGTTTTTTGTTACTTTAAAAATTTTAAAACCTTATTGGCAAGGAAAAATCATTTTTCAAGATAGATATATTTTTTCTGTAGCTTCTCATCTTCCGGATATCAATAAAAAATATAATCGATTTTTAATAAAAATTTTTAATCCATTTTTTCTAAAACCGAGTCTTGTAATCTATTTTACGGTTTCTTTAAAAGAGCGCTTAAATAGACTTCAAGAATCAGCTAGTAATAATCCTTTCCATCAAATCTTAATAGATAATCCAAATCTAATTTTAGAACGAGAGAAAAAATTTTATGAATTACTCCAGCCATATAAAAATAAAACTATTATTATTGATACAACAAATAAAACTATTGAAGAAAGCACTGATGAAGTCAGCCAAGCCCTTGACAAATTTTTTAAAAGATCTATAATGAAAAGGATCTCTAAACAAGATCTTTATAAAACATGGAAGGGAGGAACTAGTAAAATGCCTACAGAAACTGTAGAAGTAGAAAAGGGGAAGGTAGAAATAATAAAAGATGAGGATAAGGGAAAACCAGAGACAAAAACAGGAGGTGTCCTGAAGCCACCTGAGAAAAAGCCACCAATTGGGATTGACACTATTCCTCCAAAGAAGGGCGGAGATGATGAACCAATAAAAGAAGGTGGAAAGGGTGATTAAAAAATGATTAAAAAGAATGTTGGTTGGGGGTTTGGGGACTGTAACATGAATTGTAAGCATTGTTATAATGCTTCTTGTCCTCAAGCCCCTGAATATAAATTTGAAGAGCTCGAAGAAATAGCTGATAGAATCTGTCCTGAAATTTCTAATTTAAACTACGGAACAGGAGAGTTTATTTTCAATCCTCATGTCCTAAAGTTAGCAAGATACATTTCTAAAGAATATCAAGAGATAAAACAAGCTCTAACCACCAACGGATCTAGCTTTATCCTTATGGGGCCAGAAAAGGCAAAAGAAATTTTTCACGATATTGATGTTTCTTTGGACTTTCCTGAAGAAGTGCTTCATGAAGAATTTCGTGGTCATCCTTTAGCTTGGAAATGGGTAATAGAAACTTTAAAAGCTTGTCGAGATTCAAAAATTGAAGCTTCTATTGTTACTTGTGTAACCAGTCAAACCACTGATGAGGATATCGAAAGATTTTTAGAGTTTGCTTTAGAATACGGTGTTTGTTGGCGGATAAACTGGTTCAGAAAAACTGGTCGAGGAAAATCTAGTCTCCAGTTATCAGTAAAAAGGGTCTGGAAAATCATGGAATTTCTTTCAAAAAGAGTAGTTTTCGAAGCGCTTGATCCTTTGATGGCGAGTATTTTAGGGGTAACAGGATCAAATTTAGAGGGTTGTCCTTGTGGAAAACTTTCTTGCCGTATTCAAACAAATACGACAGTTACTCCTTGTGTTTTTCTCAAAGGTAGCCAATGGTCAGGAGGATCAGTTAAAGAAAGTAATTTAGAAAAGATTTTCCAAAGCCAAGCTTTCCAGAAGTTCCGGAATCGAAAACCCCATTTTTGTCAAACTTGCCAATACTGGACAACCTGTCAAGGAGGATGTGCAGCTCGAGCTTTTCTTCATTCTGGAGATTTAAATGCTCCTGATGATTATTGTCCAATAAAAGCAGATTTACAGTTAGATTGGATTAAAGACACAAAGATAGAAATGGCAAAAACTGATAAAGTTCACAGCAATTATCTTTGTACTTTAATCTGTAAACCTAAAGTGGAAGATTTATCTTTTTGGAAATAAAAAAGACCTAACTCCTTGTATGTTAAAGAGTCAGGTCTTATTTTTTATCCTTTCCTTTGTCTTAATTATTCTACTTTTTGAGCCGTATCTTTTATCCTTTCCTGGCATAAAACTCTTAATCCGTAATATATGCCAGGCAACTCTTTTATCATTTTTTCAAAAAACTCCCTAGAAATTACTGCTACTTTACAGAAATCATCGGCTCTTATCGTAGCCATCCTAACCTCATTTTCAAGTAAAGCCCTTTCTCCAAAACAGTGATAGGAGAAAAGCTGGGCTACTCGTTTGATACAGCCATCTTTTTTTACTTCAACTTTAGCTCTTCCTTTAAGAAGGAGATAAAAACGATCTCCTCGTTCTCCTTGCTCGACAATAACATCTCCTGGAACAAATTCCTGCAAGTCTGCATTTTTAATAATCCAATTGATCATGTCAGGAGAGAGATTTTTAAAGATAGCTATTTTCATCAAAGCCGATCGTATTTCATAGATTCGACGCAGATCTTCTTGAATCCCAGTGGAATAAACAAATTTCAAGAATAGGCTTTCAGGTATCTCCAAGACTTTTATTGGAGTCAAAGTCTTAATAGTGGCAGTACAGGGAATTCCTTTCAGAAGCGAAGTATCGCCGAAGAAGTCTCCTCTAGAAAGCCAAGTTATCCTTTCTCCATCAATCAGAACCTTTGCTGTTCCGTTAAGAATGAAGTGAAAGTCTTTACCAGGCTTTTCTTGTTCAAGGATTATCTCTCCTGAAGGATATTGTCGAACATTCCCCTGGGAAAGGAAAACATTTATCCAAGAAGGATCAATGCCTTGAAAAAGAGGAGCTTGGCTAAGAGCCAAAAAATCCTCTATCTTAGGATCTTGAGGAACTATCACCCACTCCTGACCTACTTGAGGCGGAGGATTTAGAAGCCCTGCAAATTCTTCGGACAGTTGGCCCACATGAGTGGGAACCAAACGCTTCCTTACTTTTCTCGGAAGCTCTAGTAAATCTTTAAAAGATGGATGAATTATCCCTTCGCCAACGTCGAAAAAGATAAGATTAGGGGTAAGATAAGGAACAGTCATTATCCTATTCTTTTCTTTAGAGTCAAGCACGCCTTTTTCTACTAAAGGAGTTAATTTTTCCTCACCCCAGAGAGTATCGCCACCATAGATGATGCTTTTATCTCTAAAGTCAATTCTGATTCCTATAGTGGGAATAGGATGGATATTGTTCCAACATTCAATCCAGTTCCCATACCAAGAAATTGCTTCACCTGAAACCATCTCCACAAAATCCACCATTTTTCCTACTTCTTCTATGGACATATCCAGAATTAGAGCTATCTTTTTAAAAAACATCTCTTTTATTAATTTAGTAGTCATAATGATAGCTCTTTTCCCATTAATGAGAAGATCCAGAATTTCGCTGTGATCTCCATGGATATGGGTGATCAAATGAGCTTTAATCTCATTAGGATTAATGCCCATAGAGTATAAATGCTCTTTCATCCAAGCTACTCCATCTATGGATATTCCAAAGCTGCTTAACCACACAACTAATCCCGAGGTATAGCCAGCTGGATCAAAACCAGTAGTGCAGATACTTAAAGCAAGAGCCCCAAAAATTGGTCGCTGGATTAGTTGAGACGGAGCAGTAATAGGAATTGGCGGGCTTTGTCTTTCATTTAAATTGATGTCTACTAAAATCTCTTCTTTCCCATCAATTACCTTAAAGACATTTTTGTCCATCTCAATGATTTTAACTTTGCCAATTTCTGTCTCATTTTTTTCATTAAAGACTTTAAAATTCACCATTTCATCAACAAGAACTACTTCGCCTTTTAAATCTTTTAGGGCGAAATAGCGAGAAAGTCTCAGCCAATAGTTTGCTTCTTTTTCAGGAATTCTCCATTCATCCATCTCTTCTTTGGTTGGTCCCAGAAGGGTTAAACGAAGAATTTCCTTATGTCTTTCCGTTTGCTGTTTATTATGGCAAATAACGATCAATCTTTTGCCTCTGGAGAATCCTTGCTGAATGAAAAGAAAATGGTAAAGAGGAAACTCTAAAGAATCTTGATTTATCCCAAATTCAAAGCCCCTTTCCGGCAAAACGATAATAGCCGGAATGTCTATTCCTTGCCCTGTTAAGACTTTGACTATTTCTGGAGGGCACCTAAATAAAATACTTCCTACTGAAGTATTTATTATTTTGACCCCCTCCATTACCTGAATCATTGACTGATTTTTGTTCATTTCTTAAAATAACCTCCTTTTTGGAATTTTTATAGCCAATTCTAAGTTGAATTTTCAAGATGCTTTTTAAATTTTTCTCTAAAGAGCTTAGCATAAAATAAATATTTTGTCAAGAAGGGGGGCATTACCCTGGAGAAGATGAGATACATAGGTAACACCTATAAATGGTCAAAATTAACCAAATTTGAAAAGATAATGCTGATTAAATTTCTTTTAATTGGTACTGAAGAATTATGGTTAATAATCAAGAAG
>DDKT01000093.1 GCA_002339755.1 Patescibacteria group bacterium UBA2591
GGGGTTTTAAAAACAATAAAGGAAATTTCTCAAGAAAAAGTGTTGATTTTTTAGGTTTTTGTCAATTTTTGCCAAAGTTTAGTTATTTATTAAAACTAAAACTTGCACAGCTGTTCAGCGTCATGAAGTTATAACAATTTTAACTTATTAAGATCTTAAAATTATTGATTTTCGCTTCTTGATATAATAAAGTTAAAATTTTTCTTTGGGCCTGATTAAGATTTTTTATTTTGAATTCTTTTTTTATTGAAAGTTTTAAAATTGAAATAGGTACATATTTCTCCTCATTAATTTTTACATCTTCTAAATTTGTAAATAAAATCATTTTTAATAAACCATCTTTTATATCTTCAAGTGACGGAAGATTAACTTTTCCCGTATGTTTTCCTTCAATAAGATAAATGTTTTTCTTTTTTTTAAACCCTACTTCGTCAATCGTAAGATAATAAAATCCACCAAGATAATTTTTAATAGTTATTAATGCCTTTCTGCCAGTTAGTTTTTCTTTTGGTTGAATAGTCAGGGCTTCTCGTCTCTGGGCTTTCTTTGCTAAATCTCGCGAGATTCTCATAAATTCCTCTCTGCCTTTTAAAAGTTTCCTAACCCTCTTTTCTGCGGAATCTCTTGAGTGCATTTCGATTTTAAGTTTCTTCGAAATTCTATCATATGATTTTAAAGCCTTTTCCCCGAGTTCTCCTACTTTATCTATTTGCGATAAATTCCAATGTAAAGCATCTGATTGATAAGATAAAAGTTTTTGGATTTCTTGTTTAATATATTGGGCGTCAAATCTTTGTTTAGTTATTTTAGTAGTTTTATATTTATCTCTTAAACTTGGTTCAGCGACAACATAATAAGTAATAATTACATAAATCCCTAATAAGCTCATTAAAGAAATAGTATCCCATTGTAAAAAGTCTCGATCTCCTTCTTTGCCTTCATCTTTCATTATTGGAATAATAGTAGCTTTTTTACCTGCAAATTCCAAAGAATCATATACTCTTGCATAAGGATACGATCTTGTTCTTTTTGGAGAAACCCACCAACTTATTGCAATTTGGCTTTTGTCGTTAATATTAACAATAAAAGTTGCATCTTTCGACAATGCTTCATCTATTTTCTCTAGGTGATAGATATTCAGGTGTCGACACAAAAATGGTTTGTATTTTATGCCGGTAATTTTAGCCGATAGGTCCATATTTTCCTTTTTTTCGAATAATTATTTCAAAAACATCTTGGTTATTATCTAACTTTTGTTGACCACTGAAGCCTAATTTCTTTTTTATAATTGGAATAAGTGGTTTTTTTATTTCTATTCCTATACTATTTCTGTCAAGGGCTCTCGCTACTTTCATTGTGGTTCCGCTTCCTAAAAAGGGGTCTAAAATGGTTTCACCTTTGTATGAAAACAATTTTATTGCCCTATACGGAATCTCCTCCGGAAAGGCCGCAATATCTTTTTCTAATGGTGAGCCTGGCATAACATTATTCATTTCCCAGAGTGTCATATACCATTTATTATCCGAAAATTCTTTTATGTCTATCTTTGAATCTCTCCTTATTTCTTTGGAAATAGATCTATAATTAAATTTTCCTTTTTGGAAAATAATAATACTTTCTAAAAGATTATCAGGATAAAAATACATTGGATAAGGATTTTGGAGGATAACTCCGCTTCTTCTGCTAATTCTTAAATAGCCTTCTGGTTTTTTCCAGATAATTCTATCCCTGTATCTAAATCCGGCTTCTTGAAAAATTTTTGTTGCATCAGCAACTATAGGAAATTTTTCGCCAGCAATAAGCATATCATCAATATTTAATACTGCGATCCTGCCATTTTGCAAAATTCTAAAAATTTCTCTAGCAACTTTTCGTAAAACTCCTAGATATTGCCCGTAATCTTTAAATACTCCTTTGTAATCAAAGGGGGCGTTAAAATATGGCGGTGAGGTAACCATCAGATGAACGCTTTCATCGGAAATCTCCTCCATAGCCATACAATTCCCAATTATTAGCTTATGAGTTGTTGGCATATTTATAATTTATAGAAAGGGCTTGGCTTTTTTAATCTCAATGAGTAAATTTATGACGATAAAGATTTCTCATCTTTTTAGCAATCTCTTCCCAATTATAATTTTTTCTTATTAAATTCAGACTCTTTCTAATAATAGCCTCTCTTAAATTATCATTGGTTAATAATTCAATTATTTTTTCAGCAATACTTTTAGGATTTCGTACTTCGCAAAATAAACCAGTTTCTCTATCTTTTAAAAAATCCGGAATACCTCCCACTGGTGTAGCAATAATTGGCAAACCGCAAGCCATGGCCTCCAAAAAAGAACTACCTAAGCCTTCAGAAAGAGAGGGTCGAATAAATATATCAGATAAATTCAAATAAAAAGGCAAATCTTTATGGTTGATATGGTCCAAAAATAAGACTTGATTTTGTAAATTTAGGCTTTGAACTAATTCCTGTAAATAAGCTTTTAGCCAGCCCTCTCCTAAAATGAGAAGCTTGACTTGTGATCTATAAGTAATTGGCAATTCTTTTAAAGCCCGAATTAAATCATTAAGAGCATTTTTTTCAACTAAGCGAGATGTGGTGATAATAACTTTTTCGCCTTTTTTAATTTTTAAAGATTGTCTTAGATTTTCAACCTCAACTGAATCTTGAATTTTAAATTTCTTTAAATCTACTCCGTTTGGCACTATCTTAATAGGGCAAACGGCTCCCATCTTTTTGGCATAATCGGCTAAATATTGACTGATAGCTTGGATAAAGTCAACCTTTTTAAAAAATAATCTATAAAAAGGATAAAAAATTCCTATTCGTTTTTTCATGTATTCTGGACTATCTCCTTCTTGTAAAGTTAATAGAAGGGGAATTTTGGGATGAAATAGTTTAAAAAGAAAAGCAGCCGCTCCAGCTCGCGAAGCCATAATAGCATGACCTAAGCTATATTTTCTTTTCTTTTCCAGGGATAAGGCCTTTAAAAATCCAATTAAAGGAAAAAAATATTTGTCTAAAACTAAGCCCCAGCCAATTCGATAAACATTAACATTTCCTATTTTTTCATATTTTGATAATTTTCTATCAAAACGAGCAGTAATTAAATCAAATTCAAAGTCTTTAATTCGGCTAGTAATTTCTTTAACAGCTATTTCGGCCCCTCCAATAAAGGGAAAATAACTAATAGAAAAAATGAGAATGCATTTCATGTTTCTATTTTAGCAAAAAAATACTTCATTCGTAAAGATTTAACAATGTTTAGAAATTGTTATTGCTCATTTTTCGTTTTGTAAGTATAATTAAATTAAACTTTAATTTGTATACGATAGGATTGATATCGGATCTAAATAATTGTTTATTAGTATTTTAAGAGCCAGAAATCTTTAATTCCTATTTTCAGGACTTATAACAAACAAAATCAAACAAGGAACACAAATTTTTTGACAGAAAACTTTGTCTATTTTATGAAAATTCTTTTTTTAGTCACTCAATCTACTTGGGGAGGCGCACAAAGATATATCTATGATCTGGCTACGAATTTAAATTCTAAATATGAAATAAAAGTAGCAGCTGGAGGTTATGGAGAATTACTAAAACAATTAGAAAAAGAAAAAATAAAAACCTGTTCTTTGAAATATCTTAAAAGATCGATTAACCCCTATAATGAAATTAGGGCTTTTTTTGAAATTTTAAGTCTTTTAAAAAAGGAAAGGCCCGATATCATTCATATCAATAGTAGCAAAGGAACGGTCTTAGCTTCTTTGGCTGGGAGATTAACTAAAACAAAAATAATTTATACAGTTCATGGCTCAGTTTTTGTTGCCCATTCTTCTTGGTTAATAAAAAAAATTTATCTTTGGATAGAAAAAACATTTTCTTATTTCAAAGATAAAATTATTACTGTTTCAGAATTTGATCGTCAACTTTGGTTAAGACACAAAGTGGCTCCTCCCTTAAAACTAATTACCATTCACAACGGAATTGATTTTTCAAGAATTAATTTCCTGACTCCAAAAAAAGCTCGAAAAAAAATATTATCTTTTATTAAGCATCAGCAAATCTCTAACTTCTGGCTTATTGGCACAATAGCGCATTTATACCCTGAAAAGGGGCTTAAATATTTTATAAAAGCAGCTAACGAGATTAAAAAATTAAACATTAAAAATATTATCTTTATAATCATTGGAGAGGGAATGGAAAGAAAAAACCTCGAGGTCCTAATTAAAAAATATGAATTAGAAAATATTTTTTTCTTATTAGGAGAAATTAAAAAAGCCTATAAATATCTAAAAGCATTTGATATTTTTGTTCTTCCCTCAATAAAAGAGGGGATGCCTTATGTTCTTCTTGAAGCTATGAGCGCTAATCTTGCTATTATAAGCAGTAAAGTAGGGGGAATTCCTGAGATGATCGAAGACAAAGAAAATGGTCTTTTAGTCGAGTCGGGGAATCCGAAAGAATTAGCTAAAAAAATCGTCTATCTTCTTAAAAATCCGGAGGCAACTCAAGTCATGACTTTAAAGGCTAGAAAGAAAGTAGAAGAAGATTTTTTTTTAGAAAAAATGATAAAAAAAACAGAAGAAGTTTATGACTCTTTCGTTTGAAATAATAAAGGGGGAGATTCAGAATAACAAAAAGAAATCTATGGCCCTAAAATAAAATTTCTTAAAGAAAATTTTGCTTATCTTGTCCCTCTTATTATCTTTAAAAGCTGCCTATGAATATTTCTATTTGAAGCAATAATATTGGTTGTGTTTATTTGCCAGTCTTTGCCCTTAAAATCTGTTATTTTACCCTCCTGCTTCCTGAATTATCAAAACTCCAGCTGCATGATTATAAGGCTTGCTATCTATACTGACTAAGCCCTCAAATTCTCCTGAAGCAACGTAGCAAAGCTCTAAATTCGAAGAACCATAAAATCTGAAAGCACGAGATCGTCTACCAACTTTTTTTAATATTCGGCAAAGTCTCGTAAAATTCTTTTTACCTCTACCTTTAGCAAATGAAAGGGTTGATCTGCTTAAATCTTGTTGCTGTTTTATTTTTACCCTTTTCCCATTTAGAAACGCTCCTTGTCCTTTTTCGGCAAAATAAAACTCTTGACTAATCGGATTAAAAACAGCAGCTAAAATCAATTCTCCTCTAAAAAGCAAAGCTAACGAGACAGCAAAAAATGGAACTTTTTTCACATAATTTGTTGTTCCATCTAAAGCATCTATAGACCAAGTATAATCTCTTCCAATCTTTCCGCCCCTTTCCTCAGCTAAAATATCATGAGAGGGGAAATTTTTTTAATTAGTTTGATAATTACTTTTTCTGCTTCAAAATCAATGGGAGTAACTAAAGAAGAATCCTTCTTGAGAGAAGTTTGTAAAGGTTTTTTAAAATGTTGCTTAAGTATTTTTCCAGCTTCTTTAACTGCCTGAATAGTAATCTTTTTGAATTTTGAATTAGTTTTCGTCATAAAAAAGAATAATAAATTTTTAAAGCAAATAAGCGGTTAAAGAACAAGGGAGGCCTTGACCGACATTAAACCCTTCTAGAAAATATTGACATTTAGTCTAATAAGTGATAAATTTGAAGGTAAGGAGGAAAAATAGTTCTTCCTTAATAAAAAAGTTTTAAGGAGGTAGGAATGAAAGAATTTTTTGGTATAGCTCTTGATAAATCCCAGATAAAATATATTCAGAAGATCCGGAAGAATTACAAAAAGGAAGATTTCCCTGAAGAACTCCAAAAACTCTGGAAGATAATAAAGTCTCTTTCCAAAAGCGTTCACCAAAGACAAAAAATAATGGATCCTTATAGAGAAAAGGTATTGGAGCTTCCGAATAAGTTTTCTATCACGCGTATCTTGAGAAAGAGCGAGCTACCATCAGCACGCCTTTTTACTTCTTTTGTTGTGATAACTGACCAAAAAGGTGAAGGATATGATCGCCTCAAGGAGGCAACTTCCTTGATAGAGCACCGACTTTTTCGAAAGGTAAAGGAGCTTATAGATATCGAGGTCAAAACAAAAGAAGAATTTGAAGTCCTTTCGAGTCTCTCAAGACCCTCTAAAGATAGAAAAGTAAAGATTATTTATTCTATACAACAGGATAAATAAGAAGAAAATTTTTAACCTACCCATTTCATTTTAAGGGTAGGTTTTCTATTAGACCTGAACCCCAAATT
>DDKT01000025.1:0-4615 GCA_002339755.1 Patescibacteria group bacterium UBA2591
TCATATCATATGGACCAGTACACTCCTTTGCTTTTTATTAAAAAAAATGATAGACTAAGAAAAAGAGATATAGCTTTGTTGAGATTTTTCTGATCTTATACTAAAAAGCATTTCTGAATACAACAGAAGAAAACCAGAGTAATAAGGTTTTTGAGGCAGTATTTTCTAAAGAAATTATATTAAATTAAGAAAATGTTTAAATTATCAAAAAGACAAATTGAAATTAGTTATTGGTTTGTAACTCATAAAGCTCAACTGAAAAAAATTTTGATTATCTTTTTAATCATTCTAAATATCGGAATTTGGGGATACGGAATTTATAACTGGATTTTCTATTTCTTAACTACCAAAGATCACGAATTCTTAATTAAAGAACTTATCCAGGAAAAGATCAATTGGTCTGAATACCAACTAAAAGCTCGACCTCAAAATCTTGCCCTTTCTGAAATAACAGTTTTGCCTTCAGGAAAAGGGTATTATGATTTTGTGGTAGAAGCGGAAAATCCTAATCCTAAATGGGCTATTCTTAATGTAAATTATCGATTTAAATGGTCAAATCACCAAAGCAGAATTCAAAAGAGCTCCTTTCTTCCTCAGGAGAAAAAATTTCTTATTACCTTAAGGGCTTCTTCTTCAATTTTACCTCGAAATCCTCAAATAGAATTTTCCAATATCCAATGGAGAAGAATTACTCCTCATTTTAAAATACCAAAGATAGATAAATCAGAATTTCCAACTAAAAATGTCCAATTCCTCAGAAGAAGTGAAATTTTAAATCTGGATAGAATTCGATTCGAAGTAACTAATCAAACAGTTTATAGCTTTTGGGAAATGGCTTTAAAAATTATTCTCTACCAGGGTCGAAAGATAGTAGGGATAAATCAGATTACTGCAAATCAATTTTTTTCAAAAGAGACTCGTCTTTTAGAAACTTCTTGGATTGAGCCTATTCCTCTAATTACTAAAATAATCATTGAACCAGAAGTAGATATTTTAGATCCGAACATTTTTATACCTCCAAAAGGAAGAGGAGAGCCAAAATGAAAAATTGGGATTATTAATTTTTTTGAGCTTTATAAATCTCTTAATTATGATTTTAGTTTTTGAACTGTAATCAAGATCCCTTCTTTTTCCTAGAGGTTCAAAATCACATATTTACTTAGCTTTGCGCTTTGAGGTTGAATTTCAATATCAATTTAAAATTTAGATTTTGTTATTCTTAAAATAGAAATAAATGCGCATCTCAATATTAAAACAATTTGACTGGTTTCTTTTTGGGACAATTATTTTATTACTTACCTTAGGTTTAATTACGCAATACAGCCTTAGCTTAACAGCTAGAGAAACAGAAAAACCTCTTTTTGTTAAGCAACTTATTTTTGTTCTTTTTGGACTAGGTTTGTTTTTTTTGATAAGTTTTTTAGATTATCGAGCTTTAAATTCTTATATTTATATTTTTTATGGCCTTCTTTTAATTCTTTTGTTTAGTACTTTAATTTTTGGCCAAACTTTCCGAGGAACCAAAGGTTGGCTATTTTTACCTTTTTTTAATCTCTATTTTCAGCCGGTAGAACTAACTAAACTTATCTTAATTATTGTTTTAGCTAAATGTTGGTCAGAGAAAAAATCCAAACAAATAAAAAATTTGATTATAGGAACCTTATTGTTTTTATTTCCCTTTTTTTTGGTTTTTTGTCAGCCTGATCTTGGCTCTGCTTTTATTCTGATTATTCTTTGGCTAGGAATGCTTTTTATTTCTTTTGGATATTCTCTTTTTTTTAGAGAGGAGGGGATTTGGACCAGAATCAAAAAAAGCATTTATGGTTTTTTAATTTTATTATTTATTTTTATTCTATTTTCTGGAGTTTGGCTTTTTCTTTTGAAAGATTATCAAAAAGAAAGAATACTTATTTTTTTAAATCCTCAAAGAGATCCTTTGGGTCGAGGTTACCAAATTACTCAAGCTATTATTACTATTGGTTCAGGAAAATTTTTGGGTCGTGGCTTAGGCCTTGGTCCTCAAAGTCAACTACATTTTTTACCTGAAGTAAGGACAGATTTTATTTTTACTGTTTTAGCTGAAGAATTAGGATTTTTAGGAGTGTTTTTTCTTTTAGGGCTTTTTATTTTTTTGTTTTATCGGATTTTAGTAATAGCTAAATTAACTTATGATAATTTCAGCCTGCTTTTAGTTTTGGGTTTAGGATTTTTGCTTTTTAGTCAAATCTTTATTAATTTAAGCACAAATCTTGGCTTTGTCCCTGTCATTGGTATTCCTTTGCCTTTTCTTAGTTATGGAGGAAGCGCTTTACTGACTAACTTGATAGCAGCCGGTCTTTTAGAAAGTATAAAAATACATCAAGAAAAAATTGGAGCAGTTAAGCTTTAAAATTTATAAATTTTAATTTATTTTTAACTATGTTTACTCTATTTGCCCAACTCCGAACCAAAGGAGATAAAAAAATCAAAAGTTTAAGAAAGGAAGGATTTATTCCAGCTGTAGTTTATGGGCGAGGCGCTGAAACCAGAAGTCTTCTTTTGGAAGCTTTGCCTTTCGAAAAAATTTATCAAAAAGCAGGAGAAAGCAGTCTCGTTCAGTTAGTCATTGATAAGAAAGAGCCAATCAATGTGTTAATTCAAGATGTCCAGATCGATCCTTTAAGTGACAAAATTATCCACGTTGATCTACATCAAGTAAAGGAGACAGAAAAAGTAACTACTGAAATTGAGCTAAAATTTGTTGGCGAATCTAAAGCAATCAGAGAATTGGGCGGAATTCTAGTGAGAAACCTTGACAAAGTAGAAGTTGAAGCTTTGCCTAAAGACCTGGTTCATGAGATCGAGGTTGATATTTCAAAATTAGCAACTTTTGAAGATGTGATTCATGTTTCGGATTTAAAAATTTCAGAAACGATAAAAATCTTGAAAAATCCAGAGGAAGTAGTTGCTCTTGTTCAGCCTCTTCAGGTAGAAGAAGTAGTTGGAGAGAAAACAGAAGAAGAACAAATAAAGGAAATAGAAAAGGCAGGAGAAAAGAAGGAAGAAAAAGAGGAATAACCGTGTTTTAAATTTTAAATTATTCCTATGGCTCTTGACCGTAAAATTACTTTTAATACTCTTCTCCAATTCTCAAGCAAAATTATCGGCTTGATCTTAAGTATATTTACTGTAGCTTTAACAGCTCGTTATTTAGGAACAAAAGGCTTTGGTCAATACAGCACTATCCTCGCCTTTTTACAATTATTTGGAACTTTAATGGATCTTGGTTTATCCATGATGGTAATCCAAATGACTCCTTATCAAAAAGAAGGAGAGGAAGCAAGAGAAATAGAAACCAAGATTTTTAACAATATTTTTACTTTAAGATTTTTTTCTGCTCTTTTCTTTTTGTTTTTAGCGCCTTTAGTCAGTCTTTTTTTTCCTTATCCTCCTTTAATTAAAATTGGCATTGCTTTAACCAGTTTTTCCTTCTTTTTCCCTTTTCTTACACAAGTTATCATTCCCCTTTTTCAGAAAAGACTAGCTATAAAAAG
Source organism: Patescibacteria group bacterium UBA2591 (assembly GCA_002339755.1). GTDB lineage: Bacteria > Patescibacteriota > Patescibacteriia > UBA2591 > UBA2591 > UBA2591. The sequence continues at coordinate 3,534 of DDKT01000025.1, forward strand.
AGTTGTTGTAGGAGAGATAACAAGTCGAAGCGTCTTATTTATTTTTACTGCCCTAGCTATCTGGTTAAAAATGGGACTTTGGGGAATTTTGGGAGCTATTATTTTAGGAAATTTAGTCAATTTCTTAATTCTCTTTTTTTCTTCCCTTCATTTTATCAAAATCTCTCTTCAATTCGATTTTCCTCTCTGGAAGGAAATTCTTAAAAAAACTTGGCCAATTGGACTTTCTATAGCTTTTAACCTTATTTATTTTAGGTCAGATACTGTCATTTTGTCTCTGTATAGAAGTCAAGAAGAAGTAGGAATTTATGGAATTGCCTATAAAATTTTAGAAGTTTTATCATTGCTTCCTTTGGTTTTTGTTGGCTTGATTTTACCTTTACTCACTAAGGTTTGGGTTCAAAAAAATTTAGATCAATTTAAAAAAATTCTTCAATATGGTTTTGATCTTCTTCTGATTTTGGCTCTACCTTTAGTTGTAGGAACTTTATTTTTAGCTCGTCCAATTATAGTTTTAATTAGCGGAGAAGAGTTTGCTTTAGCTGGAGATGTTTTAAGAATAATTATTTTTGCCACAGGGATAATTTTTGTAGGAACACTTTTTGGTCACACTATTGTAGCTATCCATAAACAAAAGACAATGCTTTGGTTTTATCTGATAGATGCTATGATCGCTGTAACTGCTTATTTGATTTTTATTCCCCGGTATTCTTATTATGCCGCAGCTATAATAACTGTATTTTCAGAGCTCTTTCTTTATTTTTTCGCTTTTCTAATTGTTTGGCGAACAACAAAAATTTTGCCTTCTTTGAAAATCTTCTGGAAAAGCTTAAAAGCTTGCTTAATGATGGCTTTACTGCTTTGGATTTTTAAAGAGCAAAATCTATTTTTACTGTTATTTTTGGCTAATGCTAGTTACTTCGGAACTCTCCATCTTCTGAAAGGTTGGCCTAAAAGATTGAAAGAGTTAAGAGAATGAATCCGGAATCGCACATAGGCGCTCGGTCGCTTCGCTCCCTCGCGCGCTATTCCGCCTTAATTTTGCGAGATTATTGTTTGGTGAGGCGCTCGTTCGCCTTCGG
>DDKT01000025.1:4793-7569 GCA_002339755.1 Patescibacteria group bacterium UBA2591
AGTTTAACCAGGTTTATTCCTAAAATAATGCCTAATTTAGAAAAAAATGGCAAAATTGAAGCGGGCTTGTATCGGAATTATTAAAATTCCGATACAATAAATTAGGATTAGTAAATAATTTAACAGTTTTAAACCACAAATCTAGAATGTTTTTTCTACCCATCCTCATCTATTGTCTTTTATTTTTTTTCCTCAGCTGGCGGAAACCTCTTTGGTCGATTGGGTTAGTGCTTGCTTTTTTGCCGAGTTATCTTATCAGATTCACTCTTTGGTTTATTCCCATGACTCTTTTAGAGGTAATGATCCTTATTCTCTTTATTAGTTGGCTGATAAAAGGATTAATCTCGTCTTCTCATTTCTTAACCTTCTTTTGCAAAAAAAGAAAAGAAACCGAAAAAATTTCTCTTTCTTCTTTTAGCTTTACAAAGTGGTTGGTCATAGCCTGGCTATTTGTAGTTACTTTTTCTGTTTTTATCTCTCCGAATTTGAGAGCTGCTTTAGGTATTTGGAAGGCCTATTTTGTAGAGCCAATTTTATTTTTTTTAGTTTTTGTTAATTCAGTTAAGACAAAAAAAGATTTAAGATTAATCTTTTGCGCTTTAGGATTTTCTGCTCTTTATCTTTCGATTTTTGCTATTTATCAAAAATTTACTGGTTTTGCTATTCCCAATCCTTATTGGCAAGCAGAAGCCACTCGTCGAGTAACAAGTTTTTTTGAATATCCCAATGCCCTTGGATTGTACTTGGGTCCAATTATTGTTTTATATCTAGGACAATTAATGCCAAAAATCAGGTTATTAGATTTCAAAAACTCAACTATTAATTATGTTTTTCCTTTATTTATTGTTTTTTCTTCTATTTTAGCTATTGTTTTTGCTCGCTCAGAAGGATCATGGGCTGGAGTTTTAGCAGGTTTATTTTTTCTCCTCTTTTTCGGCTGGAATAAAAAAAGAACTCTTATTATCTTATTAATTTTCATTTTAATTCTTTTTGCTTTGCCTTTTAGCCGAACTTACATTTTGTCTTTACTCACTTTTCAGGATGAATCAGGTCCTGTAAGATTAAGTATGTGGAAAGAGACCCTTCAGATGCTTAAAGATAATCTTTTATTTGGGGCTGGATTAGCTGGGTATCAAAGCAAAGTTGCTTCTTATCATCAGGCTAAGCATATAGAAATTTATTTGTATCCGCATAATATTTTTCTGAATTTTTGGAGTGAACTTGGTTTGGGAGGGTTGATAATCTTTCTCTTGATAATAATCAATTTCTTTAAACAAGGATTTAAAATTTACTCCCAACAAACTGCTCTTTATGCTTTTCCTGTAATAGCTGCTATGGCTTGCCTTTTGGTTCATGGTTTAGTTGATGTTCCTTATTTTAAAAATGATCTGTCTGTGATGTTTTGGGTTTTAATAGGGATGGTTTTAGTGATTAAGAATCCAAACTTTGAATCAGTGAAAATTATCTCGAATGTTAGAGATTAAAATATTAAATCGGGATGACAATTACTGAGTTTTTTATAAAGATATATCTATTTGTCATTTCAATTTTTCAACTTAATTTTAAATTTTTATCCGTGCTTTATTAGTTTTTTGATTCTCTTCTGGAGAGGTGGCCGAGTGGTTTAAGGCGCTGCTCTCGAAAAGCAGTATCCCTTAATTGGGATCAGGGGTTCGAATCCTCTCCTCTCCGCCATACGAGATTTGTCAATTTTTCCGCCTCGTCACTTCGCGACTCGGCGGTCAAATTGTACGGGATTTTGAAAAAAAATCAATTTTTGGTCTTGTAAATAAAAGAAAATTTCCACAGCACATTTAATCATAAAGAGGAGGTGAGATTATATGGGGAGAAATAACACCGGAGATAACACTATTTATTTGTTGGTTGGGCAGCGTGGGGCGGGCAAGAGCCATTACGCCGGACGGCTTATCAAAAATCAGCCCGAACTATCAATAGTGAGTCGTGATGCAATCCTTATACGGCTTTATGGCTCTACAGACACGGACCCATATTCGGGAGCAGGGCATTCTGTCCAAAAGATTATGCATCGCTTGCTGAGGCGGAAGTTATCAACGCAAACAAATTTGCGGCTAATTCTTGACACCTTTACGAGCGACAGCAGGGAACGAAAACTTCTCATAAACAAAATGAGGGAATACGGCGCCACTCGTATCGTGGCTCTCTATTTTGTAACCCCGCTGGAAATCGTAGACCAATGGTTTTGGGAGAAACCTGGAATTGCAAAGATGAGCGAAATGAGCGCGCGCCGAGGAGAAGGACTCGTGTTTTTCTCCGAGAATGCTCCCGGCCGTGACTACAAAGTTTTTCATGAATTGGCGTCACAGATCGATTCTGACGGCTTTGACGAAGTTATCAGAATTGATCCGCAGAAGGAACTTGTTGTTTTGTTTTGACATAGAAAGGCTGTAGACATCGCAGGTGGCTAGATTTAATTCGAAGCCACCTTTTTTTGTTAAAAAAATTTGCCGCCAAATCAGAAAATTTTTTGTTGAAAAATTTTCTGAAATGAATTATTATTAACTCATAGAAAAACTTAAAATTGTCACCTCGCTCTGCGAGGCCCAAACTGCCAAAGAACCTGATAAAAATATCGTCTCGAACTGCGTTTTGTAAAAGAAAATTTTTAATATATAAAAACAGGAAATAAGCTTCTATTTCTACGGTTATTTTACACTTGTTCCTGTCAAATCATTTAAAAAGTTAACCGAAATAATCTATTAAACTAGTGCACAAAAGGCAACTAAATTTTTGTTAA
>DDKT01000075.1 GCA_002339755.1 Patescibacteria group bacterium UBA2591
CTTTTTAAATGATTTGACAGGCGAGGGCCAAGAATGAGGGTTATTTCTGGTTTTGATAGATGCTTGCTTATTTCCAGAAAAATATCACGTTTTATGATTTTTTGTATCATACATATATATTTTACTCCAGTAAATTTTCTATGTCAAGATTACTAAGTTAGGGGATAAAGACAGAAAAATCGGTATCACTAGTTGTCGATTTGACAAAATTTATTCTAAGTTGTAAATTAATTAAACTTTGGCAAAAATCAATCTAAAGATAGAAAAATTATGTTTTTATGCCTCATTTTACTTCAGTTTTTAGCTTAAAAGATAAAATTTAGCCTTTATTTATCTTATTTTCGGGAAATTTGCCAAAGTTTTCTATTAAGATTCTAAGTTGTAAATTAAAAGAGAGAAAAGGACAGTTCTTGTCCTTTTCAAAGCTTGACGAATTAATGAAATTGAGAAAAAAGAAAAGAGGAAGGTAACTTAGATTTGTAAGCACCCTCGAAGACAAGGTGCTTAAAGAACTGAAACGCTCCACTGGAAAAAGGAGCTAGTCGATTTATCTAAGTGTCCCTTCCTCTAAAAAAGTGCGGTTGACTCTTTGTCTTTGAAGGTGGTTTAATAATTTTTTTTAAAAAGTTGTCGCAATCCCTTTATTATAGCGTTTTATCTTCGATATAGAACAATATATCTGACGCTCTATAAAACGCACAGGTCTTGCTAGATAAGGTTTATAGCAGAGCGCTTTGCTGCCTATCCAGCCAGACAACCTTAACAAAGAGTCAACAAAATTAATCTTTGTTTAGAGAATAACAAAAGAGACAAGAGTTTGTCAAGGAATAAACTGTGGATAACTAAATTGAAAACTTTATAAAATAACAAATAATAATTCCTTTCTAATCTTGTCAAAATAACTTAATAGATCTAGAATAAAAAGAGTTAAGATTGATTTAAAATACTTCCGCTAGGCACAATAAATTGTGTTTCTGGATTAAAAAGAAGTAAAATTCTCTTTTAAAAACTCCGCTTAATTTATTGTATCGGATTTTCAATAATTCCGATACAAGAGAAAGGGGTCGGGGAAACTGAGTGTTTCCCCGAGGAGGAAACCAGATCGGCTAAAGGCCGACCGCCAGAAACCGTGGGTTTCTGGAGAACATAGCTCGCGAGCGAAACGAGCGACTATGTTCAAAACTCTAGATTCACAAAAGCGCAAATAATCACCGTAGAGCTGTTGGGTCAAGTTTGACGGAATCGGATCGGGGCAACAGCGCAAACTGTCCCGATCCCTATAACACACTATAGGAGAGAAGGGACAAAAATCTCTCTCCTCTATCTCCAGTTCTAAATAAACTGGATGAAGCGCCGTTCCTCGGTCTGCATAATCTCAGTCAACTGACCCACAGCTTTATGAGGACTATTTTTATTTATATTCCATGAGAAGGAAGTTTTTTAAAAACTTTTATACGAAACAAGGGCTTGATAATAGATCTAAATTACAAAATCCATTTCAGTTTACTGAAACTTGACTCTTTAAAAAATGCTGATTATAATATTTTTATAAATCAGTATTTTTTATTTTTATTTTTATCTTATTTATAATTCACAAATATATAAATATATAAATTTCTATGCCAACCATATCACAACTTATTCGCAAGGGTCGCAAAAGGATTATAAAAAAATCTAAAGCTCCGGTTTTGCAAAAAATTTTAAATACTCTAAGAAGAAAGCCAGGTGAACTGCCTAAAGGGAGTCCTTTCAAGCGCGGGGTATGCCTTAAAGTGACTACTGTAACGCCGAAAAAACCAAATTCTGCTCTTCGAAAAATTGCTAAAGTTAAACTTTCTTCAGGAGAAGAAGTAATTGCTTATATTCCTGGCATTGGTCACACTTTACAGGAGCACTCTATAGTTTTAGTTCGCGGTGGCCGAGTTAAAGATCTGCCGGGAGTCCGTTATCATATAGTCCGCGGTGTTTATGATGCTGGAGGAGTAGAAGGCCGTAAACAAGCGCGAAGTTTATACGGAACAAAAAAAGAGAAGTAATGATACAGTAAAAGATAAAAATGCTTAAAGAGTAGAGTTTTTAAATTTTAATTCAGTAGAATTTTGAAACGAGAAGTTTATAACTTGAATCTTGATTAATTTCTTATTTCTTCCAAGTAGAGTCAAGCAGAAATTTTAGATTTTAGTTATATTTTGATATTTTTAAAACTATAATTTTTGTTTTTTGATCTTTAATCTTAATTAATTATGACTTCCAGAAAGCATCCTATTGAAAAAATTCGTAATATAGGAATCATTGCTCATATTGATGCTGGTAAAACTACGGTTACTGAGCGCATTTTGTATTACACGGGAAAAAAACATAAAGTAGGAGAAGTTCATGATGGTGAGGCCGAGATGGATTGGATGGCACAAGAAAAGGAAAGAGGTATTACTATCACAGCTGCAGCTACCACCTGTTTTTGGCCCTTTGAGCCAAAGGAGAAAACTTGTCAGATCAATATTATTGATACTCCTGGTCATATTGATTTCACTGCTGAGGTCCAACGTTCTTTGCGAGTACTAGACGGAGGGATTGTTGTTTTTGACGGAGTAGCTGGAGTTGAACCTCAATCAGAAACAGTATGGCATCAAGCAAAAAAATTTAAAGTCCCCCTGATTGCCTTTATTAATAAATTAGATCGTGTAGGAGCTAATTTCTACAAAGATTTAGATTCTATCCATCAAAGATTAACAAAAAACGCTTATCCTCTCCAATTACCCATAGGTCAAGAGGAAAATTTTAAAGGGGTAATAGATCTTTTGGAAGAAAAGGCGAAAATTTATCTTGATGAAATGGGGAAAGAAATCAGGGAAGAGGAAATCCCTAAAGAAATGGAAGACAAAGTCAAGAATTACCGGTCTCAACTAATAGAAACTATTGTTGAACATGATAATGAATTGATGCATAAATATTTAGAGGGAGAAAATATTACTACGGAAGAACTAAAAAGAACTTTAAGAAAAGCAACTATTGAAGCCAAAATAGTACCAGTATTTTGTGGCGCTGCTTTGAAAAACAAAGGAATCCAAATGCTTCTGGATGCAGTGGTTGATTATCTGCCCTCTCCTTTTGATATAGGCTTTATCGAAGGAGAAGAAGTGACTAAATTAAAAGACGTTGAAGCTAAGAAAATAAAAAGAATGGCTAATGATACAGATCCATTCTCAGCCTTAGCTTTTAAAATTACTTCTGATCCTTATGTTGGGACTTTAACCTTTTTTCGAGTCTATTCTGGAATTTTAAAAGCAGGAACTTATCTTTTAAATAGCACTATTGACGAAAAAGAAAGGATCGGAAGGATTTTAAGGATGCATGCTAATCGACGAGAGGATATAAGCGAGGTTTATGCTGGAGAAATTGCTGCTGCTGTTGGCTTAAAAAATACTTCTACTGGCCATACCCTTTGTGATCCTAATCATCCAATTATTTTAGAATCAATTACTTTTCCTGCGCCTGTTATTTCTGTGGCTATTGAACCTAAGACTAAAATTGATCAGGAAAAAATGAGCTTAGCCTTAAAAAAATTAACCCAAGAAGATCCAACTTTTAAAATCAAAACTGACGAAGAAACTTTACAAACCATTATTTCTGGCATGGGTGAATTACATCTAGAAATTTTAGTTGATCGCTTAAAAAGAGAATTTAAAATAGAAGCTAATGTCGGAAAACCACAGGTAGCTTATAAAGAAACTATTCTGAAAACAGCAGAAGCAGAAGGGAAATATATTCGACAAACAGGGGGTCGGGGTCAATATGGTCATTGCTGGCTCCGAATTGAGCCCTTGGAAAAAGGGAAAGGATTTGAATTCGTTGATGCTATAAAAGGCGGGGTAATTCCTAAAGAGTTTATCCCTGCAGTAGAAAAGGGAGTAAAAGAAGCTATAGATAAAGGAGTTCTAGCAGGTTATCCAGTAGTAGATGTAAAGGTAACTTTATACGATGGCTCTTATCACGAAGTTGATTCTTCAGAAATTGCTTTTAAAATTGCTGGCTCTGCTGCTTTTCAAGCTGCGGCTAAAAATGCCTTCCTGGTCTTATTAGAGCCAATTATGAAAATAGAAGTTGTCACTCCTGGGGAGTTTATGGGAGATGTAATTGGCGACCTAAATTCTAAGCGAGCTCAAATAGAAGAAGTGAAAGGTCGAGGAGAAGAAACAGCTAAAGTTAAGGTTATCGAAGGAAAAGTTCCTTTGGCAGAAATGTTTGGCTACGCTACTCAACTTCGCTCCATGACTCAAGGCCGCGCTTCTTATACTATGGAATTCTCTTATTATAGCCAAGTTCCTTCTAATATAGCAGAGGTAATTATTGGAAAAAAATAAAGAAAAATTAAAAACTTAACTTTGCTTTCTCAGGTTATCTTAGATTAGATATGAGCAAGAGAACTTTGATTGTCCCATAAAAATATGCAAAAAGTACAAATGAATTTGATTTTAATCTTTAAGTAGCTTGAGTCCCTAGAACTAACTTTCTTCCAAAAAAACAAAACAGTGTCTTGATTTCTCTATCAAGAATCATTAAAATTAAAACTAGAAAATTTTATCAGAAAAAATTAAAAGTCGAACCGATAAGCTTTAAAGTCAACTGATGGTCGAGTGATTGAGCACATAAGCACTCGGTCGCTTCGCTCCCTTGCGCCTTATTCCGCCCTAATTTTGCGAAGGTAATCCAGGGGCGGCATACTCGCTCGCCTTTGGCTCGCTCGGAGTTATTCACCCTCTGTGCCGCGAGAGTTTAACAATACTTTTACTGTTTCTTTATCTTTTTATCTGCTTGGGATGGCAAAATTAGAGCGGGCTTGTATCGAAATTATTTAAATTCCGATACAATAAAATATTAAAAAATTAACTTAGTAGAAAACTTTGGCAAATTTCCTAAAAACAACGCAAAATAAAGAAAATTTCTCAAGAAAAAGTGTTGATTTTTTAAAGATTTTTGCCAATTTTTGCCAAAGCTCTGTTAAATATTTAAATGCCTTAACTAGTACTTATTTTACTTATTAGATAGTATAAGAAAGGATTTGACAAAAAATAAAGGAATGGTAAGATTATAAACGGAAACAAAATTCTAATCCCAAAAGCTTATCTTAAATGAATAAAGTTAAAGAACCGAAATCGATACTGATTAAATTAAGCCTATTGAGTATAGCTTTCGTGCACAAATAATGTCCCAACAATATATAGTTTTGGTCTTTAAGTTACCTAGGGATCAGTTAAAATTGAAACTCTGACCAGAAAAGAAGTTACATATTATTTAAATCCGTTATATTTTATAAAACCTAAGAAATTAGGGATTAAAAAATTATTCTTATATCTTTAATTCAGACAGCTGGATAAAACCTCATTTAGGCAACCATTCATTTTGTAAGACTAGTTTTCAAAATGAGGGCTGTTTGAGAAAAGGAGAAACTATGACAGAAAAATTTGAAAGAATTAAACCGCATCTTAATGTGGGAACCATTGGTCATGTTGACCATGGTAAAACAACACTTACAGCAGCTATTTTAAAATGCTTAAGAGCTGCTGGCAAAAAAGCTCAAGATAAAAGCGTAGAGCAGATTGACAATGCTCCCGAAGAAAAAGAAAGGGGCATCACCATTGCTGTGGCTCATGTTGAGTACGAAACAGACCGTCGTCATTATGCTCATATTGACTGCCCGGGGCATGCTGATTATGTCAAAAATATGATCACTGGCGCTGCTCAAATGGACGGAGCTATCCTTGTTGTTTCGGCAGCAGATGGACCAATGCCTCAAACTAGAGAACATATCCTACTTGCCCGCCAAGTAGGTGTGCCCTCAATAACCGTTTTTTTAAACAAAATAGATACAGTTGAAGATAAAGAATTGATCGACCTAGTAGAAGAAGAATTAAGAGACTTGCTTAAAAAATATGAATTTCCTGGAGACGAAATTCCCATTATCCGAGGCTCAGCTTTAAAGGCTTTAGAGTGCGGTTGTGGTAAGGAGGACTGTGAAAATTGTGGTTCGATAATAAAACTTGTTAAAACCATAGACGAGTATATTCCTGAGCCTGTACGGGAAACCGAAAAGCCATTTTTGATGCCTGTTGAGGACATTTTCTCTATCGAGGGAAGGGGAACGGTGGTTACAGGCAGAATTGAAAGAGGTAAAATTAAATTAAACGAAGAGGTAGAAATTATCGGACTCCGAAACACTATTAAGGCGGTAGTTACTGGCATCGAAATGTTTAATAAAAACTTGGAGGAAGGGATATGTGGAGACAATGCTGGTATCTTGATCAGAGGGATCAAAAAAGATGAGGTTGAGCGAGGACAGGTTTTGGCTAAGCCAGGAACAATTACTCCTCACACAGAATTCGAGGGGGAGGTTTACGTTCTAACCAAAGAAGAAGGTGGTCGACATACTCCCTTCTTTAAGGGATATAAACCACAATTTTATATCCGAACTACTGATGTTACCGGGGAAATAACCGAACTTCCTCCTGATACAGAAATGGTTATGCCTGGCGATACAATAAATTTAAAAATTAAATTAATTTCTCCTGTAGCTTTAGAAGAAAAACAAAGATTTGCTATCCGAGAAGGAGGCCGCACAATAGGAGCTGGGGTAGTAGCTAAAATTATAAAATAGCCTTAAAAATTAGGGAATGTGGGGGCAATATTTTTCATCGAAAAATCCTTTTAAAAATTTTTATAGTCGGGAAAATTTTCCTATTTTTTCGTCTCGAATAGGCCTAGCTCTCGTTCAAAAAATAGGTGAACCAAAAAATTTTTGGGCTATATTTATGATTGTCGCCAGTTATCCGTTTTTCGATTTCAAATGTCCTTCGTTCTTGCCCGAGCACGTCTACCACTGAACCTTAAGGACTTTTGCCTTCGCTCCGAAACGATAAATGATAAAGAAAAATTCGATTTTTAATCTTACTTTGTAGTTTTTTGCATTTTAAATTTGTACTTTTAACAATGATAGCAGAAAACAAAACAAAAGAAAAAATAGAAAAGAATCCTAAAAAATCTAGAGAAGGACAAGAGGAGGTCGAAAAAGAATGCCGCCAAAGACTAAGGATTAAAATTCGAGCTTACGATCATAAAATCGCTGATCAGGCAGCTCGAACAATCATTGAAATGTCCCAACAGTCAGGAGTTAAAATAATTGGACCAATTCCCTTGCCTACAGAAAAAAGGAAATATACTATTCTCAAGTCTACTTTTGTTCATAAAAACAGCAGAGAACAATTTGAAAGACAAATACACAAAAGATTAATTGATATTATTGATCCTGTGCCAAAAACAATTGAAGATTTAACTAGTTTAAATTTACCGGCTGGAGCTGATATAGAAATAAAGATGTAATTTTCAAAAAGTATCTCTAATAACAAAGGAGACTTGGGGATCTCTGTTCCTAAATCATTAATCATTCTTCGTTTTGTTCCCAAATTGATTAAACAACTAAACCATGACCCCGCAAAAATTTTCTAAAAAAGAAGCGATTTCATTCGGTTGGCAAACAATGAAAGATAATTTCTGGTTCTTTGTTGTGCTTTTGATTATTATAGCTTTAATCATCGCTATGCCAGAAATTATTTTACACTTTGCAAAAGATATTCTTGTCTTGGTTATCTTTATTAATATTGTCTCTATAATTTTATCTTTAATAATTGAGTTAGGGCTATACAAAATCAGCTTAAAATTTTACGACAAAGAAAAGGTTAAGCTTTCTGACCTTTTCGCTTGTTGGCCATTATTATTTAAATATCTAATTGCTACTGTTCTTTATGTTTTAATAGTAATGGGAGGTTTAATTCTGTTGATTGTTCCAGGCATTATCTGGGGAATCAAGTATCAGTTTTATGGCTATTTAATAGTTGACAAAGGACTAAGACCGATCGCTGCTTTAAAAAAAAGCGGCCAAATTACCAAAGGCGCTAAATGGAATTTATTTTTACTCGGATTACTCTTTGCGGGCATCACTATCCTCGGTGTCCTTATTTTGATAATTGGTCTATTTGCTGCTTTACCTACTATTCTAATAGCCTCTGCTTTTGTTTATCGAAAATTATTAGCTTTTTCAAAAGTACCTGAAATTTCCTCTGAGATTTCTGTTTAAATCTCTAAATCTAAAAAGTCGTTTTAATTTTTAAGCGAAAAGTCGTTTCTTGCTAGACAAAAATAGCACCTTTATATTAAATTTTTAGTCAGATTAAATGGCCAGAAGTATCATTAAGGCTAGATAAGATCTGGCGTCTTCAAAAGCTTCTCGGCCATTATTTTTTAAATTCAAAATCCGAAACTCAGAACCCTAAACAAATTTAAAATTTTAAATTTAAATTAAGGTTTATTCTTGTCGTTATTATTTAAATTTTTTGTCTAGTGAGGCGGAGACTAGAAAAAATATCCTTTATCTGCCTGAAAAACTTTTTCGATACAATGTTTAATAATTATGAAATTTATTCTTGGTAAAAAAGTTAAAATGAGTCAATGTTTTAAAGAAAGCGGAGAAGTGGTGCCTGTTACTGTAATAAAAGCTGGTCCTTGTGTGGTGACTCAAATTAAAACCAAAAAAAGAGATGGTTATGAGGCTGTTCAAGTCGGATTTGAACAATCTCGAAAATTATCTCTACCTCAAAAAGGGCACCTAAAAAAATTAGGAAATTTTAAATATCTTAGAGAATTCAAAGATAAAAATTTAGATCTTGAAAAATATAAAGTTGGCGACAAGATTGACCTTTCGGCTTTTCGGCCTAAAAACAGAATTCAAATAAGTAGTATTTCTAAGGGCAAAGGCTTTCAAGGAGTAGTAAAGCGCCACGGATTTAAAGGTGGTCCGGCTAGTCATGGTCACAAAGATCAATTACGAGCCCCTGGCTCAATTGGCGCTACTGATCCTCAGAGGGTATTTAAAGGAATGAAAATGGCTGGCAGAATGGGTAAAAAAAGAGTAACTGTTAAAAATTTAGAAATAGTAGAAATAAACACTGAAAAAAACTTATTGTTAATCAAGGGCGCAGTTCCGGGAGATAAAAATGCTTTGCTAGAAATAAAGGGAAAATAAAAAACCTGAATCAAAAATGTCATTTCTTAAAATACCTACAATTTAACTTTTGTTTTATGTCTAAAGTAAATATCTACAATCAAAAAGGAGAGAAGATTGAAGAAGCAAGGCTTAATCCAGCTATTTTCGGCTTAAAACCAAAAAAGGAATTATTACATCAAGTAGCAATAACTCAATTAACTAATGCCAGAATAGCTATTGCTCATACCAAAACAAGGGGAGAAGTGCGAGGAGGAGGCAGAAAACCTTGGCGCCAAAAAGGAACTGGAAGAGCTCGAGTAGGCTCAGCAAGATCTCCTCTTTGGAAAGGCGGAGGTGTAATATTTGGTCCACGAAAAGATCGCCTTTTTGTTCAAAAAATAAACAAAAAAGCCAAACGAAAAGCCTTATTAATGTGTCTTTCAGATAAAGCAAGGAATAATTGGATAATTTTGCTAGATAAATTAAATCTTGAAAAGGGCAAAACCAAAGAATTGGTAGAAATCTTAAAAAATTTAAAATTCAGAATTAAAAATGCGAAATTCCGATTCAAAATGCAAGGAGGAGTAAAATTAGAAAAGGAAGAAAAAGTAGGCAGCCTCTTAATTGCTCTGCCCGCCAAGGATGACAATATAATTAGAGCAGCTAGAAATATCCCGGGACTGGCTACTCTTGCCGCGGACAGCTTAAATGTAATCGATCTGCTTAAATATAAATATTTACTAATAACAAAAGACGGACTTAGAAAAATAGAAAAAGTCTATAAATAAAAACTTTAAAAAAATTAAAATGAGAACATTGAATAAGTATCAACATTCTCGACTTTGTTATCTGGGAATTTCAATTTCCGGCTTCTGTTTTTAGAAATTTAAAGATAATTTATGAGACTATTCGAAATGCTCCGAAAAAAAACTAAAGAAAAAGTGGAAAAAAAAGAAATAAAAGAAAGATCTGGAGAAATGGTACGAAGAAAAAAAGAAGCTCCAGCAACGATTAAATCGAAATATGCTGAAGCTTATAAGATTTTAGATAAACCAATTCTTAGTGAAAAAATCACTGATTTAGAAAGTAATTTTAACCAATTTGTGTTCAAGGTACGGCCTGAGGCTAATAAAATTGAAATAAAAAAAGCAATTGAAGCAATCTACGGCGCAAGTCCTCTAAAGATAAATATTATTAATGTCAAAGAGAAGCAAAGAAGATATGGTCGAGTGAAAGGAAAAACTTCGACTTGGAAAAAAGCGATTGTAACAATAAAACAAGGAGAAAGAATAGAAATATCTGGGAAAGCGCAATGAATTTTGAATTTCGATAAGAATAAAAATTTTTTGTATTACATTAAAAAACTCTCGGTGTCTCCATTGGTCCATTATGCTTGTCATTCCTTATTCATTCCACCACTGTCCTATCCTGCAAAATAAGGAGAATAAATAACTTTTAATTTTATTTTACTTCCATGCCCGTAAGAATATACAAACCCATAACCCCAGGTAGACGCAGAGCTTCAGTAATAAGTAACGAGGACTTAACTAAAAAAAAGCCCGAAAGGAGCTTGATTAAGATTTTAAAAAAGAAAGCCGGAAGATCAGGGGGCCGAATCACTGTAAGACATCGTGGCGGAGGAGCCAAAAGATATTATCGAATCATTGATTTTAAACGAAATAAATTTGATATTCCGGCTAAAGTAGAAACTATAGAATACGATCCGAATCGTACCTGTCGAATTGCTTTAGTAAAATATGAGGATGGAGAAAAAAGATATATCCTTGCGCCTGACGGCCTAAAAGTAGGAGACGAAATTCTTTCTTCTCGTGAAAAAATTAAAATTAAAATTGGTAATTGTTTGCCTCTAGAACATATCCCTGTGGGAATTTTTGTACATAATATCGAAATCTCGCCAGGCAAAGGTGGTCAAATTGCTCGTTCAGCTGGTTCCTGGGTTCAGGTTCAGGGAATTGAAGGTAAATATGCCCAACTCAAAATGCCTTCTAAAGAAATTAGACTTGTTTTTAAAAAATGTTTAGCTACTATAGGCCAAGTAGGGCTTCCAGAGCATCGAACTATCAAAATTGGCAAAGCAGGTCGTAAGCGTTGGATGGGCATCAAACCTACAGTCAGAGGCAAAGCCATGACTCCCAAGGATCATCCTCATGGTGGAGGTGAAGGTGAAAGTCCAATTGGTTTGGTACACCCAAAAACAAAATGGGGTAAACCGGCTTTAGGAGTAAAAACTCGAAAAAAGAAATGGTCAGATAGGCTCATTATTAAACGAAGAAAATAGAACAAAAAAATGGAAAGGGAAATTTTATCCTTCTCCTGTCCTTCTTTTCGGGAGAGTAATGTAAACGGGCCTTTCTTGATTTAAGGGATTTAACGAAGGTTTATCTGTTAGCTTATTTAATTACGAGCCATATAACCAAATATAAATTTGAAATTCCTGTCTAATTCTACCAGAACAAAACCCTAGCTGCGTGAATAGTTTTGATTCTCTTGTTGTTTGAGGCTTTGAAATCTTTAAATTTATTAAATTTAATCACACTCGGATTTTGGATTTTAAATTGTTATGAGCAACCTTGCGTTTTTATAAAAGCATCTTTATAAAAGCTGCGATTGCTAATTAATTACATTAGTTTATTAATTGTTAATGCTATCATGCCTCGTTCACTAAAAAAGGGGCCGTTCGTGGATCAAAAGTTACTCCGAAAACTTAGTCGTCTTAAGCCCGACGAAAAAACCGTTATTAAAACTTGGTCGCGAGATTCTACTGTTATACCTGAAATGGTTGGTTTTACTATTGGAGTTTACAATGGGAAAATTCATGTACCTGTTTTTATCATTGAAAATATGGTGGGGCATAAGTTAGGTGAATTTGCTCCTACGCGGAAATTTATCAGACATGGAGGTAGGATGCAAAAAGAACAAGAGCAGAAAGCAGCTGAAGCCGAGCGAAGAAAGGTAGCGGAGAAATAGAATAATAATGAACAATAATATAGAATAATAAGGTAAAGAGTGAAGACATCTTTGTCTAATTTAAATCAATAATAATCGAGTATTGGGCAAACAAACTCAAATAACAAACAATAACTATGGAAATTACAGCAAAAGCTCGATATATTCATATGAGCCCGAAGAAAGTTCGGTTAGTTTTGGATGTGATAAGAGGAATGGATGCAACAGAAGCAGAAAATCAGTTAAAATTTATTCCCAAACAAGCTTCTAGGCCCATCTTAAAGTTATTAAATTCCGCGGTGGCTAATGCTAAAGAAAATTACAATTTAGAAAAAGGGGATTTATACATAAAAAAAATTAGAGCTGACGAAGGCCCGATTCTTCGACGTTGGACGCCAAAAGCTTATGGACGAACAGCTCCTATCAGAAAAAGATCAAGTCACATAATTGTAGTTCTGGGAGAAAAACAGGAAAGGCAAAAATCTGAAAAATCTACAAAAGCATTAATAAAAGGGGGGTTCAAAAAATTAAAAGAAGTGAAAGAAAAACCCAAATCAAAACCGATAAAAATTCAAGCACAAACAGGTTTACGGCAAAGAGGGTATTGGATTAAATCCGGAATCAAAAAAACAAAAGGATTAATCAAAAAAGTTTCTCACCGCAAAGTAGGATGAATAGGAAATAAAATTTTTTATTATCTCAAAACCGTCTTTATTTTTGTTTAATGTTTTTAAGTATTTATAAATTATGGGCCAAAAAGTAAATCCAAAGAGTTTCCGGTTAGGGGGATTAAAAGAATGGAATTCTAAATGGTTTTCCAAAAAAACCTTTTCTCAATTACTGAAAAGTGATATTTTAATTAGAAAATTTTTAAAAGAGAAATTCAAAAAAACTGGTATAGCCAAAGTAGAAATTGAAAGATCAATAGAAAAGGTAAGGATTTCGCTTTATGTCGCCAAGCCGGGATTGATCATTGGTCGGGCCGGCAAGGGTGTCGAAGAACTAAAAAAGCAACTTCAAGGCTTTTTACCTAAAGGAACGATCTTAGAATTGGTCATTCGGGAATTAGAACAGAAATTGGAACAGGCGCCTCAAATAGCTAGTCAATTAATTTTAGAAGACGCCGTTTCTGATATAGAAAAAAGGGTTCCCTACCGAAGGGTTTTAAAACGAGCTCTCGAGCAAGGTAAAAAGGCTGGAGCCAGAGGAATAAGGATAAGTCTCAAAGGAAGATTGGATGGTATAGAAATCGCCCGAGAGGAACATCTTTCCTGGGGCAAAATGCCTCTTGGTACTCTTCGAGCAAATATCGATTATACTCGTGGCACCGCTTATACTACTTATGGAACAATTGGAGTTAAGGTTTGGATATACAAATAAGAAATAGAAATGGATCAAATTTCTAATTCTTAATTACTGGGAGGAAATTTTTAAGTTGTTCGATGTTTTTTTAGCGCCTTCTTTAATTTCGAATGTTATTAAAATCAGTAATAATTTTAATTATAATTTCTAAAAAGATAATGATATTTTTGAACTATAAAGTCTTAAGTTTTTTACTTTTGGGAATAAAGTGCGCAACTATTACTCTGATCTGATTGAATGGCTGGTGGCAAATTTTCTCTTTTTTGGAAAGGTCATACTAACGATTAATTTTCTGGACAAAATAAGGTTTAAATCAGAATCTTTTTCAATTTCTTGATTATTTTTGTTAAAATAAAATAACTAAGTTTAATTAAATTAAAATTATTAAAGTTAGTTATACCATAAATTTTATTATGTTAATACCAAAAAAAGTAAAGTATCGTAAGTGGCAAAAGGGAGCCGGCGCTTCTGGGGGAAGAGTAGCGGCTAGAAAGCTTAAAGTCGCCTTTGGTAGTTTTGGGTTAAAGGTTTTAAATGGAGGATGGATCACTTCTCGTCAAATCGAAGCCGCCCGAAGAACAATGACTCATTTTCTTAAAAGAGGAGGGAAGCTTTGGATTAGGATCTTTCCCGATAAGCCCAAAACTACTAAAGGAGCAGAGACTCCTATGGGTAAGGGAAAGGGATCAGTCGATCATTATGTAGCAGTGGTTAAGCCGGGAACAATTATGTTTGAATTAGACGGAATGTCCGAAGAACAGGCCCGAGAAGCAATGAGGTTGGCTAGTCACAAATTACCTGTCAAATGTAAATTTGTCTCTCGTTAAAAATAATGGATGGAATGCAAAAGCGCTATCTCGCGCATAATTAACCATGAAAACCAAGGATTTGCGCAACAAACCAAAGGAGGAATTACAAAATCTTCTTAAAGAATTACAAAAAAAACTTTGTGACCTTAGGTTCTGTGTTGCCGCAAAACAATTAAAAAAAGTAAGAGAAATTAGAATAACCAAAAAAGATATTGCCAGGATATTAACAATACTGAAAGAAAAGAAATGATCCAGGGTTGTCGTTTTTTAATTTTAAAATAATTTTGAAATCTCTTAAGTTCGTTAGATTGTCTTTAAATTAATTATGGAAATTTTTCGTGCCTATGACATCAGGGGAGAGTATCCCAAAGACATCAATGAAGAAATTTGTTACAAAATTGCTAGAATTTTGGTCCGCACTTTCGATGCTAAAAATTTAGTTATAGGTCGTGATGTCAGTTTAGTTGCGCCAAAAATTCATAAAGCTTTGATTAAAGGAGCTATTGATCAAGGGGTAGAAGTTTCTGATCTTGGTCTTGTTGGCACTGATGTAGTTTATTTTGCCGCAGGTCATTATAATTTTGATATTGGTTTAGAAGTTACTGCCTCTCATTTAACTGGACATTTAAGTGGTATAAAAATTCTTGGGCCAAATGCAACTCCCTTTGGTAAAAGTTTAGGTATGGAAAAATTAAAAGAAGATTATTTAAATTATCAAGAAATCAAACCAAAAAAGAAAGGAAAATTAAAACAAAAAAATGTCTGGAAAGATTTTATTCTTCAGGTTTTGGAATTCATTGATATTAATAAAATTAAGCCTTTAAAAGTTGTAGTTGATGCCTCAAATGCAGTTGGTTCTTTAGAAATTGACCACCTAGAAAAATATTTACCGATGATAGAATTCATTAAACTTAATTGGGGGCTAGATGGTCGTTACCCTGCTCACCCACCTAATCCCTTTTTAAAAGAAAACAGAAAACAGTTGGTGGCAAAAGTTAAGGAAGTTAGGGCAGACTTAGGTGTAGTTTTTGATGGTGATGCTGATAGAATATTTTTTGTTGATGAAAATGGAGATTATATCTTTGGTGTTTATATCAATAGTCTAATTGCTGAAAAGATGTGTAGAAAAAATCCAAAGCGAGTAATTCTACACGATGTTCGCGCTATCCGTTATATAAAAAAGAAAGTTGTTGAGGCTGGCGGCATTCCTAAGATGGAATTAATTGGTCATGTTTTTTTTAAAAATCGCATGAAGAAAGAAAATGCTTTATTTGGAGGGGAGGCTTCTGGACATATTTATTATAATTTTGGAAGCTATACAGTTGAAAATAGTTTAATAGCTTTTTGTCAGCTTCTCCAAATAATTTCTGAAAGTGATAAAAGTTTAGGTGAATTAACTAAGATAGGTCGGATTAATTATCCAGTTGGTGGTGAATATAATTTTGTTTTACCTGGCTTTGTCTTTACAGATGATTTAACACCAGAGGTTGTGAAAGTGGTAAATAAAATTTTAGATAAGGTTAGAAAGAAATATTTTGATGGTAAAATATCTAACTTTGATACCTTAACAGTTTTTTACCCTGATTGGAATTTTAACTTACGACCATCAGCTAATGAACCAGTATTACGTTTTACCATTGAAGCAACTAATAACGAACTTCTTGTTAAAAAACAAGAAGAAATTCTTCAATTTTTAAAAACAGAAGGTTGTCAATATCTAAACGATACTGGAGTAACTTTGTTATATAAATAAATCAAGGAGTTTGTATATTTCTCAAAAAACAATGTCTTTAAAAAAGTCTTAAAAAAAATTTAAAGAGTTTTTGATTAATATTAAAATATTACTTACTTTAAAAAATTGTGTTTTACTCTGAGGATAAATTGTGTATCGTTTTCTTGAAAAATTCTTATTTATATTGTAATATAAAATTAATAGGTATTAATACTTTTTTAAAAGTAAAATTAATCTATTTTCTTTTAATAACAGTTTATCAAATAATAATCCTTTTTTATTAAGGGGTTTTTAACTTGTTTTCTTAAAAAAATTTAATATAAAAATAGCTAGTTTTGATTCCAAAGTCTAATCCCTTAACTTTAATTTTCTGTCCTTTTCTTTTTTCATCCCCAGTTTTATTATTTACATCATTATATAAAAATATATAAAATAATATTATAATGTAATGAATTTTGAATGCCTCCAAGAAAATCTTAACAAAGGACTTTTAATAGTTGGTCATTTAGTTGGAAGGAATATCACTTTGCCAATTTTGAGTAACATACTCTTAAGAACAAAAGAAGGAGTTTTAGAGTTAATAAGTACAAACCTGGAAATAGGGATAAAAACAAAAATAAGAGGCAAAGTGGAAAAAAAAGGAAGTTATACTGTACCAGCTCAACTTTTAGTAAACTATATTAACCTTCTTCCAAATGAAATTTTAAAGATAGAAAAAACAGAATCAGCTCTTCAAATAAAAGGAAAAAAATATGAAACAAAAATAAAAGGAACAGAAACTGAGGAATTCCCTTTAATTCCTGAAATAAAAGAAGAAGAAAAATTTCAAATAAAAAACGAAAATCTAAAGGAAGGATTGAAAAAAGTTTTACCTAGCGTAAAAGAAAATGAAATAAGACCAGAAATAAGTGGAGTTCTGTTTGATTTTCAAATAAAGGAAAAGGAATTAATTTTAGTAGGTACTGATAGTTATCGTTTAACAGAAAAAAAAGTAATTTTAAAAGAGGGGAAAAAAGATAAAAAGATAATTGTTCCCTTAAAAACCTTACAAGAGTTATTAAGAATTTTAGAACTAGAACAAGAAGAAAGAATAATAGAAATTAACATCTCAGAGAGCCAAATTCTTTTTAAAATAAATGAAACAGAGTTAATTTCTCGTTTGATTAATGGACAATACCCTGATTACAAAAAAATTATTCCTCAAGAAATAAAAACTAAAGTTATAACCTCAAGAGATGATTTTGTAAAAATTGTTAAGAGTGTAGGTCTTTTTTCTCAAACAGAAATAAATGATATTTATTTAAAAATAAATCCTCAAGAAAATAAATTGGTGATATCTTCGATAAGTGATAAAAAAGGAGAAAGTACTTCTCAATTAGAAGCTGATCTTTCAGGAGAAGAAAATGATATTGTTTTTAATTGGAGATATTTATTAGACGGTTTAAATAACATTGATAGTTCTGAAGTGGTTTTGGAAGTTATAAATAAAGATAATCCTGCTCTTTTAAAATCTTTAGATGACAAAAGTTATCTTTATCTTATAATGCCGATAAAGGAATAATGTTTTAATAAAATCCAAATTGAAGATTTAAAAAAAAATAAATTCAGGAAGATAAAAATGAATTTAAAAGAAATTTTAATGATTTTATTCTAATCACTGAATAACAATATTTTTGTGAACATATTTTTATTTCTTAAATTTTTAAACAAAAGTCAAAAAGAAGATCAAAAGGAGTAACAGAGTATTAACTTAAAGATTTTTTCTTTCTTTTAAGAAAATCGAAGTTACTCCTTAAATAAAGAGAAAGAGTGTGTTTATATTTGTTTTTCAACTTAAGCATGAATCATCTGTTCCTTAAAAGTACCTCTTTCTCTTTTTTGTTTTAGACTTCTAAAATTAGTTCAAAATTTTTATTTTCTCTAAATATTTGACAAATTCTAATAATTTTGCTATAATTTAAATAGAAAAAGTAAAAAAGTAAATTTGTTTTTATAAATTATTTTAAAATTGAATAAAATGATAAAAGGAGAAGATTTTAAACTTAATATCCCAGAAAAAAGAGGTAAAACTAAAAAAAGAATAAATAGTGTAATGGAAGAAAAACTAACAGAAGCAGTTAGAGAAAAAATCCATGAATTAACCGGAAAAAAAAATCCTTCTCCTGAAGCAACTCCCAAAGAAGTGTTAGATCAAGCCGTAGAAATAGGGCTTTTTAAAAAAGGGAAGGAGAGGGGGGCAACAAGAGAAGAGAAAAGAAGTCGACCTAGAGATAAAAAAACAGAAAGTGGTTTAACAACAGTAGTCCAAGAAAGATCAGAAAGTGCTCCAGAGATAAAAAAAGAGACTCCAAAAAAACTTAGGCTAGAATTTGTTTCTAAAAAAGAAAAAGAATTAGGTATAGAAAAAATTAAGGAAATAGATCCAAACAAACCAGAGACTTATGAAGGAAAGATTTTTATTACTAGACTTAGTAAAGTTTTAGAAAAAAGAGAAAACCAGCCAACTTGTTGTTTGACTCAAGAGAAGATCGGGAAAGGAATAGTTATCTTAATTGAAGTTCCAGATGGATTTTGGATTAAAGAAAAAGAAACTATAAAAGCTTATATTTCTAATTTAGAAAAAATAAAAAAAAGGGATCAAAAAATTTATTTTAAAGGAAAATTATTAGTATTCTTCAAAGAAAAAGAAATAGAAAAAAGGAAATTAACTGAAAAAGATATTGAGAAAAGAATTGGGAATATAGCTGAAATGATGAAAAACAGAGATGAATTTGAAAAAAAAGAAATAAAATCAACAGAAGAGTATTTAAAAGTAGCTGAAAATAATCTTTTGAAATATTTGTTTCCAAAAGAATATGAAATATTTGAAAAAACAGAAATTGAGAATAAAAGAATAAGAAAAATTATTACAGGTGAGATAGGAAAAATAGATTTATTAATTGAAGTTGGAAAGAAAAGAAGAGAAGAAGAAAGGACAAAAAAAAGAGAACAAATAGAAGCAACAAAAAAAGATTATGAAAAATGGACAATAGAAAGATTAGAAGAAGAATTAACAGGAATAAAACAAGAGTATGAAAAAAAAATTCGAAATCTTGAAGAAAAAGACTCGGTGCGCGTACTTGCAGAATCAAAGATAGAAGCTTTAAAAGAATTGATTCAAGAAAAAAAGGAAGAATTAAAAAAAACACAAAGAGAGGCAAAAATAAGAACAATAAGAGAAGAGTTTGAAAACTTACCACTAGAGGTTTTAAGAAAAAATTTGGAATATACAAAGAAGGAATATAAAGGTGAAGATAAAAAAGAGATTATAGAGATGATTGAGAAATTAATTAAAGAGAAAGAAGAGGAGGAAAAAAGTAGAATTTTTGAATTGGAGCCAGAAGAAATGCTAGAAAAAAAGACAATAAAAGAACTTGAAAAAGAATTAAAAGAACTAGAACAAGAATTAGAGGAAATGAAAGAAAAAGATGAAAAATATCAACAGCTTAAAGAGAAAGGAATTATAGATATTTTAATTTTTGAAAACACTGAAGACTTAAAAGAAGTCTCTGGAAAGATAGAAGTTCTAGAAAAAAAGATTAAAATAATTAAAAAAGAAATTATAAAGAAATTTTTAACAGAAAAAAGAGAGGAGGTAAAGAAAGAGAGAATAGAAGAAATAAGAAAGCAGGGCGAGGAGATAAAAGAGAAAGACTTAGAGAGATACTTAGATGCATATATGGAAATCTGGGTAAAAAAAAGAAAAAAAGAGTTAGGAACTTGAAAAAGAGTTTTGATAAATAAATATTATTAATTATAAATTATAAAAAATTATGACCACCAGAGAATTTATAAAAAATTTTCTCGAGGATATAGTAAAAGAAGCAGGATTTGAAAAATTACCAGAAGGAATAAGGGATTTTTATCTTGAAAAGATAGAATTGTCATTCCTAAAACGCTTAGGAATTGAGATAATGGCTTTGTTTTCTGACAAAGACTTGAAAGATTTCGAAAAGTTGCTAAAAGAGAACCCTAATTGGACTAATGATCAGATTTTTGAATTTTGTGAAACCCGAATTGAAAACCTTCCGCAAGTTTTGGCAAAAGTTATGGTTGATTTTAGAAGAGAATACCTAGAAACAGCCCAGGATTTAAAAGAAAAAATAGAAACTGGAAATGTTTAGTCTAAAAAGAACTAATTTTAAAACTTTTTAAGAGATGTAAAATTTTTAAATAAAAAGAATATATTTGATTATTTTATTTAATTAATTTAATTAATATGATAAAAGAAGGATCTTATTTAGAGAATCTCGAAAAGACTTTCGAAGAAGACAAGAGGGAGACAAAGAAGGAGGCCGAAGAACAGCTTGCTTTAGAGGTTGAAGCTAAGAAAAAAGAGAAGAAAGAAGAAATAGAAAGATTAGCCAGAGAAATGCAGAGAGGAAGAATTAAAGCAGAGGTATTGTTTGAAGGATTATCAGACGAAGAAAAAAAAGAAGTCGAGAAGCAGCTTGATATGGGATATATTAAAGATAAATACGGACAGTCTTTGGGAAGAGTGATTGACGCTTTGTTACAAAAAAAAGAAAGAGGAGAGATTTTTTTCCAAAAAGGAAAGGAAAGAGAAGTAATTGAAGAGGTAATTAAAAAATTTGGACCTGACTCAGAATATAAATTTAGTAAAGAAATGTGTGAAGAGATTTTTTATGGTGCTCAGGAATGGATTTACAAAAAGATTGATTTGGCAGAAAGAACAGAAAAACAGAAAAAAGAGGGAAAGGGAACAATAATAACGAAAGGACTAATAATAACGAAAGGACTATTGAAAGCAGCTGTGATAGGTTATGCGCCATTAGCTCTTTTGGGTCCTGTGGGACTTGTTGTTACCGGACTCTCAAGAACGGTGGACCTTCTTCGCTCCCAAAGAATAAAAGAAGGAATAGCAAATAAATGGAAAGAAAAGTGGAAGACTGATGAGAAAGAAAAAGAGAAAATAGAAACCGAAATGAGCGAATATTTAGCTTTTACCATTGCCAATCTTAGAGAGAATATATTGAGAAGAGAGGTTGCTTGTTACAAGAATTTAGAAAAAATTTTAAAAGAGATTAATGAAAATAACAGAGAAGAGAATAAGAGGGCACCGGGAGTTGGAAAAAATCCTATTTATAGTAAAAAAGAAATACAAGAAATGACTAAGATCTTGGCTCAAATTAAAAGAGAGGAAGAGGCTACGGGAAAAAGAAGTGAGGATTATTTTGAAAAAATAGAGGAAGTTATACAAAAAGATGAAAAGAGAAAACGAACTTATAAAGCAAGAAAGATAATAGATATGAACCTGGCTTTGATTCAGTTTAGAGAAATGGAAAAAACAGGGAAGGACGTTGAAGGAAAACGAGATTATAAAGATTATTTTAATAGAATAAAAGAGGTCCTAAAGAAAGAAAGAGAAATAAGTGAAGAAAAAAATAAAGAAAAGCCCTTAGAAGAACAATTACCTGTTTATACAGATAAAGAAATAAACGAAATAGCTAGAGCCTGGGCTACTTATTATCGCTCAGATGATGAATCAGAAAAGCGCCGATTTGAAAATCAAGAGAAAAAAACTGGTTCTGTTAAGAGAATATTGAGTTCTATTAATAAAGAAATAGGAGAGAGAGCTCGTAAGTGGCTTGGTATCGGAAGATTTCCTGAATCTTTGGTAGAAAAATTTTATTCAGCTATGACTGCTACAGGAATTAGCACTGCTCTTCTTACAGCCAGAAGAGCAGCAGGTCTTGAATGGTTAGCGCCCTTAACAGGCGCTTACGCAGGATATAAGTTTGCTGATTTCTTTAGAAGTTTACTTTTAAAAGAAAAGACGCCAGAAATGAAAACAGAAACTTCTTTAAAAGAAATGGAAGCTTTTTTACAAGAAAAGAGAGACAAAAAGATTAGTTTAGTAGAGATAGGAAGTAAAGTATCTGATTTGGGGAGAATTAGAATAGGTTTAGAACAAATTAAAAATCCAATTGAATATGCCAAGCAAAAAGAGAGATTTAAAGCAGCTATGATGGAGCTACTCCAAAGGAAGTTTCTTTTAAAAGAAGAAAAAGTATGGGATGAAAATTTAGGCGAGATGGTTGAAAGAGTAGAGCCGATAACAGAAGAAGAAATTATAAGCCTTGGGAAAGAGGTTACCGAAGAAATCATCACAAAAGAAGAAGCAGCCTTAGAAGAAGAGAGAAGAAAGAGAAGAGGGGACGCGCTAGGGCGCTGGTCCCTAAGAATAGGAGGAGCTGTTCTTGGAGGTACTTTAACTATATTTGGTGATGAGTTGTTTAGGGGAGTAAAAAAGATTATTACTCAAATAACGGAAGGGTCCGAAGCGCCACCGGAAGCCGGAGTATCTCCAGAAGAAGCGCTAAAATTAAAAGAAGCGGCAAAATTAGACGCTGAAATAAAAGAACTGGATCAAGCTATAGAAGAAGTAGATTTGTCCGATCGTTTAGATCCAAAAGAAATGTGGCATTTACAAGAAACAAGTCGGGGCACAGGCCCAGAGGCTGAAAAAGCCCAAAGGCTTTTAGAATTATTAAAGGAAGAGAATCCAGATAAATATAAAACTATATTACAACAAGCTTTAGGCATTAGAATAGAAGAATTAAGCCAAGAAATAAAAGAAATAGATTTATCTGATGATTTAAATCAAAAAGAGATGTGGTATTTATGGGAAACAAGCCAGGGCACAGGCGAGGAAGCTAAAAGAGCCCAAGAGCTTTTAGAATTATTGAAAGAAAGAAGTCCAGATGAATATGAAGCTATATTGAAACAAACTCTTAGCACAATTCATAAAGGAGAAGGGATTCAGCATGCTTTAATTAGACAGCTACAACATGATCCAGAAACTTTTGGCTGCCCACCAGAAATAATGAAAGAGGGCCCAGAAGCAATTCAAAGATGGGCAAAAGAAGAAGCGCACCGGATCTGCTTAGACCAAGGTTATGTTAGAGACGGGGAAGAGACAAGAGTTTTCTACGATCCTGAGGAGAAAACACAATATATTTTACAGCGAGACGGAACTATAAAAGAAGTGGCTACAAAGGAATATATTTACAGAGAACTAGTAACCCCTCCCCCACCTGAAACACCATTAGTTACAGAAGACACAG
>DDKT01000015.1 GCA_002339755.1 Patescibacteria group bacterium UBA2591
GAGACGGTCTTTTCTGTGAGAAGATTTTTGGTCCTATTAAAGATTGGGAATGTAGCTGTGGTAAATATAAAAAGATTCGTTACAAAGGAATTATTTGCGATAAATGCGGAGTGGAAATAACTAGATCTACAGTTAGACGAGAAAGACTGGGACATATTAATTTAGCAGCCCCGGTTTCCCATATATGGTTTTTAAGAGGAATTCCCTCTAAAATTGGTTTGGTTTTGAATAAATCTTCTCAAGAATTAGAAAAAGTTATTTATTTTGCTAGTTTTATAATCACTCATGTAGATGAAGCTCTTAAAGAAGTTACCCTAAAACAAATAGAACGAGAATACAGGAACGAGAAGGATAAAATTGAACAAGAATTAGGAAAAGAGAAATCTGGTTTATATTCTCTTTTCCAGAATGTCAAAAAAACAGAGAACAAAGAAGAGAATTTAGAAAGAAAAATATCTGCTTTAGAGATTTCTTATCGAGAGAAAATGACGGAATTAAAAAAAGTTTGCAATCAAGCAAAAAAAGAATTGAGTATTTTAAAAATAGGAGAGATTATTTCTGAGATAGATTATCGGAACCTATCTTTAAAATATGGCCATATTTTTGAGGCTGGCACAGGAGCAGAAGCTGTAAGAAAACTTTTAAGTCAAATTAACTTGGAAAGGTTAGTTAAAGATTTAGAAAAAGAAATGGAAGGAGTTGATCTCGGAACACAAAAGAGAATTATTCGTCGCCTACAATTAATCAAGAATTTAATTAAAAACGAAATCAGGCCTGAATGGATGATTTTAACTGTTATTTCTGTTATCCCTCCTGATTTAAGGCCAATGGTTCAGATCGATGGTAGTCGCTTTGCCTCTGCAGATTTAAATGATCTTTATCGTCGGGTTATTAATCGCAATAATCGTTTAAAAAGATTAATTGAATTAACTGCCCCAGAGATTATTTGTCGTAATGAAAAAAGGATGCTTCAGGAAGCTGTTGATGCTTTAATTGATAATGAGGCTCGTCGAACCAAAACAGTTACTGCTTCTACTGGTCAGAAAAGGCCCTTAAAGTCGCTAGCTAGTATTTTAAGGGGAAAACAAGGCCGTTTTAGGCAAAATCTTTTAGGGAAACGAGTAGATTATTCCGGCCGTTCTGTAATTGTTGTTGGTCCTCATTTAAAACTTCATCAATGTGGTCTTCCTAAAACCATGGCCATTGAATTGTTTAAACCTTTTGTTATTAGTCAATTAATTAAAAAAGGGCATGTTTATAATGTTCGCAGCGCTAATCGATTAATAGAAAATAAAGAAAAAGTAGTTTGGGATATTTTGGAATCTGTTGTTCGAAAGAGTTACGTTTTGTTGAATCGAGCTCCTACTCTCCATCGTTTAGGTATTCAAGCCTTTCAACCCATTTTAATTGAAGGCAAAGCTATTCAAATTCATCCCTTAGTCTGTGTTGCTTTTAATGCTGATTTTGATGGAGATCAAATGGCTGTTCATGTTCCTCTAACAAAGGAAGCAAAAAGCGAAGTGCAAGAAGTAATACTTTCTATTAAAAACTTGCTTAAACCAGCGACTGGCGAACCTATTGTTACACCAGCCCAAGATATGGTTTGGGGCACTTATCATTTAACCCAGATAAAAGAAAATCAAAAACTAAAAAAAGAAAGGAAAATAAAAACATTCTCCTCGATTGAAGAAGTTATGTTAGTTTACGAGATGAAAAAAGTTGATCTTAATGAACCAATAAAAGTAAAAATAGGCGACAAATTGATCGAAACAGGAGTAGGGAGAGTTGTTTTCAATTCTATTTTACCGGAAAAAGTAAGAAGATATGATCAAACTATAGATAAAAAAATTTTAAGAGAAATTATCAGTCAAACATTAGAACTTTATGGCGAGGAAACAACTGTCATTTTGTTAGATAAAATTAAAGAAGTAACTTTTGAATATTTAACACGATCTGGTCTTACTTTGGGAATGGACGATTTTTTTCTACCTAAAGAAAAGAAAGAAATTACAAGAAAAGCGGAAGAGGAAGTTGGAGAAGTTGAAAATCAATATCAGATGGGACTTTTAGCTGACGATGAAAGATACAGTAAGATTATTGAAATCTGGGCAGGAGTAATGAACAAAATAACAGAATTAAGTAAAAAATCACTAGACAAACAGGGTCCGCTTTTTTCTATTATCGATTCTGGGGCTCGAGGCTCCATGGAACAAATTACTCAGATAATAGGATTGAAGGGATTGGTGACTAATCCAGCTGGGAAAATAATCGAATTATCAATAAAAAATAGCTTTAAAGAAGGTTTCGATGTTTTAGAATATTTCATCTCTACTCATGGAGCAAGAAAGGTATTATCTGATACTGCTCTTAGAACATCTAGCGCTGGTTATCTAACTAGACGTCTTATAGATGTAGCGCAAGATGTTACTGTTACTGAAGAGGATTGCAAAGATGAAAAAGGTCTTTTGGTCACCAGAAAAGAAAGTGAAGAAGTGAATGAAACTTTAAGTGGAAAAATAACTGGAAGAGTAGTTTTAGAAAATATTTATTTCCCCGGAACTAAAAATCTTATTGTTAAAAAAGGAGAGTTAATTAATAAAGAAAAGGCTCTTTTAATAGAAAAAATAGGTAAGGAAGAAGTAAGAATTCGAACTCTTTTAACTTGTCAGACAAAAAGAGGCGTTTGTCGAAAATGTTATGGTTATGATTTATGTTATAATACACTTGTAGAAAAAAATACAGCGGTAGGCATTATTGCTGCTCAATCCATTGGCGAACCAGGTACCCAATTGACTTTAAGGACTTTTCATACAGGAGGCATAGCTGGAATAGATATTACTCAAGGACTTCCTCGAGTAGAAGAACTTTTTGAAGCCCATCGTTTAGTTAAAAGAAAAGCCCTTATAAGTGAAGTAGATGGAGAAGTAGAAATAGATGAAAAATCCTCAAAAATTAAAATCAAATACATAGCTACCAAAGAAGATCGCTATGATTTATCGAAGGAAAAAATTTCTCAAATTTCTCAAAAAGAGACCACTAAATTAAACTCTATTCCTTTTCTGTTAAAAGTTAAAGATGACCAAAAAGTAAAAGTAGAAGATATTTTATTTGAAAAAGGGGAAAAGAAAATAAGAGCTC
Source organism: Patescibacteria group bacterium UBA2591 (assembly GCA_002339755.1). Lineage (GTDB taxonomy): Bacteria > Patescibacteriota > Patescibacteriia > UBA2591 > UBA2591 > UBA2591. Next base: position 3,139 of record DDKT01000015.1, read on the forward strand.
AACACGAAGGGAAAGTAAAGATAGAAAACAATCTTTTAAAAATCATCTATCAAGAACCAGAAAAAAAAGAATATTCCTTGACAAGGGGCCAATTTTGTTTGGTAAAAAATGGAGATTTTGTCAAAAAGGGTGATCAATTAACCGATGGTGATTTAGATCTTTATGAATTATATCACTTAAAAGGCAATGAAGCAGTACAAAGATATATTCTTAAAGAAATCCAATTTATTTATTCTTCCCACGGCCAGAAAGTTAATGATAAACATATTGAGTTAATTATTCGACAAATGTTTTCTCGTATTTACATTAAAGATCCTGGGGATACAGAATTCTTATTGGGAGAAATTGTTAGCAAATCCTACTTTGAAGAGGTCAATGAACAAATTACCAAACAAGGAGGCAAGTCAGCTCAGGGGAAAGAATTACTTTTAGGAATTACCAAGGTCTCTTTAGCTACAGAAAGTTTTCTCGCTGCTGCCTCTTTTCAGGAGACTACTCGAATTTTAATAGAGGCAGCCCTTAGGGGAAGAATTGATCACCTTTATGGGCTTAAAGAAAATGTTATCATTGGCCGCTTGATACCTGTAGGTACCGGGGTTACTGCCTTAAAACAGAAATAGAATTTGAAATTATGCAAAAACATAAGCGTAAGCAAGGTAAAATTTATATTGGCACCTCTGGCTGGGCTTACCAACATTGGAAAGACGTCTTTTATCCTCAGGATCTACAGGGCTCAAAATATCTTCATTTTTATATAAAAAAATTCAAAACAGTAGAAATAAATAGCTCTTTTTATCATTTACCAAGAGAAGATACTTTTCAAAAATGGTACCAGGAAACTCCTAAAGATTTCATTTTTTCTGTTAAAGCATCTCGATATCTCACTCATCTTAAACGATTAAAGAATTGTCAAGAGCCTTTAGAAATTTTTTTAAAAAGAATTTCCTTGCTTAAGAAAAAACTTGGAGTAACGCTTTTTCAAATGCCTCCAAGTTTTAGGGCAAAGCCAAAAATTCTAGAGGATTTCTTGAAATTACTTTTAAAATCTAGAAAAAAATTATTACCAAAATTCAATTTGCGGACTAGTTTTGAACTCCGACATAAGGACTGTTTTTGCAAAGAAATTTATAATCTCTTAAAAAGATATAATATGGCTCTTTGTTTTGCTGATACGCCAATTTATCCTTGCGAAGAAATAGAGACAGCAGATTTTATCTATCTCCGACTTCATGGGCATGCTCAACTTTATGCTTCTTGTTATTCTAAAAGCCAACTTAAAGAATGGGCTAAAAAAATAAAAAAATGGCAGACTAAGAAAAAAGATGTATATTGTTATTTTGACAACGATACTCAAGGTTACGCTGTCAAAAATGCCTTAGAATTGATAGAATATGTTGATAGTTTCAAAGAGTGAATTCTTTTAAAATTAAAGTTATGAAGATCTTGACTCTCGAGTGAGAAAAATAATTGAAAAAGCAGGATATCTAATAATTTCCTGGACTATTGATCCTCAAGATTGGAAACCCGGTAGAACGCCTCAGGAGGTTTCTCAAAAAATATTAGAAGAGGCCAAGTCAAAATCGATCATCCTGCTTCATGTTCACAGCAACCCTGCGCCTCAAGCCTTGTCAGAAATTATCCCAAAGCTCAAAGAAAGAAATTTCGAATTTGTAACTATTTCAGATTTACTAAAAAACTAATAAATAAAAGAGACTTAACTCTTTTTTATTTATATTTTAGTGTTAAATTATGAAGGACTATTAAAAAGAGCTCCATAATAATTTAGAGCTCTTTTTACTTTTAACTTTTGATGTTTTATTTATTCAAATAAAGATAAGTATTATCATTAACTATCATGCCTAATCCAAGTCCCAACTTAGCTAATTTTTCTTTTATCTCGGAAAGAGATTTCTTCCCAAAATTTCTCACCTTCAAAAGATCTTTTTCGCTCTTTTGCACTAATTGCCAAAGATATTCTATTTTCAGATCCTCCAGACACCTTCTTGATCTCATGCTTAGCCCCTCAAGTACATTCTCCACCCTTTGAATTCGAAGTCGAGAAAAAAATTGATGAATTTCATCCTTTTCCTCATTTTCTTTAGCCACCCCTGTAGCTTTTTCCAATTCTTTTGCTGCTTCAAGTGCCTTTTTTATGGCCAAATCAGCCTCGGCAAGTTCAGTAAGCATTGAGCTTAGTTGAGGCATTGCTTTTTCTCCAACAGAAACCAATTCCTTTAACTCTAAAGTCCTCATATCCATTAATCTATCTTTTGCCGAAATTAATTCCGGAAAGAAAATAGACTTTTCCTCCTCTTCTTTTTCTTGTTCTTCTTCTCCTACTATTTCGGTTAATATTTGTTGCCCCTCCTGAAGATGGTTTTGCAGCTCTTTTATAAGCGGGAAATTATTCTTAAGGAAATCCATTTTCTTAAAGGCAAAATTTAATCTTTCTTGAGATTCCTCTAAGACCTCGATCACTTCCTTCAGAAAGTTATAAAATTCAGAGACAAGAGTAGCAGCAGTTCTCATCTTTATTTTTCCTCCTTCTTTTTAAAGATTGAATTTCCTGGAATTATCTATATTCACAGGAAAGGCATCTAATTTTCGCTCTCTAGATGCATTTTTATTACAAAATAAATAATAAAAAAGTCAAGAGGAGTAATAGAACGTTTATTCAGAGTGCCTTATCTTTCTATTTAGTTCTAAGTCTATAGAAGTCAAATTTCTATTTTTCTTTTCAGATAATGATCCGAACTGTTGACATCAGCAAGAATGAAATACTATTGGGATTGAACTTCGATGGATAACTAGGAATAATTGAGAGAAAATTTCAAAAGAGCAGAAAATTACCATTGTCAATTTAGATTACATTTGATAAAGTGAAGCTCCCACCCGCC
>DDKT01000026.1 GCA_002339755.1 Patescibacteria group bacterium UBA2591
ACTTTTATTCCATCTGAATATGCTCATAAGAATTATAAGGCTTTAGGCAATATAGTTATTTTTGATAAATATATCATCTTGCCTACAGAGGGTAAAAGTTATTTTGCTTTTGTTACTAAAGATGAGAGGGGAATTTTACTTGATCCGCAAAACTGGAAAAGAATTGAACCTTCAGATGAGATACCAGAAGATTTAAATAAATGCGCAGAAATAATACTTATGCTTAAAGAAGGTGAAGATTATAAATCACTTAATGAAACCTATTCTGCTTTAATCACAAATATAGGCCTCAATATTGTAAAAACTGGAGATATTAAAAATCCCTTGATTTCTGACAATATTCCGTCTATAGAAAAAAATATCGCTGTTGACCCGAATAATTCAAATGTTATTTATTATTGTTCAAGTAATGAGCCGAATTATCTAAGGCGGCTAGATTTAAGCAAAGATCCAAGTAGCTGGAAGCCGATTGCTGTTGAATTTCCTAAAAAATATGAGAATATTCATAATCTGCAACTTGATCCTAGTGGTAATTTTTTCTTGTTTCATACCCAAAAAGAATTGATAATCGTCACCAAAAAGACTTTAGAGGAAGTTAAAAAAATGCCTCAATTAACGCAGGTAAATTTTGACAATCAAGGAAGAATACGGGCAGTTGATAAAGATGGACATTTGGTTATCTATGAAGCTCATTTTAAAGAATTGACAGAAAGACTTGAGAAAGAAAGAATTGATCAATTAATAAAAGGCCTTGAAATCAAAGACATTTTTGACTTAAAAGTCATAGAAGAAGAAAGGGTTAAAGAAGAAATTGAAAGCTCTGCCTATTTATTACCTATCTGTGAACAATATGAAGAGCAACTTAATAAAGCTCTGGAAGCAATAACTACTCAGGAGGGTCTTTATCAAATTAGGCAGGGATTTAAAAAATTAAGTGATGATTTACAACAACAAGGTCTTAAGTCAGAGGAAATTGCTTTTATTATTAAAAAACTCGAAGAACCAATAGAGATTAAGGAAAAAGAAGTTGCTACCAGAGATGGACAAGAAGTGCTTAAAGCAGCAAAATTAAAATTCTCAGGTGGCCTTTCTATGGCTTCGATTTCAGAAATTCGAAGTATTTTGGAAACTATTAAACCCACAGAAGGACTTTTAAACGAGGACTTGCGTAAAGAGATTAGAGAATTTAGCCAAAAATTTGAACAAAAATCTTTAGAGCTTTTCCGTCAACGAGGAAAAGAAGTTATTAAAGGTATACAAGCATTGATTTCAAACACTAAATCAAATCTTAAAGAAATTACTACAAAGGCTCAAATGGATGATTGGCTTGAATTTTCTTATCCTCAACTAAAGTCAAAACTAGCTTCTTTGATTTTTGGCGTTCCACCTGAGGCTGAGGAAGTATATAAAGCAATTGTTGAGGCTCGTGGAGAATTAGACTCTCTCGCTAAGGCATTTGAAGAAAAATTTAAACGAGAATATGCAAAGATTCGAGAAAGAGCTGCAGAAAAGATAGAAATTACAGTAAATATGCTCAGGCAAGACATTGATGGATTTATTGAGCGATTAAGTTTGAGAGGATTCACTGATCGTAAATCTGCTGAACAATGCCTAACCACTAGTGAAGCCTACAGACTCCTTAAAGAGGGAATTATTGCTCTTAAAAGAGAAAATCCAGATCTAGCAAAAGAATTAGAGCGTAGCCTAAAAGTACGGTTATCTAATTTTTTAACCGAGATAGAACGTGGAACGCTTACCCAAATCGCTGAAACTGGACAACAAATGGTGCTTTTTGGCAAAACGCTTTTCCCAAGATGGGAAGCAAGAGTAAAAGAAAAAATCGAACGAAGAGTTGAACTGATATTCGAAGAAGACACAAAAACACATGGCCCAGGAGTGAAGCCTGAGGAAATTCTTGGCGAGGTGACACTATTAATTTACGCTCCGGATGGTTCAAAGAAAAAAGTACGACTTTATGAAGATTGGCACGATGAGAATGAATGGAGACTTGGCTTATTATCATATCGAGGAAAAGCAATACCGCCATCGTATGTAAAAGCAGGGGATTTTAAAAAAATTAAAGAAAGATATTTAGATTGGGGACGAGGTAAACAATCTCGTCTTAGAAAAGAATTGAAAGAAAAGAGGAATTCGCTTAAGGAGTTATATCTAAAACGAGAAAAAGTTGATAAAAGAACTCTAGAAATAGATGAAATCTGGAAGAAGGAATATCGTAGAAAATTAGAAGAGTATGCTACATTTTGTGCCGAGAATTATATCGTTTTGTTACGACGCCTCGATCAAATAAAAACTAAACCTGAAATTGAATATAGTAATGGCAAAGGTTTTGTTCCAAAATGGCAAAGTCATTGGGTGATGGATCCACAAACAGAACACGAATTAGAAGAAATGGCTAAGGCCCTAAAAATGCAGCTAGAGTTACAAGAGGGAATATTAAATCTTAAAGGACATGCTGGTAGCGGTAAGGATGTTCGGGTAAAAATGTTTTGTTCTCTTACTAATCGTCCTTATTTTGCCATTGATTGTTCGAAATGGACAACTGAATTTGAGCTTTCTGAGGATATAACACTTGAATCAAGGGAGGGCGCTCCTCAAACCATAAAGATCCCTTCGATTGTTTTAAGTGGTATTACTACACCTGGAGCAGTAGTTTATTTCAACGAGTTTAGTGCCATGCCAGAACAGGCTCAAATCTTTTTACATGCTTTAATGGATGAAAAACGATCGTTAACCTTAAAGACAAGTGGAGGTAAGGTTGTTCGGGCATTACCAAGTGTTCTTTTTATCAGTTCAATGAATCCTGGTTATCCAGGAACATTCGAGCCCCAATTTGCTACCAGAAGTCGGATGCTTTCTTTAGAAATTAAGTATCCACCGCTTATTTGTGACCCAAAATCAGGAGATCCTAATCCAAGTCCTTGTTATGATTCCTCTGAAGCTCTTCGTATTGCTCGTGAAGTCGATTCACTAGCTGATTTCACCTACGAGGCCAATCCTGAACATAATGAATTTATAAAAATGTGGGGTAAATATATTAATGGTATTAAAACCGAGGTACCTGAACCGACAAAAATCCAAAAATTTGATATGGATGTCATTCTTGCTCTTGTTCAATTTGCTAATATTCTCCGAGAAGATTTTATTAAAATTTTTGAGAAAAGACGGGAGGCTCGTCATGCACTTCCTGCTACGCAACCAATTACTGGCCGAGAACTTCGACGCTGTGGCTATGCCTTGAACCAAATGACACCTGAGGAAAAGGCAATGAAAGATCCAGAGACTGTGGCCCGAGAACTCCTTAATAAATATTACTTGACCCATATTGACAAAAAAGAAGATCAAGAAAAAATTAGAATGGCTATGGAAATGTGGACTTCCAAAAAACGAATGGAAGCTTAAAAGAACGAACCTCGTTTTGTGATTTCTGTTCTGGATAATTAAAAAAGATAAATTCTTTTAAAAGAAACCTCTCAATTTATTATGAACCGCCAAAGAGAAGGGCAAGAATTGCCGTCATTAACTCAAGAAAAACTACAATCACTAAAACATATACAGGAAATACTTTTTTTAGCAGAGCAAGCCGCAGAAGGAAAACTAAAAATTCTTCCCGGAGGAGAATGGGCTTTACATTATCCGATTAGTTCTGAAGCTCGAACTGAAAAACTCCAAGGATTATTAAAGGGGAAATATACCTTTCAGGAAGTAGCCTCTGAGGTCAAGCCAGATGCACTTTTTTATAATCTTGAAGATCTTGAAAACCAGGGATTAGAGAAAGTAAACGCAAAAATTCGAAACCTTTCCGCATTTATTGAATATTATGATTATTTAAGATTTGCTCAATTTATAGAAAGTATGCGTGATTGCGGAATTTCTCTTCAGGACCTTGAGAATCTCTATCAGGATATTGCTCAGGCAAGCATTCAAAAAAAATTAATAGATGTCTATGGTTACGCTGGTCGAGAACAGATCAAAAAAGCCCTTCGACTTGAGGCAGAGAGTATCCTTGAAGGCATTGAAGATCTTCCCCGGTCTCAAAAAGTATTAAAAGCTCTAAAAATTAACTGGCTTAAAGAAGAATTGAATCTTGTTGCTATGGAGGAACGAGATCAGGTGATTTCAAAACTTTCTGGAGACGAAAGGCAACTTTTTGAGAGTTTACAAGCTTCTTACCGTGATTATGTTCAAAAAGGAGATGAAAAGGGATATAAGGGAATAGTAGAAATAATCCAGAAAGAGTTTCCAAAAATCCAAAGAAAACCCGAAGCTGATAAATCAAGCAAAAGCATGCAAAAACTTGAAAAAGAACTTGAATCATTTAGAAACCAAATTGGTTTACCCGGAAGCTCGGAGGATCTTGCTATTCCACCAGATGACGCCGAAGAATATCATACTCCTCCTCCATCTCTTGAAAGATCTAAAGAGAAAATACGCGAACTTCCTATTTTTGAAATAAAACCTCCTTTAGGGGGATATTATATCAAAGGAAGGAAGAGTTATTTTAATAAAAAAACAAAAACTTGGAGCAAAAGAAAACAACTTTCTCCCTATAGTATTTCAATTAAAGGTGAAAAACGCTACACAATTTCAGGAATCCTAAATAAAGGATTAAAGACTCTCCCTTTGCCAAATGGTTATGGTCTAGATATAGTTTCTCTTAAATTTAGAGGAGCTTGTCCCGAGATTTTCCGCGACCAAAATGGATGTTTTTATCTTAAAACAGAGGAAGAAAGTTCATTTTCAATTGATTTTCTTCAAGAGTTGGAGTCTTTTATTGGTCCCCCTATCCCAGAAGACACAGCCCAGCTTTCTCAAAGATCACTTTCGTCAAAAACAGAAGAAATGATTTCTCAACTTATTGGTACTTCACTTCAGAAAGCTGAACAAATTCGACAATATATCTTAGCTAATCATTTTTATCCTGGAGGTGGGGATCGTCAAATTGCTCAAGCCTTACAACATAAATTACGGACTGAATCTACAGAAGATGATTATCTCCAGAACATTGATAACTCAGAATATTTGGAGTGTTATTCTGCCAATACTCTCTTCATTGCTATTATGCGAAGGATTGGGATACCTGCTCGACTTGTGCTAGGAGATAAAGTTGAAGAATTAAAAGGAGGAAAAGCAGTAATCACCCAAAATACAGGACATGCTTGGTCAGAAATCTGGGACAATAAGACTTGGCGGAGATTTGATGCTACTCCTGATCTTAAACCCGAAGACAGAAAAGAACCAGAAAAGAAAAAAGGGAGATTGCCAGAAGAAGCTCAAAATGGAGGGGTAGAAAAACCTCAAGAGAGGAAACTAGAAGAAAAACCACTCTTAGAACCTGAGAATCCTTTAAAAGGAATGATTGATGCTTTAGATAAAGATTTAAAACAAGCTGAAACCCAATTCCAACAAATGAAGGAACAAATGGAACAGATGCTTCAACAAAAGCAAGAATTGATTGAAAAAATGCAAAAAATAGAAAAATTTCAGGAACTTGCTGAATTACAAAAAGAAATAGAAGAAAGTGAACTACTAGATGATTTTAAAAAAGAATTAAAAGAAAAACTAGAAACAAAAAAAGAACAAATGAAAGAGAAAATAGAAGATACCTTAGAAACTATGGTAGAAGAAGGATTTATGGAAGAAGAACAACAAAAGGAAATTTTAGAAAAACTTGAGAGAAAAAAGCTCGAAGAACTAGACTGCTTACAAAAAGAAGTTGAACAAGAAAACAAACTTTACAATGAATATGAAGATATTCAAAAAGAAGTAAAGCCTTTGGTAGACGAATGGTTCCGATATTTCGCCGAACGATTACCAAGAGAGGAAGAGATGGAATTTGATGAGGATTCGCTAACTAGACGAGGAGCGTTTGATCGCAAAGCAATAATGCGGTGGAGAAATTTGCTTTTTGGTTTAACTAAAAATCCAAAAGTAATTGAGCCTTTGATAAAGCCGAAATTTATAGCCTCTTTAGTACTAGATGTTTCTGGTTCTATGGAAGGAAGAAAATTAAGAAATGCCCGAAAACTTCTTATATTTTGTTCTGAGTTATTTAGTATTATTTCTCGGCTGTTCGGTTATATCCGCTTTTCTATAGATATTTTCTCTGATACGGTAGTTAAAATAAAAGGGTTCGAGCAAGATTATGATTCTCCTCAACGATATGAATATGAAAATGGAACAAAATCAACTGTAAAAGTGCGTTTGATGAAGCAGTTAATTGCTCGAGGTGGCACTAATATGCTCGAGGCTATCAAAAAAGCAGCCGCTGAACTAAGTAAAGAGGTTTACGAATATCCTTCTTATGTTTCAGCGCTTTATTTTATGGGCGATGGTGAGGATACTTATGGAAATGCTACTAATATTAGAAATTTTCTTCGGATAAATGAAGCAGAGAAAGGTTTTGGAGGGCATATGTATTCTGCCATCCTTCTTGGAGATGAATCTCAGCGCCAACAATTAGCAGAAATATTTGGTGATGAACACACAAATGTTGCATCTGATTTTGATGAACTTATTGAACAAAGTATGCTTAAATTTGATGAAGATATAAAAGAATACCTTAAAGATAAAACTAGTTAAGGCGATAATTTTCAAATTTAACTTTATAATTGACATAAATATGATCAACATAAAATTTATTCGTGAAAATCCAGAGAAATTTAAAAAAGCTTGTAAAGCTAAACAGGTTTTATTCGATACGGACTATTTTTTAGAATTGGACAAGAAAAGAAGGGAAATGATCCAGGAAATAGAATCTCTAAAAGCTAGACAAAACAAAGAAAGTAGTGAAATTACAAAACTACAGGACGCTGAGATAAAAAGGAATAAAATTGAGAAAATAAAAGAAATCAAAAATAGAATTAAAGATTTAGAAAGGGACCTTAAAGAAATAGAAAAAGAGCACGAGAATCTAATGTGCCAAATTCCCAATATGCCTCTAGAAGATGTTAAAGTTGGTCGAGGAGAAGAAGATAATGAAATTCTAAGACATGAGGGAAAGATTCCTAAATTCGATTTTGAGCCTAAAAATTACCTTGAAATTACTAAAAGATTAGATTTAATTGACACAGAAAGGGCAGCTAGAGTTTCAGGCTCTAGGTTTGGCTATCTTAAAAAAGAAGCTGTGCTTCTAGAATTTGCCCTTATTCAATTTGCTTTGGATACTTTGATCAAAAAAGATTTTATTCCTGTCGTCCCTCCAGTAATGATTAAAGAAAAAGCTATGTGGGGAATGGGATATCTAGAAAGAGGCAAGGAAGAGATTTATTATCTTCCAAAAGATAGATTATATCTAATTGGCACCTCTGAGCAATCTATTGGTCCTATGCATATGAATGAGATTTTAAAAGAAGAAGATCTACCTCTTCGTTACGTTGGTTTTTCAAGTTGTTTTCGCCGAGAAGCTGGGTCTTATGGTAAAGACACTAAAGGAATCTTAAGAGTTCATCAATTCGATAAAGTAGAGATGTTTTCTTTTGCTTTACCGGAATATTCTCAAAAAGAGCACGAATTTTTTCTTTTTCTGGAAGAAGAATTTCTAAAAAAATTAGGTCTTTATTATCGGGTGGTTAAGATGTGCACAGGAGATTTAGGCGATCCTGCAGCTAGTAAATACGATCTTGAGGTTTGGCTTCCGGGTTTATCTGAGTTTCGAGAAGTTACTTCCACTAGTAACTGTACCGATTTTCAGGCGCGAAGACTAAAGATTAGATACAAATCCAAAGACCCGAGACTTGGAATTCAATTTGTTCATACTTTAAATGGCACTGCTTTTGCTATTGGCCGAATGATTATTGCTATTTTAGAAAATTATCAACAAGTTGATGGATCAGTAAAAATCCCCTTGGTTTTGCAGCCATATATAAAAGGAATTACAGAAATAAAGCCAAAATAAAATCAGGATTCACGTTCTTAGAGCTTCTAAAAATACTTTGCGATGACAAAAAATTAGAAATTAAAGAATTTTAAAATAAAGTCTTTAAATTACCATTTAAACTAAATGACAAAAAATAGATGGCTTAAAAAGGGATGGTTGGATTATCATCAAAAACCAAAAAGAATCCGATTTCCTAGGGCTTACCATTTAACCGGAAGAGCGAAATGGAGGAGAAGGCTTTCGATAGGATTAATAATTTTGGTTATAACAGGAGGGGGTTATTTTCTCTTTTGCTCGGATTATTTTAAAATCCAAAAAACAATCCTCAAAGGAGGAGAAAAAATTACTACTCAGGAAATTGAAAGTTTAGTCAATCAAATTTCAAACCAAAAAAGATTTCTAATTTTTTCTCAAAAGAACATCTTTCTCTTTAATAAAAACCAATTTAAAAGAATTATTTCAGGAAAATACAATTTTCAGGACTTGAAAATTTTTAAAAAACTTCCTTCCAAACTTGAGATTGAAATAAAAGAAAGATTGCCTTTTTTAATTTTAGTTCAGGGAGAAAATCTCTGGTTTCTAGATGATAAAGGTCAAATTTTAGAAAAAATATCTGAAGAGGAAATAGTAAAAAATTCTCTTCCTTTAGTTTCTGTCTCTAACATTCCAAACAATTTAACTGTTTCAGCTCTTTGCTCTGGTCAAAAAGGTCAAAAAATCCTTTCTGAAGAAAGGGTTTATTTTATTGTAGAAACATTTAGAAAATTACCTTCCAAGATAGAAAACCTTAAAATAGTTTCTTTTAAAATCCCGGATTTAAAAGAATCAAAAATCATTGCCAAAACCCAAGAAGAATGGGAGATTTATCTTGATGAAAATTTTACCACAGAGGAGCAATTGAATAATCTTTATTTAATCCTAAAAGAAAAGATTAAAAAAGAAGAGAGAAAAAATTTAAAATATATTGATTTAAGATTTGGAGAAAAAATTTATTATAAATGAAACTGATTACGATTTTTTGATTGAATTAATAAATTTTTTAATTAAAGCCTTATTTCTCTACCCTTTAAAGAAAAAGAAAAGCGCAGGTTAAAACCTGCGATTACCAAAAATTATTTAAGATTTAAAACCGAAAACCAACAACTGGCGGCTGAAAGTTAGTACAGTTTATAAATACTTTCCTGTATAACTTTTTTTGCATTTGGCTATCATTTTTGGAGAGCCAGAAGCAACTAAATAGCCACCTTTATTTCCTCCTTCAGGTCCTAAATCAATAATCCAGTCAGCTTGTCTGATTACCTCGAGATTGTGCTCGATAACCAAAACAGAATTTCCTTTCTCTATTATTTTTCTTAAAACTTGGAGAAGTCTCTTTGTATCTTCAAAATGTAATCCTGTAGTTGGTTCATCTAAAATATACAGAGTCTTTCCTGTGGCGCGTCTTCCTAGCTCTGTAGCTAGTTTAATTCTTTGGGCTTCACCACCCGAGAAAGTGGTAGCTGGTTGGCCAAGACGAATATAGCCAAGGCCAACTTCCCAAAGAACTTTCAATTTTTCGTAAATAACAGGAATATCTTCAAAAAAACTTAACGCCTCTTCAACACCCATGGCTAAAACTTCAGCGATATTCTTGTTACGATAATGAATTTCTAAAGTTCTGGCATCATACCGAGAGCCACGACACTCCTGGCATTCAACATAAACATCAGCTAAATCCTGCATTTCTACTTTTATCGCTCCTTCTCCTTGACAGGCCTGACAACGTCCGCCATCCTTGACATTAAAAGAAAATTGACCAGGTTCATAACCTCGAATTTTTGCCTCTGGTACTTCAGAAAACAAATCACGAATATAAGTAAATAGACCAGTGTAAGTAGCAGGATTGGAACGAGGAGTTTGGCCGATAGGAGATTGATCAACATTTATTACTTTATCAAGATAATTTAAACCAAGAATGATCTTATGAAGGCCAGGTTTATCTTTAGCTCGATAAAATTTCCTCGCCAAAGCCTTGGCTAAAATTTCGATTACTAAGGTCGATTTTCCAGATCCAGAAACCCCAGTAACACAAACAAATTGATTAAGAGGAATTTCTACATCAATATTTTTTAAATTAAACTCTTTAGCCCCTATAATCTTTAGACATCTACTAGATTTTTTATATTTTTGTTTTTTAGTTTCTTGAATTAGCCTAGAATAAATTTTTGGTCTTTTTTTTAAATATTGTCCTGTTAATGATTTAGGATTTTTTATAATCTCTTTAGGTGTCCCCTGGGCCACTATTTCTCCCCCATATTGACCAGCTCCTGGGCCTAAATCAATAATCCAATCAGCGGCCAAAATAGTATCTGCGTCGTGCTCTACCACAATAATTGAATTTCCTAAGTCTCTTAGATTTTTTAGAGCTTTGAGAAGCCTTTCTGTGTCTCGAGCATGTAAACCAATAGTTGGTTCATCTAAGATGTAAATAAGTCCAGACAAGCTTACTCCTAGTTGAGCAGCTAATTTTATTCTTTGGGCTTCGCCACCTGCCAAAGTAGTAGCTGAACGAGTTAAGCTGAGATATTCCAAGCCTACATCTTTAAGATAAGATAAGTGTTTTTGGATTTCTTTAAGAATAGGAAGAGCTATTTTGAATTCCCGTTCTGGAAGGGCGTTTTTTGATTTATTTGAGTTTTTATGGTTATTTTTTATTAATCCGGAAAAAAAGTCGAAGATTTGCTCTATATTCATTTCAGCTATTTCAACAATTGTCTTCTCAAAAATGGTTACTTTGCGAGTAAAAGAATTTAATCGCTTACCTTGGCAGTCCTGACAAACTATTGCTCGCATATATTTCTCTAGTTCTTTTTTTAAATAATCAGATTTAGTTTCTTTATAACATTCTTCTAATTCAGCTATAATGCCCAAAAAGTGATTGTTCTTTGTTAAATCCTTTGTTTTTTCGTTCTTTTGTTCTCCATAAAATAACACTCTTCGTTGTTTCAAAGTCATTTCTTCTATGGGCATATCTAAAGAAAATCTATATTTTTCAGCTGTATTCTTTAGTAAAT
>DDKT01000090.1 GCA_002339755.1 Patescibacteria group bacterium UBA2591
TGAGCCGAAGGCGAACGAGTGCTTCACTAAATAATAATCTCGCAAAATTGGGGCGGAATAGTGCACGAGGGAGCAAAGTGACCGAGCGCCTATGTGCTCTTTTTTGGTAGACTAAATAGCTAAATTGTAAGAAATTTCTTTGAATAAAATTAATCGATAATTCTATCCCGAACCTAATTAAAAGAAAATTTTTTATCTTGTTTGTGACAGAAATTCTTAGGAATTTCTGTTTTTAATTTACTGGACCCCATTGGTGGACTTGACTTTTTCCTATAAATATGCTAGAATTATATTGTTATCAGAAATCGCAATGGATAACCCCTATCACGAGGGAATCGTGGAAATCTGAACCTTGAAAAGGAGGATTCTCGATGGAAATTCTGCTCACGGTTAGCAAAGCTACTTTCGTTCTACTTGCCGTTGTCGGGATCGCCATTTCGCTCATCGAACAAAGACACAATTATGAGTTTATCTGGTCGGTGTGGAAGCGGTTCCGAGTCAAGATGTTTTTCGAGGTGCTCGGTGTTATCACGCTGACGATTGCACTTACAGTCGCACTGTGGCAAGTGCCCGGCTTCAAATACGGCTGGACTAACTTCTTTTTCGACAGAAGTAGCAATGCGCTCATCGGGCCGATTTTTGAAGGTTCCCAATCCACCAGCATCTTGGTTCGGTTGATGGTACCGTTATTCTTCATCGCTCTCATGTTCGTACTCCCTTTCTTGGCAAGAGACGAGGAGAGGATTTTCCGTAAGAGGCACGATGAGTGGGGCTCTATCATCAAGCAGTCGATCAAGTTCGGACTCGTTCACTGCTTGGTCGGTATTCCACTCGCGGGCGGATTCGCGCTCATCATTTCCGGATTTTTCTACGGGTACAAGTATAAACGCGCGTTTGACCGAAACATAGAAGCGATGGGCTACCGGCGAGCCGAAAATGAGGCAGTGATGGTTAGCACCACGTATCATACGATGTACAACATGATCTTGGTCGCGATCCTCCTCCTCGTAACGCTCGCGGCGGTGTAAATATGGGTGTCGCAAAACCACGGGCGTGGCACGACAAGTGTCCCGCCCGTTTTCCTTTTTAATTTTTGAATTTCTAAAATTCATAAAAGAATTTGCCACCAAATTAGAAAATTTTTGTTTGAAAAATTTTCTGAAATGGATCAAGATTAACTCATCTGACTTACTTTTAAAACCAGAGTCCAAGCTTTAGTTTTGGTTTAAAGACAACAACCAAGAATTAGTTTTTCTTTGCTTCCTATCTTTCCCAAAATCAACCCTTTAACAAATCCTGGGGATTAATTTACCTTCTGGCATTAGAATCGGTTTTAAAGAACCGATTTTTGTTTTTAGAAAGACTCTTCTACCCTTTTTTACTTCACCAATAATTGTTGCTTCTTTATTAAATTTTTGTAAGATTTTAACTGCTTTAAGAGCATATCTTCCCCTAACTCCAGCAATAAATCTTCCCTCAGAAGGCAAAGTAAAGGGATCAATCCCTAAAAGACTAGTCAAAGCTAATGTTTCTTTTTTAAAGGGAATTTTTTCTTCCTCTAAAACTATTTTCACTCTCCCCTTTTCAGCCATCTCTACTATATTAGCTGCTAAGCCTCCTCGAGTAGGGTCCTTGGCTGCGGTTAAATATTTTAGAATACTTTGAATTTCTTCAAAAATAGATTGAGAATCGCTTTTGAGTTTTGTTTGATAATTGAATCTTTTAGCTAAAATAACTACTCCGTGTGTTCCTAGATCACCTGAGGTGATTATTTTATCTCCGGGCTTTAATCCAGAATTATCGATGATTCTTTTTGCTAATCCTATTCCTGCAGTAGTGATTTCAATTTTATCTATTTTCCCTTTATTTGTTACTTTAGTATCACCGGTAACAATTGGAATTTTAGTTTCTTGAGATATTTTATTGATCGAACTAATTATTCTCTCAAAATCTTCTTCTGGGAATCCTTCTTCGATTACCATAGCTAAAGAGATACCGATCGGCTTAGCGCCCATTACTACTAAATCATTAATAGTTCCACAAATAGCAATTTTACCTATATCACCACCTGGGAAAAAAAGAGGATCAATAATAAAAGAATCAGTGGTAAAAACTAGCTTTTCCTTTCCTAAAGCAAAAACAGCTCCGTCATCACTGATATTCTCCCAAGAACCGGTAAATTTTAAGATTCGACGGAGATTTTTAATTAATTCCCAAGATTTTCTTCCTCCTGCTCCATGTTCAAGAGAGATAAATTTATTCATGGTTAGAAAGAGATTTATTTATGAAATTTTCTTAGAAACAAAAATAATCTATCTATTGTTTGGAAAGTATACGAAAGACAAATTCAGGTTCAGGAATAATTAAATTCCACCCAACAAGCGCCTTCGACAGAAACCATGCAAGGACCTTGAGGAGTTTGGGGTTGGCAGATTTTTCTAAACAAAGGACAATCTTTTGGTTCTTTAAGACCTAAAATGATCTCAGAACAACAACAGCTAGAAGAAATTTTTGATTTAGTAAAATCAATTTTAGATAAAATACTTCTATATTTTCTCTTGGCATCGAAGTTAGAATATCTTTTTTTAATTTCTAGGCCTGATTTTGGAATTCTTCCTAAGCCTCGCCAATTACTATCTACTGCATCAAAAACTTCAAAAATTAGTTTTTTAGCTTTAAGATTTCCCTCTGACTTAACCGAACGAGTATATTCATTTTCAGCTTTAGCTTTGTTCTCAGAGATTTGTTTTAATAAAAGATAAATACTAAGCAAAACATCTTCTGGTTCAAAACCAGAGATAACCTGAGGTACTTTTAATTTCTTATAAGGATTTGAACCAATAATTGTAGAAACATGACCCGGACAAATAAAACCATCAATTCTTAATTTTTTAATTTCAAGTAAAGCTACTAAAGCAGAAAAAAATAATTTATGAGCTGAATAAACAACCAATCCTTGTTTTATGGCTAAAGCACTCATAGGAGCAGTAGTTTCAAAACCAATGCCGAAAAAGACTAAGTCAGGTTTTTCTTTTTGATATTTCAATGCTTCCTCAATTGAATAAACTTCTTTAACCCAACAACCCTGACTTCGAGCTTGATCTAAGCTTCCATAATATCCCGGCACTCTTAAGACATCTCCGTAAGAAACAAGAGGCACTCCAGCTAAAGCTAAATTCACTGCTGCATCAATATCTTGTTGAGGAGTGACACAAACCGGACAACCAGGTCCTGTAGTTAATTTTACATTCTCTGGCATTAATTTCCTGATACCATAACGAACTACAGTTTGGGTATGAGTTCCACAGACTTCCATCAATTTGACTTCCCGCTTTATTCTTTTAGCCAAATTATCTATTTTCTTGAGAAGATTTTTGATGAACTGCTTTTTCATTTTTAAAAATCTATTATCTTCTTTTATTTTAGCAGATTTATTGTTTTTAAGCATCGGCAAGAAAGTATTTGATAAATTTTAATTTAGCACGGGCTCAATTTTTGTGTGTGGATAATTAGATATTGACAAAATTTCCTCTAAGTTTTATTCTTTAAATAAATGGTGGAAATTGTGTGTAGTTAACAAAATGAGAATAGAGATTTCTGAGGGGTCTTAAATAAATGACTAGAGATTTAAAGAGAATGTTAAAAATTAAAGAAGTAGAAAGAATTTTGGTTAATTTTATTTACTCTAAGCTGATTTTTGGAATTTTAAGAAAAGTTCTTAAATTTGTCAAAAAAGAAATTACTTTAGTTAACGGTTGGTAGTTAAATGAAGAAAAAGTTAATCAAATATTAGAAATGAAGATTAATGAATTATACTTCAACTGCCACCTTTTTAAAAAATGAGATTATTCGAAGATAAAAAATAAATGAATGAAATTAAACCCCAGTAATAGGATTTTATTTAAAATTAATTCAGAAGTGATCTACTTTCATTTTTTTCTCAAATGACCACTAACGGATAAAAAGATCGAAGTTTCTTTAGTTAAGATGATTAATATAAATAAATATGGAAGAAATAATTGTTAAAAAGGATCTTAAGAGCGCAAAACTCCTTGGAGGGATAGGATTATTATTGTCCTTCTTACCGATCTTTATAGGCCCTCTTATAAGCTTGATAATGGTTGTTATTGCTGTTAAAAAGTTAGCTAATCTAACCCAAAGGAAAGAGATATTTGGAAATTATCTAAAAGGAGTAGTTTTCTCTATAATTGGACTAGCTTTCTTTGGGATTGGCGCACTGATAACTTTCATTACTTTAGGGTCTCGGATAATCCCTCTTATTAGGGATTTGTCTCCCCAAGGGGATGCAATGTCCCCTTTTGTGTTCCCTTATGCGCTTTTTGCATTCAAAGAAATAACGATTACATTGATAATGATGGCTATATTGGCAATAATTGCTTATATTTGTGTAATTGTCGGTGCTTATTTTAAAAAGAAAAGTTATAACATGATTACCGAAGAAACAACTACAGGGCTTTTTAAAACAGCAGGAGAGCTGCATTTTATTGGATCTATTCTTCTCGTAGTCCCAATAACAATGATAGGAGTAGCAATACATTTTATTGCCTATATTCTAGAGATAATAGCTTTTTTTTCGCTACCAGAGGAATTACCTCATAAAGTCAGTGTAAACACTGCCCAACCTCAAAGTTTTGGTGGTGTTTTGTAATAAGTATTGATAAACCAAATCATATTTTCGGAATACAGTAAGATTTACTTGTCTTTTAATAAAGCAATGGGAGACTATTGTATCCTAAAGAATCCTGAAATAAAAAAATTGCTTTTTGCAGCAAAAGAGTAAAGTGGGATTTAATTTTAAGATAAAGAATTGGCTGTGGTTGCTTTGAGACTAGTTCAAGGAACTTTATGAGCTAGAAAGGGTATTTTTATAAATATTTATAATTACTTTTTAAAGATTATACCATGGAAGAAAACTTTCGAGAGCTCGATTTTTCTCGATTAGTAGAGAAAAAAGATGGGAGCTCAGAGCGGTTTATTCGCTTATTGAAGGAGGAGATGGGTGGAGAAGTTGATGAAGAAAGTCTTAGAGAAAAAACAGAAAAGACAAAAGAAGACTTGATTGATATTATAGATAGAAAAAAAAGAGAACTATTCCTTGCAAAAAAAGAAACTTTCTGAGAAAGATTAAAACAACTTGCAAAAAATGGAAGTTCAATTTTTATTTTTAATTTCTTCAAAATGCCTAGAGCTCTTGAGGACCTAAGACAAATAATATCTAATTCAGACATTCCCCTGGAAGACCAGAATGATCTTCTTGTTTTTTTGCCTATTTTGCCAGAAACAACTCTTGAAGATTTAAAGATGATTTTAGAGAAAGATCCAGAATGGTTGAAAGAATTTAATGCTCATTTTAAAGCAAAACTTAAGGCCTTAACTGGTCAAAAAGAAGAGGAATGGGAAGAGGTAATAAAAAAAGAAGCAGAAGAAAGTGGCGATTTTTCGCCTGATGATCTTGAGGAAAATAAATATTTTGAAGAAACTTAAAGAGGTTAGAGATTCTCCAAAGAGAGAAAGCTTCAAATAAGTATAACTCGACATTTAATCAATGGATATGTGGAGTAATAGAGTTTTTGAGAGATTTTATAGATCTTTTGCAAAATAACTAAATTAGAGAGCAGTCCCTGCCTTCACTTTTGTGAACTTCTTAGTCTTAAATCTTTAAGGGTAATCTCTCTAGTATTGGAAAGTTTATAACATTTGATATGTTTTATCCAAAAATTGAAATAATTTTTCCCTTAACCTTGACTTAACTTTGTTAAAAAGTTGTTGAGTTATGGGAGCCGCTTCAAATTTTTGGAGATCTACTATGAAAAAAACAGCTTTCACCTTAATTGAACTTTTAATAGTCATTGCTATTATTGGTCTTTTAGCCACTATGGCTATGGTAAGCTTGAAAGAGGTGAGAGCAAGGGCAAGAGACGCAAAAAGGCTTTCGGATATGAAGCAAATCTTAGCTGCTCTTCAATTATATTTTGACAAACACGAAAAATATCCAGGACCGGTTTGGAATTACGGTGAGTGCGAAAGTGCTTGCGGTTGTTGGGATACTTCTCCTGTAGATAATGATGGAGACGGAAAACCATTTATTGAACCTCTTGTAGACGAAGGATTGATGCAATTTGTTCCTGGAGATCCGATTAATAAAGGACTTTGTCATGATTATGCTTACCGATATTATCGTTATGGTGGCGGAACTCATGGCTGTGATTCCCGCTTAGGTGCTTTTTTTGTTTTAGGAATTAACAATCTGGAAACTAGTGGTAGGCCCCATCCACAAAGTCCTGGATGGGCCTGTCCGGCCAGAAATTGGCAAGCTGAATTTGATTGGGTAACTGGTGGATTCGAACGTTGAAGACTTTGAATGCTCTTACTTCAATTTTATTCGTAAAATCTTACCAAAATTTAGTAAAACAAGTTTCTGTCTCCGTCTTTCTCTGAAGTTTAGAATTTCTCTTATTTAAAA
>DDKT01000076.1 GCA_002339755.1 Patescibacteria group bacterium UBA2591
TTCCCAATTTTTCGCTTATGATAAAAATTTCCGCGGCGGAATAAAAGTGGTTACTTTAAGAATGTAAAGTTTAGATTTTTACGAGAATGAAGAGACAAAATTTAATTTCATTCATACTCAATTGAGGTAATATTTTAATTTTTTATTAATTATGCCTACCCAATCTTACATTTCTGGTAGGAAAAATGTTTTAGTTACAGGAGGCGCTGGCTTTATTGGTTCTCATCTTTGTGATATTTTAGTTAAAGATTCGAATGTTTTATGTCTTGATGATTTTACTACTGGCATAGAAAGAAATATTGATCATCTTTTAAAATTGCCAAATTTTGAATTTCTTAAATATGATATCAATGAATCTTTAGATCTAAATGAAACAAAAGAAGGAAAGAAATTTAAAGTAAAATTTCAAGGCATCCAAGAAATTTATCATCTGGCTTGTCCCACTTCAGCAAAAAATTTCAATAAATTAAGAATTAAAACTTTATTAACTAATAGTCAAGGCATGATAAATATTTTGGAAATAGCTAAAAAATATAAAGCTAAAATTTTATTTACTTCTTCTGCTGTGGTTTATGGTTCTCGTCGAAAAGAGAACCCATATTTTAAAGAAGATTTTCAGGGTTTGGTTAATTTTATTAGTCCTCGAAGTTGTTATGACGAAGGAAAAAGATTTGCTGAGACAACTATGGTAATTTACCGAGAAATGTACGGCCTTGAAACTAAAATTGCTCGAATTTTTAGAACCTATGGCTCTCGAATGCCTCTTTTTGATGGTCAAATGCTGCCAGATTTTATTTTAGCAGCTTTAAATAATAAACCATTGATAATTTATGGAGACGAAACTTTTTCTTCTTCTTTTTGTTACATTGCTGACATTGTAGATGGTTTAATAAGAATGATGGCTTCAGAAGAGACTGGACCGATTAACTTAGGTCATCCAGGAGAGATTCGGTTGATCGATATTGCTAAAAGAATTATTGAAAAGACTGATTCTAAATCAGAAATAATTTTTAAAGATCCTTTGCTTTTTATGACTCCTTTAGGTCTGCCTGATATTACTTTAGCTAAAGAAAGACTTGATTGGCTGCCTTTAACTTCTTTAGAAGAAGGGCTGAATAAAGTTATTGAAGACATTGAAGTTAACCGGTTTATTTTGGAGCCAATGTTAGAGAAATATTACGAAGAAGAAGAAAAATGAGAAATTCATAAAGTAGATAATTATGAAAATTTTTATTCTTATTCCTGCTTTTAACGAGGAAAGAATGATTGCTCAAGTGATAAGACAAGTAAGATTTTATGTTGATGAAATAATAGTTATAGATGATGGCTCTACTGACAAAACAAGCGAAATAGCTTCCCGGGAAAAAGTAATTGTTTTAAAACATTTGATTAATCGAGGCCAAGGAGCGGCCTTGAGAACAGGCATGGATTATGTTTTGACTAAATTTTTTTCCGACGACAAAACAGATGAAGAAAAAATTATTGTTCATTTTGATTCTGATGGTCAACATCGAGCAGAGAATATTCCAGAAATGGTTAAGCCAATTTCAGAAGGTAAAGTTGAGGCAACTTTTGGCTCTCGCTTTCTTTTAAAAAACTCTTCAATTCCTTTTGGCCGCAAAATTTTATTAAAAGGCGCCATTTTTGTTAATAGACTTTTTACTAAAGTAAAATTAACTGATGCTCATAATGGTTTTCGGGCTCTGTCCTGGAAAGCCGCTTCTTTAATTCGGATTAGTCAAGACAGAATGGCTCATAATTCAGAAATCGTTTCCCAGGTTAATAAATATAATTTGAAATTTCAAGAAGTTCCTATCACTGTTTTTTACACTAAATACTCCCGAAACAAAGGTCAAAAATGGTACGATTCTTTTAAAATAATAAAAGATTTATTAACAGAGAAAATCGTAAAATGATACGATAGTGTTTTGTTTATAGTAGCGTGAATATCGTTTAAAATAGGATAGACTAGAGTGAATTTTTCATTCTCACTTGAGATAGCCTCTGCTTTCAGTTTTAAATTCCAAATAAAACAAATATGCTCCAAAATCCATCAGTCAGGGTGCGGTATGCCCCTAGTCCAACAGGGGAGCCGCATATTGGTAATATCCGAACTGCCTTGTTTAATTGGCTTTTTGCTCGACATTGGAGAGGAAGGTTCATTTTAAGAATCGAAGATACAGATCGAGCGAGGATAGCTTTTGGTAGTTTGGAAAAAATTATAGAAAGTCTTAATTGGTTAGGACTAGATTGGGATGAAGGAGCCACAAAGGTAAAAAATAAATTAAAAAGCCTTGGTCCACATAGGCCTTATGTTCAATCCGAAAGATTGGAAATTTATCGAAGATATGTTGAAGAACTTTTAGAAAAAGAGAAAGCTTATCGATGTTTTTGTCTGCCTGAAAGGCTGGAGAAGATGAGAAAGGAGCAATTAGCCCAGGGAAGGGCGCCAATGTATGATGGAAGGTGCAGAGAATTGATAAAAATTAAAAAGTCTAAGAATTTTGTGATTAGGTTGAAAGTTCCTCAGAAAGGGAAAGTAGAATTTAAAGACTTAATCCGTGGCAAGGTCGAGTTTGAGAGCAAAAATATTGATGATCAAGTTTTGTTAAAATCCGATGGATGGCCAACTTATCATCTTGCTTCGGTGATAGATGATCATTTAATGAAAATTACTCATGTTATTCGAGGCGAAGAATGGCTTTCTTCAGCGCCAAAACATCTACTTTTGTATCAGGCTTTTGGTTGGCAACCACCACAGTTTGCTCATTTGCCGATAATTTTAGGGCTAGACAGATCTAAGTTAAGTAAACGACACGGAGCTATTTCTATTTTAGAATATAAAGAGCAAGGCTATCTACCGGAAGCCTTGATTAATTTTATGGTTTTACTTGGTTGGAGTCCAAAGATAGATCGAATAAAAGGCAAAAAAGAGAAAGAAATTTTTAGCCGAGAGGAATTAATCAAGAAATTTTCTTTGGATGATGTCCAAAAAAGCCCAGCTGTTTTTAATGCCGAGAAATTAAATTGGATGAATGGATACTATATCCGACAATTGAATTTAGAAGAACTTACAAAAAAATGCCTGCCTTATTTACAAGACAAGTATTTTCCAGATAAAATTTTAATTCGTTCCAGTGTTCCGATATATAAATATGTTAAGAAAATAGTTGCCTTAGAACAGGAGCGAATAAAAAAACTGTCGGAAATAGTGGAATTGACAAATTTTTTCTTTGCGGAGAAATTGAATTATGATTCGAGTTTGTTAAAATGGAAGAAAATGACCAAGGAAGAGATTGTAGGAAACTTAAACCTAGCTTTAAAAAAACTGATAGGATTAAAAGAAAAAGAATTTAAGAGGAGAAAGATAAAAGAGATCTTGATGAAGATAGCTGAAAAAACTGGGACAGGAGAATTGCTTTGGCCTTTTCGCGTTGCCTTAACCGGTCGTGAAACTTCACCTGGTCCTTTTGAGATAGCTGAAGCACTAGGAAAAGAGAGAGTAATAAAAAGAATAAAGGAGGCGATTAAATTGGCAGAGAGCGATTTAGATAAATTAATGTAGAATTTTATTATTTGTTAGAGGACTCTATTTATCTTGCTTATTTTATTATGAACATAAACCAATCTACCGTCAAAATCCAAGTAAAAAAGTATACTAAATTTTATCTAATTATCATTTTATTACTTTTTGTTTTTTTTCTCGGATTGTTTATTGGCGAAAGAAGTAAATTTTATTCCGAAGATGGATTTCTTTTTAAAAAAGTTTTCGAGAAAGAAACAAAACCAAAAGAGTTAGCCAAGGAGATCGATTTTGATTTATTTTGGCAAATTTGGAATTTAATCAAAGAAAAATATGCAGAGAGACCGGTTTCTGATTTAGAACTTTTTTACGGAGCTCTTTCTGGCATGGTTGCTTCTTTAAATGATCCTTATTCTATTTATCTTAAACCAGAAATATCTAAAAAATTTATTCAAGAGCTTTCTGGTTCTTTTGAAGGCATTGGAGCAGAGATTGGAATTAAGGAGGGTCGTTTAACCATTATTGCTCCCTTGATTGATTCTCCAGCAGAAAAAGCAGGGCTTAAGGCAGGGGATAAAATTTATGCCATTGATGATTCCGACACAACGGATATGGCTTTAGATTACGCAGTTAGTTTAATTAGGGGACCAAAAGGAACTCCGGTTACTTTAACTATTTTGAGAAAAGAATCTAAAGAATCTCAAAAAATTACCATTATTCGGAGTGTTATTAAGATAAAAAGTGTTAGTTGGAAGATGTTAGAAAATAATATCAGTTATATAAAACTTTCTTATTTTAACGAAGACACAGAGCAGGACTTCAGAAAAGTAGCTTTGGAGATATTAAAGCAAAACCCAAGAGGGATAATTCTGGATACAAGAAACAACCCCGGCGGGTTTTTAGAGGCAGCTATTAAAGTAGCTAGTTTTTGGATAGAAGACGGTGTTATAGTTATTGAAGATCGAGGCATTAAAGAAGTTTCGAATTCTTTATTAACAAGAAGAGAATATCCTAGTCAAGGACAAGCTTTATTTAAAAATTTTAAAACAGTTGTTTTGATCAATCAGGGCTCAGCTTCTGGTTCAGAAATTGTGGCCGGAGCTTTAAAAGATTATGGAAAAGCTACTTTAGTTGGCACCAAAACTTTTGGCAAAGGGTCTGTGCAGGAATTAGAAAATCTAAAAGACGATTCATCTCTTAAAATTACAGTAGCCCATTGGTTAACCCCAAAAGGACATTCTATTGAAAAGGAAGGAATTAGCCCAGATATAGAAATAGAACTGACTGGAAAAGATTTTGACGAAGATAAAGATCCGCAATTAGAAAAGGCTATAGAATTATTATCACCTTAAAATATATGAGCGCCAAAATAATAGATAAGAAACGAGCAAAAATTATTTTGTTACAGAATATTAAAAATTTAGGACAAAAAGATGAAATTAAGGAGGTGACTTTTGGTTATGCCAGAAATTTTTTAATTCCTCAAAAATTAGCTATCTTAGTTCTTCCTCAAGAGATTAAAAGACTTGAAGAAATTAAAAAAATAAAGACAGCTCAGCAAGAGAAAGCGACAGAGAAAGCTGAAGAGTTAAAAAAGAAATTAGAGAAGATGGCAGTAGAAATTAAAGCCAGAGCGGATGAAAAAGGTAGACTTTTTGGCTCGATAGGGAGGAAGGAAGTAGTAGAAACTTTGAAGGAACGAGGAATTGAGATTGATAAAGACCGGATAGAAATGGAAGAGCCAATTAAAGAAATAGGAGAGCATTGGGTAAGAGTAAGATTAGAAAAGGATATTGAAGCAAAGATGAAAATTATAGTTTTGGGCACAAAGGAAAAAAGTAAGAATAAAAACCTTAAATTTTAGATTTTAATAATGGAACTTAAAATTGATATTTGATTTTTATTATGTGTGGGATTGTAGGTTATATTGGAAAAAGGGAGGCTTTCCCAATTTTATTATCAGGGGTAAAAAGAGTTCTCTATCGAGGATATGATAGTTTTGGTTTTTCTATTCTTAATGGAGATGGTAAAATAAGCTGTTTTAAAACTCCTGGCAAAGTTGATGAATGGGAGCCAAAATTAGCAGAGATGGAATTTGAGGGTAGTGTTGGAATTGCCCATTGTCTAAGCCCTGATACTTCAATTCAATTAGCTAATAAAAAAACAGTAGAAATTGAGAAAATAAAAAACAAAGAAGAGGTTTTATCATTAAATCTCGGAAATAAAAAAATAGAAAAAGCAAAAATTAAAGTATTTAAACATAAGTCTCCAAATTATTTATACTATTTACAAACACCAATTTCGGAATTAAAATGTACCAGCGACCACAGAATGTTTGTCTTTTCAAAAGGAGAAATTCTTGAAAAAAAAACAAAAGATATTCAAAAAGAGGATAAGCTAATTGCTCTTCAAAGAAAAAACATTTCAAATTTAGCCATTATTTATCAGCCAATTTTAAAAATAAAAAAAATAAAATCTGATTTTAATTATCTTTTTGATCTGGAAGTTACTCCCAATTTTAGTTTTTTCGCCAATAATTTACTTTCTCATAATTCAAGATGGGCAACCCATGGTTTAGTGAATGAGGCAAACTCCCATCCTCATTGGGACTGCCAAAAAAATATCTATTTAGTTCATAATGGTATTGTTGAAAATTATAAAGAGTTAAAAGACAAACTAGAAAGAGAGGGTCATAAATTTAATTCAGAATGCGATACAGAAGTATTAACCCATTTAATTGAGAAATATTTTCAAGGAAATTTAGAAGAAGCCATAAGGAAAGCCCTTCGAGAGATTAGAGGGACCTATGGCATAGCAGCAGTTTCAAAAAGAGATCCCCAAAAAATAGTAGTTGCCAGATTTTCTTCGTCAATGCTTTTGGGAATGGGGGATGATGAATTTTTGGTTGCTTCTGATCCAGCAGCAATAATTACTCATACCAGACAGGTAATCAATTTAGACGATAATGAAATTGCCATTTTAAAACCTGATAATTTTTTCATTATCAAAGAAAAACCCTTAACCACTATTGAATGGAGCTTAGAAGAGGTAGAAAAGAAAGGTTATCCCCATTTTATGTTAAAAGAAATTATGGAGGAACCAGAGGCAATTGAAAATGCAATCAGAGGTAGGCTTTTAATTGAGGATGGTTTAGTGAAGTTGGGAGGATTAGATTCTGTTTCTGAAAAGCTTCGAAAGATTAACCACTTAATTTTAATAGCCTGCGGGACAGCAAATTATGCAGCTAGAATTGGAGAATATATGCTTGAAGAATATGCTGGAATTTCTACTGAAGTTGATATTGCTTCAGAATTTCGTTATCGAAAACCAGTAATCGATAAGAATACTGCTGCTCTTTTTATCTCCCAATCTGGGGAGACCGCTGATACTCTAGCCACCTTAAGAGAGGTGAAAGCTAAAGGTATTTTAACTTTAGGGATTACCAATGTAGTTGGTTCTTCTCAAACAAGAGAAACTGAAGCTGGTATTTATAGTCGTTCAGGCCCAGAGATAGGAGTGGCTTCAACTAAAGCCTTTTTGGGTCAATTGGCAGTTTTGGCAATGCTTACTGTTTATCTGGGTAGACAAAGAGAGATGGCTTTAACCATGGGAAAGAGAATTATTTCTGAATTAAAAAAGCTTTCTGATTTAGCCAGAGAAGTTTTAAAACTAGCGCCAGAAATTGAAAAAATAGCTCAAAAATATAAGGATTTCAGAAACTTCTGGTTTATTGGCAGAAAATATAATTTTCCTATTGCTTTAGAGGGCGCTTTAAAACTAAAAGAAATTTCTTATTTGCATGCTGAAGGTTATGCTGGCGGCGAACTAAAGCATGGGCCCTTAGCTTTAATTGATGAAAATTTCCCAACCATAGCTATTTGTCCTTTAGATTCAGTTTATGAAAAGATGGTCTCTAATATTGAAGAAATAAAAGCCAGAAAAGGTCCGATTATTGCTATTACTACCCAAGGAAATGAAGAAATTAAAAATTTAGCTGATGAAATAATCTATATTCCTAAAACCTTAGAGACGTTAACTCCTCTTTTGACTGTTATTCCCCTTCACCTTTTTGCCTATTATATTGCCGCTTTACTTGGCTTTGATGTTGATAAGCCAAGAAACTTAGCTAAATCAGTAACTGTTGAATAAAGATATAATGATATCTTTAATTTTAATAAAATTTAATACGAGACCTTGATAAAATTATTTGAGAGAATATAAATATAATTAATAATTAGTTTCCTAAAGCTAGATGACCGGGAACAGTTGCTGTTCGCCTGGCCCGTCCAGCTTTCTTTCTCTTCTTGGCCTCTAGTGATCAAAGCATTCTACGGGATGCTTCTTTTTATTTTCTATTACGAAGCTGTATTAAGTTATTTAACTAGATAAATAAAAAATCTCCGATTATCGAATGCAAAAAGTAAGTGAATTTGGAGAGGAACTAACGTTTTTTATCTCGTTTTCTTGATTTCGCTTTACTTACTTTTTAAATTTTCTGGTCAACTTCATTTCATTTAGATTTTAGATCAATTTAATACATTTCCTTGACTTTTTTTCAAAAAAATTATATCTTAAATTTAAAAGAATTTCTATTTTTGAATTTTTCTATTTTACCCCATGGTGTTAAAAGATTTTATATTTTGGAATGAAAACGTCGTTTTCTTATTAGGTAGAAGTAATGTTTTTAGATCTTTAAAATTCCCAGATTGTTAATTATTTTTTTCACCTGTGGATAACTTTAAAAGTATAAATTTCCAATAATATAAATTTTCAATAAGATGAATTTGTCTACTTGTTAAAACTTTTTCTAGGTGAATTTGAACAGGATATTTGAGTCTTGAAATTTAACCCCTTTATTTATATTAGATGTTTAAGAAACCCAAAAAATTACGAAAAATATCTCGTAAATTAGAACAGAAAACCCCTCATCTTTTAAGAGGCATGAAAGACATTCTTCCAGAGGAACAGAAATATTGGTCTTTTATTTTAGAAAAAGGAGAAAAATTGGTTCAAGCTTATGGTTTTGAAAAAATTGACCCTCCTATTTTAGAAGAGACCTCTCTTTTCAGAAGAGCAATTGGGGAAGAAACTGATATAGTAGAAAAAGAGATGTTTACTTTCCGGGATCAAGGAGGAGAGGAGATAACTTTACGACCAGAAATGACTGCTTCTATTGCTCGAGCTTATATCGAACATGGCATGATTAATCGACCCCAGCCACTAAAGTTTTATTCTTTTGGTCCGGTATTTCGTTATGGGCGTCCTCAAGCAGGCAGATTCCGACAATTTCATCAATTTAATCTTGAAATTTTGGGAGCAAAAAATCCTGTTATTGACGCTCAAATTATTTTAATATCTAGTCTTTTTTTTCAAGAAATAGGCTTGGAAATAAGTATTCAAATAAATAGTTTAGGCTGCTTAACTTGCCGACAGAATTATAAAAAAACTCTTTTAAGCTTTTATCGAGATAAAAAAAATTTTGTTTGTTCTAGTTGTCAAGGACGATTAATTAAAAATCCCTTAAGGCTTTTGGATTGTAAAGAGAAGAATTGCCAGAGACTAATGTACGAAGTTCCTCAGATTGTTGATTTTTTATGCGAAGACTGCAAAACTCATTTTATTAAAGTTTTGGAATTTTTAGATGATTTAGAAGTTCCTTATAATTTAAATCCTTGTTTAGTTCGTGGACTAGATTATTACAATAGAACAGTCTTTGAAATTTGGCCTGTTGGACTTGAGGAAGTATTAATTTCCCCCCAGATTTCCCTAGGGGGCGGAGGTCGTTATGATCAATTGATAGAAATTCTTGGGGGACAAGAGACCGCTGCTTGCGGAGTAGGTTTTGGCTTAGAAAGAATTATTTTAGAGATGAAAAGAATGGGAATAATTGTTCCAGAGAAAGAAAAGCCAGAGGTCTTTTTAGCTCAATTAGGAGAACAGGCAAAAAAGAAAGCTCTTCGGGTGTTTGAAGATTTAAGAAAAAAGAAGATTAAAGTAGCTGAAAATTTTTCCAAAGATAGTCTTAGGGCTCAGTTAGAAATGGCCAATAAATTAGGAACGAAGTTTAGCTTAATTTTAGGCCAGAAAGAGGCCCTAGATAATACTATTTTAATTCGTGATATGGAAAATGGCGCTCAAGAGACCATTGATTTTGATAAAACAATATTAGAAATCAAAAAACGACTTAAAGAAAAAGAGAAGGCTCGAGAGATAAATTTATAATTAAAGCAACAGAAAATCATGCAAATAAAAAGAATTCCAATAAAAAAATATTGAAAATTAAAAATTTCTTTCATTTAGATTTTTCGTTTTTATCTTTACATCTATTATTTCGATTTTGACATTTAAGTTTTTTAGTTTGGATAAAAAATCTCAATATGGATTGTCTTTTTTGTCAAATTGCTCAACATAAAATTCCTTCCGAAATTGTTTACGAAGATGAAGCCCTGATTGCTTTTAGAGATATTAATCCTAAAGCGCCGGTGCATCTTTTAATTGTTCCCAAAAGACATATTGAATCTATCGCCGCTTTAGAAAAAAAAGATCAGAATTTAATGGGAGAAATAATTTTTCAAGCTAAACTTTTAGCTGAAGAGTTTAACATTGCTGAAGATGGATACAAATTAGTTTTGAATTGTCGGAAGCACGGGGGACAATTGATAGATCATATACATCTACATTTATTAGGTGGCGAAAAAGTAGAATCAATTGTTTAACCCAATTTTATTTAGTTTTTATTAGATTATTATTAATTAAAAAAGGAGGTGAATAATGTGGTCATCGAAGTCAAAAGAAAAAAAGGGGAATCCACAGAAGCTTTGTTAAGACGCTTTAGTCAGCGTGTACAACAAAGTCGAATTTTAATTAAATGCAAGGAAGCTAAATTCTACGCACCAATTCTTACTAAAAGAGAAATAAGAGAAAGAGCTTTAAGAAAAGAAAAAACTATCAAAAAAAGAGAATATTTAAGAAGAATCGGTAAACTAGAAGAAACAGAAAGAAAAAGGAAAAAGTAATTATTAATCAATATTGTTTATTATTAATTAATGGACGAATTATAATTTTTTATTAAAACTTCTTTTTTGGGCGTGTAGCTCAAAGGTAGAGCGCCAAACTTATAATTTGGTGGTTCTTGGTTCGAATCCAGGCACGCCCATATATTGAGAAGTTCAAAATTTAGAGTATCGTTCTTTTTCAGAATATTTTATAAGAAAATTTTATTTGGCACAATTATGCTTCGCTACATTTTAGGCCCCTTGGGCATTTTAATCGGAGTCATTCTGGTTCTCAAAGCAGAATGGTTTTTAAAAAATTTTGGTCGGATGGAATGGGCAGAGAAATATTTATCAACAGAGGGAGGAACTCGCTTAGCCTACAAATTGTTAGGCATTCTTATCATTATTATTTGCTTTATGATTATGACTGGCTTTTTTCAGGTTTTACTCCTAAAGATACTAGGGCCTCTTTTCCGAGGCGTTGGAGAATAAGAAAGAGGGATTACAACGTCCATTTTTATCTCCTTTTGAAAATATAGCGCCAATTAAACATTTGTTTAAAAGGAATATATCAAAAAGAAAATTAAGGTCCTATTTTTCTTCCATGGAGACAAATACAGAGACAAGAATGCCAGGTATTTTAATCTAGTAGTAGAAATAATACCTGGTTTTATTGTATCGGAAACTGGACGTTTCCGATACAAGCCCGCTCTAATTTTGCCATAATAAGGA
>DDKT01000051.1 GCA_002339755.1 Patescibacteria group bacterium UBA2591
TATAGATATCTTACTTTAAAATCAACTTTTATCTTTATTTTAACGCAATTTTAAAGGTGCGTAACTCCTCTTTTAAAATATTTTTTGATAATTTTTCTTATCTTTGATGATTGGTACCTTCTTTTACCAATTTCCCAATAATGCCCTCCATTAGTTTTGTGTTTTATCAAATAAGGAATTTTGAAAGCAATTTTAACTTCTTTTAAAAAGGGAATTTTGAAACTCAATTTGATAGGTGGACCAAAATGGGGCAAAGAAAGAATCACACATTTCTTCGTTATTCTTTTCAATTCAGACAATGACTTTTCAAATTTTTCAAACAGCAAATGTTCCAAAACCTCAGCACATAAAATAAGATCGAAAGAATTGTTTTGTAAAGGTATATTTTCTACAGAACCAATTATGTCTGGACTTAATCCCTTTTCAAGATCAAGAGTTTTGACCTCTGATATATATTTTTTTAAAATTTCACCTACAATTCCATCCCCCTTTCCTACTATTAAAGTGCTCTTTGGATTTAATTTCAAAACTTCGTTTATTTGGTGCCAATAACTAACCCAACGGAGAAGATATACATATTTTTGGAATGAGTACTGATTATTTTCTTTCATTTTTTATCAATACTAAATATCAAAACCAGCATCAAATAGATAATAAAAAAATTCTTAATTTTATTTTTCTTGAAATTCATTAATTATTTTATCAATTAAATTACTTAAATTATGATATTGGATTATTTGTTTTCTTAAGAAAATACTAATTTTTTTTCTTTCTTCCCCTTTCAATTCAAAAATTTTTATTATTTTTTCTGCTAATTCTTTTTCATCTTTATTATTCAAAATTAGTTTATCTTGATAATCTTCTAATATCTCAACAAAGTTTTTGTTAAAAACTATTACTAATAAACCGCAGGCCATTGATTCCAGAACTGCTTTATCTAATCCACCAGCTGGACAGAGATTAATACTTAAATCCGCTGTTTGATAATATTTGAGAATATCTTTATTGGGAATACTGCCAAGAAAATTAATATATCCTTCTAAATTAAACTTCTGGATCAAATTTTTTAAATCTCTTAAATAAATTTGGTCTTTGGTTGTGATAGGATTGCCAATTAAATCGACTTTTAAATCTTTAAATTCGTTCTGAACTAAGATATTAATTGCTTTAATCAATGTTTTTTGATTTTTGATTTCACTGATTCTTCCCACATAGATTATGTTAAATTTCCGATTTAAATTTTTAAATTCAGGATCTTGAATTTTAAATTTTTTTATGTTTATCCCATGTCCTGTTATTATAACTTTATTACTTTTTAGTCCAAAGCTCCCTTTTGAGGCAGTAAAAATTTTATTAACTAATCTTTTGGCTAATTTCAATTTCCAATTTACTGATGTATGAACATACCATAAAATTGATTTTTTTCTAAAAATTTTTGGCCATAGTCCTGCGGCAATCACATATTCCGGACACATATGGAAAAATATTCCTTTTACTTTTGACAGAAATTTCAAAAATAAATATTGATAACGGAAAAATTTGTGCCATCGACTTTTGTTCCTTTCTTTGCCCAATGAATAAATCTCTACATTATTCGGTAAATTATGTTCACCAAGATAATTAGTAATCACTACTAATTCAACTTTTTTTTCAGCTAACTTTTCTAACCAATGATGAAAAAAACCTAAAATATCGTCGTTAACATCAACTTTTTGGGTGATAATTAATAATTTCATGCACTATATTTAATATTTTCTATGGCAAAATCGAATATTGGCCAAATTTCTTCAAAAATCAGAAATTTTTATTTTTATGCGATCTTTTAGAACTGGTACTTTTTGGGTCCAAAAGGGTGAAAATTCTATTTCTACTAATTCAATTTCTGGAAACTTCTCTAAATAAGCTCTTACCTCTTCTTTGGTTTTGCCAATTAAAGGATCTTTAGTTAAAAGAGGATTTTCTAAAGCAAGGATAAAGGAGCCTTCAGCAGAAATTTTAAGCCAAGTTGTTTTTGTTTTTGGATCGTATTCTTCTAAGCTATAATTGATATTTTCTTTTTTAAGGGACAAGAGAGTCATCTTTTGGGGAAGCAGATCTTTTAATCTTTTCTGGGCCAAATTAAGCATTAGTTCTTCTTCAAATTTTATAGCTATTAATTTTAATCCCATTTTTACTTCAAATTCATTTTTCTTATCATCTGGTTTTGCATTAATTTCAGTTTCTATTATTTCCCGGTTGATTAATTGAAAATCATCTTGTGTCTTTGCCATTTCTCCCAGCGCTTTTTCAAATAATTTTTCTGATAATACTTTTTTAGCCTGCTCAATATCATCTTGAGTAATAGTTTTGATTTCTATCAAGCCTCCGGTCATAGGCTCTTCACTTATACCATAGATTTTATCCTGAAGACCAGGCCATAAACCAGGGATAATAAAACGAGTTGGTCCGATTTCTCCTGAGACTCCAGGTTGGTCAGCATAAACTTTGACCTTTACTTTAGAACCTGCTGGGGCTCGGATTGTATGATCAGTCCTGAATAAAATACCTTCTGAAGAAAGAAGACGAGTTGTTCTTATTAGAGTTTGAGGCTGACTGTAATTATTAATAATGATTACTTCTCCTTGAGCTCTTTTTTCTTCAAATTCAACTTGAGTAGCGGGAAAATTTTCTCTTTCTTCTACTGTCTTTTCGAAAATCTCTCCAATTACACAATTTGTACAATTATCATCTAAATTCTTAAGAGTATCTTCAGTAGTTTCTTTTATTTGAGAAGAATAAATTTTAACTTTGAATTCAGAATTTATTTTTTGAAGTCGAGGGGTAATAACAATAGTTACCTGAGCGGAAACTAAATAAAGAATTATCAGGGTCGTCACTAAACTAAGGCCCATAAAAGTAAGACTAATTTTCCTATAAACAGGAAGAGAAAGAGAAGTTAGATTGTTTTTTGAAATAGGCATACGATAAAAAGCTAAAATCGAAATTCAAGTTTTTAATTTAATTTCTTGATACCATTCATATATTAAAATAAAAAAACGAGATTGTCAAAAAATGTGTAGTTATGTGACATTGCTTTTGGAACTATGTCAGGGATTATAATCGTTTGACATCAAAATATGAGTAAATTATAATGGTCTTAATGGAGATAAAAGTCTTTGAGCCCTTTGGTTGGAATAACTGAAAGGGGTAGCAAGGTAAAAATAGAAGCGGTTAGGTGTAGTTGCCAAAAGGGTTCTTCAAAATTACAATGCTGTACTCTTGCTGTATTCTAAAAGAGACGGAATTTAAATTTAATTATAAGGACAAAAGCTTAACTGATTTATTGATTTATTGATTTTATTAAAATTATTAAAATTAAATTTACTATGTCAAAAAAATATCTAAAAATTTTCTCAGTCAGTTTCTTGATAGGGATTTTTTGTTATTTAAATATTTTCTCTCAAAATTCAACCAAAGTCTTTTCTAATGAAGACAAAAAAGAAACCAAAAAAGGAGATTATTTAACTGTTAACCAATT
>DDKT01000027.1 GCA_002339755.1 Patescibacteria group bacterium UBA2591
TTATGGCACAAGAATACTTATTGAATTAAGTTTCAGAAGTTTAAAAATGTTTTATGGTCTAGTAACCAGTTTACCA
The DNA here is from genome assembly GCA_002339755.1 of Patescibacteria group bacterium UBA2591. Taxonomy (GTDB): domain Bacteria; phylum Patescibacteriota; class Patescibacteriia; order UBA2591; family UBA2591; genus UBA2591. The sequence goes on from DDKT01000027.1 coordinate 77, forward strand.
AGATCAGTAAGCGGATATCTTGCTAACTATATCTACAGCTTACTAACTTATCAAATTTCTTAGATTAATAAATCAATAAATCAAATACGTTTTTGTCTTAATGTTTGTAAATTTTACAATTTGCTTAACTAATAAATAAACTTGGTTAATCCAAAGGTGTTTTTGTATTGTCTAAATTTATTTATTAGATTTACATTTCGTAATTCAAAGCTTATTAACTTGGTGCTTGGACTCGATGCACGTATTAAATCATCTAAAATGATTTGACAGGATGTATTCAAAGGCTCAACGCCTAATTTTTGAGCAAGGACTTGCAACATACGATTAATATCAAAAGGTTGTCTGTCCATATATTTCCGGTTCTCTTCGACCCAGTAAGTTTAAATTCGGGCCATGAATAACCAAAACTTTCATTTTAATCCATCCCCCTTCTTTTTAAATTTTTATCGAACCACCGCCTTTATAGTTTCATGATTTTTGCCACTGTCTCGGTTCTGCAATCAGCAGCAGAGATGATATTGTCCCGCAGATGAGTTGTCGCTGTTTCGGTAAACTTTAAACCAGTGGCTGTAGATACAACCACAATCTTTTCCTCTTTCTTAATCCACCCCTTTCGGATAGCATTGCGAATCCCTGCCAAAGCAATGCCAGTTTGAGGGCAGACAAAATGTCCATCCTTGCCGCAAATAGATACGGCTTTATTCAAATCATGTTCTGAAACTGTTTCCATTGCCCCATGAGAAAGGACTATTTCCCTCATAACCTTATCGCGGGAAACCGGGTCGCCAATACGGGCCGCTGTGGCAGATGTCTCGCCCACCTCGAGAGGTCTATACTTGGATTTCCATTTTTCTAACAAAACTGAACCGTCTTTTTCTTGGGATAAGTGCCAAGAGTCTGCCAGTGGATTTGCCGCTTCAGATTGGCAGGCAAGTATACGAAATGTCTTTTGGAAACCGAAGCTTTCCATCAGTCTTCTTGCCTTGCCCACTGATGAACAATTACTGCCATTGCCTACAGGAATTACAATCCAGTCTGGTAATTCCCAATTAAAGTATTGAGCAATCTGGAAAACTGTAGCCTGATGGCCTTCGATACGAGCTGGATTTAAGCTATTTGCAGGATACACCGCATATTCCTCAACCAATCTCTGCATTACTTTCATACAATCGTCAAAATTTCCGGGAAGCGTGATAACTTTCGCTCCGTGAACTAATGGCTGCGCTAGCTGGGCTGGCGTAACCTTTCCTTTCGGCAAGATTACGACGCATTTGAGTCCAGCTGCTGTCGCATAAGCCGCTGCCATAGCAGAAGTATCGCCAGTTGAAGCGCAACTTACAGCCTTAATACCAGCCGCTTTTGCCACAGACATCATTACTGTTCCGCCAAAATCTTTAAACGAACCAGTGGGGGTCATTCCTTCCAAAATTATGTAGAGTAAAATATCGCCACCTATCCATGCCAAAAGATTTTTGCCAGCTTTAACGATCGGGACGACTCCCTCATTTAAACTCACAATTTGGTTATCTGGCATAAATGGCATTATCCATTCTTTGAAACGCCAAACCCCGGAGTAAATTGTCGGATCATCAGAATGGAAAGCAGCTAGCGAAGTCCTTTTGTTAAAAATTTCAATATGTTCCCCAGGGGTTTTACCCATAAGACTAAAGTTGTGATAAATGTCATAGAGGCCTCCGCACTTTGGGCAATGAAATTTTCTTTCTTCCAATAAGTCTGTTCTATGCCCACACCCAATACAACATAACCAGCTTTGTTCCACTGTAAATGACTTCCGCATTTTATCCTCCTTAGGCTAAAAATTTCGTTCCTATTTTCTCCTCTTGAATTATTCGAAGGAGAATATTTTTTTCTCGATCATCAGTTACCGCCACAGGAATGCCTGCCTGCGTAGCTATTTTGGCAGCTATAAGTTTGGTTACCATTCCGCCTGTGCTGAATTCTGATTTACTGCCCTGAGATTTTAACTACTATTTTTTTATCATTTTTCACCATCCTTTCCTTAATGATAACCCTCTGTTTTAGAAAAAAACCCTTTACTCAGAGTTTAGCAGGCGCCTTGACTTTTGTCAAGACCCCCGTATTAAATGATCTAAAATCTAAGTGAAAGGGCATTGGTTAAATAATTTAAAAGATAAGTAAAAATTTGGCTAATAAAAGTTATTAAAAAAATTAAGCCTTCCTTTCTAGATTTACCAAAAGAAACAACTTTTAAAAGATAAAATCGTTTAAAGAATTAAAACCAATTTCACTTATTTTACATGAGGCAACCGAAGATCGTTTCGCTTGCCTAGTTAAACGACTTGATGCGCCGCGCTCCCAAAGAATTTATCCAGAAATATTGAAAGAGATAACGTCACCCTAAATTGTTTCTCAAAGAATTATTCCCGTCTTTCAACAATTTATCAACGACAAGAAATCATCACTTTTTGTTTGAATTTAAATTTTATTTGTAGCCCTGTCATCTTCTGCCAAACTTTCTCTTGCCACGACTTGCTTTTAAAGCAAAGCGGTGGGCTTCTTCACGGATTTTAATTAAAATCTCTTTAGTTTGGCAAATTAATTCTTTTAAGGATTTTTTAGTTTTTGGCGGAAAAACTAACTTATCACCCCCTAGTTTCGAAATTCCAACCAGAGGAATACTAATCTTTTCTTTCTTTAAGACCTTAAAAAGATAATTTATTTGAGGTCGACCGCCATCGATTAGAATAAGATCGGGAAAAGACCACTCTTGATGGCGAAAACGCCTGATAATCACCTCTTCTAGAGCTCTTAGATCATCGTATGCTGGGGCAATTTTGATCTTAAATAATCGATACTGCGTTTTGTCAGCTTGGCCATTGATAAAAACTACTAATGCGCCATAAGTCTCTTTACCAGTTAGATGAGAGATATCATATCCTTCAATTTTATTTAGTTTTACAAAAAATGTTTTCTCTTTTGTAAAAAGAGAAACATCTTCTAAATGTTTCAACTCTCTTATTTTTTCTGGATTTTCTTTAGTTAATTTTTTCAATAATTTTTTCTTTTGACCAGATAAGAATAAAATCAAATTTTTAATATTCTTTTGATATTCCGCTTTAGAAATTATCCCCAAACATAAACCTGGACAGAGTTTAATCTGATAGTCAAAGCAGGCTTTACCAGAGAAAGGTTGACAAGTACTATAAGGAAAAATTCGACGAATAATTCTTAAGGCGTTTCTAACAATAGAAAAACTTTGATAAGGACCAAAAATTTCATGAGATTTAAGAGGAAATTTTTCCAATTCTTTCCCTCGAACAATTATTGGTTTAGGATAATCTGTTTTTGAAATGATTAGATAAATAAAAGAACGATTATCTTTTTCTCGAACATTATAGGGAGGCCAATGTTTTTTAATCAAGCTTGCCTCTAAAATAACTGCCTCAAGTAGCGATCTGGTTTTATAATACTTAATTTTTTTCGCTAAATCTATCATTTGTTGAAAACGAGGACTTTGATTTTTTTGAAAATAACTCAACACTCTTTTCTTTAAAAAAATTGCTCGACCAACATAGAGGACTTTATTTTTTTTATCGAGAAAAAGATAAATGCCTGGAGAAGTTGGCATTTTTTTGATTTGATTAAATAATTTCATAGAAATAAAAAAAATTTGGAATTAGAACATTATTTATCTTAAGGATTATAAATACCCCTTCAAAAATTTTCCAGTCCAGGAATCTCTGTTTTCAGCAATCTCTTCTGGCATTCCTTTGGCTATTATCCGGCCCCCTTTTTCACCGCCCTCAGGTCCTAAATCAATAATGTAATCAGCGCTTTTGATCACCTGCATATTGTGTTCGATAATTATCACCGTGTTTTGCTTATCTACTAATTTATTTAAACTTTTTAGAAGCATTTGAACATCGTAATAATGCAAACCAACCGTAGGCTCATCTAATAAATACAGGGTTCTTTTTCCCAAAGGTTGGGTTAATTCTCGACCTAATTTTATCCTTTGAGCTTCTCCGCCAGATAAAGTAGTGGCTGATTGACCTAATTTGATATAACCCAAACCAACCTCCTGAAGAATCTTTAATTTATCAGTAATCATATAAAGCCCTTCAAAAAATTTAGTTGCTTCGTCAACTGTCATTTCTAAAACTTCGCTGATATTTTTCTTTTTATGTTTAATCTGCAGGGTTTCGCGATTAAATCTTTTTCCGTGACAAACTTCACATTCTACTAAAACAGGAGGCAAGAAATACATTTCTATTAGATTATAGCCCGCGCCTTGGCAAGTCTCGCATCTGCCACCAGAAACATTGAAAGAGAAACGTGAAGGAGTATATCCTCGTTCTCTTGAGGATTCGAGGCTGGCATAAAACTCACGGATGGGAGTAAAAATTCCAGTATAAGTAGCTGGATTCGAACGAGGGGTTCTGCCAATAGGTGATTGATCTACCATAACTATTTTGTTAAGATATTCTGTTCCAAGGATTCGACTTACACCTTCTAAAGATTTCCCAAATCCTGATTTAATTTTTACTGAATTTCTATATAAAATCTCATTTAAAAGAGTTGATTTTCCACTGCCAGAGACGCCGGTAATACAAATAAATTTTCTTAAGGGAATTTCAAGATTAATATTTTTCAAATTATTGGCTCGGGCACCAATGATTTTAAGTTTCTCTGTAAATTTTTTCCGCCGCACTTTAGGAACTTCAATTTTACATTCACCTTTGAGATATTTTACAGTTAAGGATTTTGAAGATGAGGGATGAGCGAGAAGTTCAGAAGTATTGCCGCTTAAAACTATTTCCCCGCCATTAATTCCTGCGCCTGGGCCAAGGTCTACTAAAAAGTCGGATTCAAAAATTGTCTTCTGGTCATGCTCAATGACAATTACTGTATTATTATTTTCCTTTAGTCTTTTTAAAGTATTGATTAATCTACCAGTATCACGTTCATGAAGTCCAATAGTTGGTTCATCAAGTACATAGATGGTATTAGATAAATAAGATCCAATTTGAGAAGCTAATCGGATCCTTTGAGCTTCTCCGGAGGAAAGTGTTTCTGCTTCACGAGTTAAAGATAAATAATCAAGTCCAACTTCTAAAAGAAATTTTAATCGATCTTGAATTTCTTTAATAATATTTTGAGTAATAATTCGTTGCCGTTCGGTTAATTTTTTCTCCAGATGATTAAAGAAGTCGGCTACTTTATCAATGGTTAAGGAAGCGATCTCATAGATATTTTTTCCTGAAATCTTTACCGAAAGGGCTTCGGATTTTAGTCTTTTGCCCTTACATTCCGGACAGATAATATTTAAAAATAAATCTGTTTTTCCTAGCCCGGAACAATGAGGACAGGCGCCGTAAGGACTATTGAAAGAAAAAAATCGATGCTCAACTTCTGGAAAAGCAAAATTATCCTTAGGACAAGTCCAACGACTAGAAAGCAAAAATTCTGTTTGCTCTTTTCCTTTAGACAAGATAACCTTGATTAAACCTTTGCCATATTCAAGTCCATTTTCTACTGCTTCAAACAAACGAGTTTCATCTTTTAAGGGAACACGGTCAATAATGATCTCGATGTTATGGGTTTTGTATCGAGGAAGAATAATTCTTTCATGAAGAGAATGAAGTTTCTCGTCAATGATAGCTTCTGAAAATCCTAAGGAAAGAAAATCATATAAAAGTTGATAATATTCGCCTTTTCGTCCTCGTACCACTGGTGCCAAAATTGAAACCTCAGGGACCTTCAACGCCTTACCTTTACTGAGAATAATGTCAATCATTTCTTCTACTGAAAGCTTTTCAATCTTTGTTCCGTCATTAGGACAATAGACCTCTCCCAAGCGGGCAAAAAGGACTCGTAGATAATCATAAATTTCAGTTAATGTTCCAACGGTTGATCGAGGATTATGAGAAAGAGCCTTTTGAGTAATAGCAATGGCTGGCGATAAACCAATAATTTCGTCAACGTCCGCCTTCTCCATCTGGCCTAAAAACTGACGAGCGTAGGGTGATAAAGATTCAATATAGCGCCTTTGCCCTTCAGCAAAAATAGTATCAAAAGCCAATGATGATTTTCCGCTACCTGAAATTCCAGTAAAAACAATCAGCTTTTTCTTCGGTAGCTCTAAATTGACATTTTTAAGATTGTGCACTCGTGCATTTTTGATAATAATTTTTTCTCCCATAACTTTCTATAATAATTTTATCCTAAATTTTCAAAAAGGGATAGAGGTTGCATTAAGTGGTCTAAAATGTAAAAGAAAGGGTATTGTTAAACTATCGGGCTAAACAAAGGCTATGTCATTGGAAAAATCAAGATTGGCAGAAAAATTCATCGAGGAGATGAAAAAACTAAAACACCTTATCAATATCTCGGAGAATTAAAAAAGAATGAGAAGAAAGTTCCCCTCATTCTTTAGATTCCTCTTGTATATATTTCTTTCTCCTCTGGCAAGAAGAAAGAACGCCTATTTTTTCACGGTACTTCGTAAAGCACCGGCGAGAAAGAAAGATTCCTCTATCTTCTCTTAGTCTTTGCGAGAGTACTTTATCAGAAAAAGGCCTTCTTTTGTCCTCTCCTAAAAGAATAGGAAAAAGCCACTTAGCAAAAGAATAAAGATGCATCTCTTCCGAGCGAGTAAAGAAGAAAGATAGAGGATATTCTTTTCCCTCAATTGAGATCCTCTTATTTTTAAGTATTCTCCCAAAAATACTTTCATCTAAAGAAGGAATTCCAAATTCCTCGCCGTATTCTTTTACTATTCTCTCAGCTGCTTCTTTTTTTGTGCATGGCCGCAGATCTTCATCTTCAAAAAAAAATCCATGTTGATACCGCAAGATAAACTTTGTTGTTGCTTTAAGCACTTTCTCTCTGAGTTGAAGAATCCATCTAATTCCGCCAAAAGTGCCTTTCGGATTTCGGCTTTTCCCATTGCCTTTTCCTGACGGAGAGGTGTAATTAATATAATTAGTCGAGGCCTCAAAGATGCCCCCTCCTTTCACCCAAACATCAAGATGTCGTTCTGTCCCCATTTCCTCACTGATAGTAAACAATGGGAAGGTTCCAATACCTGTTCCTTTCTTTTTCTGAAGATAATCAAAAAGTTGCGCATTTGACATGGAAAGGAGGTTGATATACTGGATCCATCGCCAGCCCAAAGCTTGCTTTAAACTCGATCTTAAACTCATCTTCATAACACACCCCCTTTGTTTTTTTCTTTTGCATAGTCTTTTCTTAGGGTTCGTGCTTCAATTTCTTTTAAGCTCCCAGACCCTTTAAAAGAACTTAAATCCTCTTAAATTCAAATTATCTTAACTTTAACCATTTATAGGTGTTACCTATGTATCTCATCTTCTCCATTTAACAGCCATTCATTCAGCTGTTTTAATTTTAGATTGTACATTTGGATAAAAAATAGAAAAAAGTTGACTCTTTTTTCTTACAAAAAATGAATAAAGGAGAGTCTTGTCAAAAGCTCTCCATTGCGCCAACCTCCACTTGATCGTTGTTTTAGATCTCGGTAGGCAGAGTGTGGTCATATCACCCACACTAAGGGAAGAAAGATTAGAGAGATCAAATCCTTGCTCGCTTAAGAATCTTTTTTAAAAGACTCTAGATTAAGAATTAGTTCTTATTTTAGATGATTATCAGCAATTATCTTTTAGTCACTTTGACGGCTTATGTGGGAATCAACGCGAATTCATCATTTTGAACGAAGAGCCACAGGCATTTCGCAAAATCCCAAACCGCTTGAACCGAACGGAAAGGAAAGAGGATTAGGGGAAAAGAATTTCCGCCCTATCCTCGCTTTTTCGTCGCCACAATTTTTCGTCCAACAAAGCTGGCGTGCCACCTTAGGTTACAATATCCCAACCGCTAGTTTCGGTTTACAATTTAGATTTTCTGCTTTTTTCTACTTTTTGTTCAATCACTGTTTTTATTTTTTTTAGATTATTCTCTAAGTCTACAAAGTTTTGAGCCTCCATAACTGAAAATATTAAATCTTGTTTTTTGAGACCGACTTCATTCATAAGAGGTATTATTTCATCATACATTAGTGTATTTAAATTTGCCACCTGTTTATTTATTTGTTCTTCTTTTTGAGGATTTTGCGTCGTAAATTCTTTTAAGGACTCTTTGTCCATTAATAGAAAATGTGAATAACTCATCATACCTCCTTCACTGCATAATCTGGCAATAACTTCATCTTGAAAAAACCTATAACCCATTTGTTTATCTTTATCAGCTTCTTTAATATTAATTTTTCCTTCCCTCAGTAAAAATGACCAAACTATATGATGAGATTCATGTAATAAATTTTCTTTATATAAATTATTGCGAAATTTTTCTTCCCGATATTCTTTTGACATGGAAATAAAAGATACATCATCTCTTTCAAGAGTAGCAACGGCTACATTTTCACCGTGAAATTTCGAATATAAATCTTTATTCATAAAAATGACGAAAATTCCAGGGCTCATCTCTTCTAATTCGTATTTCGATTTATCGTCAATTAATTCTTTGTCTAAGCCCCGACGCTCCGCAAGTTTTGACAATAAATCTTTCGCCCCGTCTTCTTTTAAGAAAAATCGCACATGTTGCAATTGACTATTTTTGTTTATACTTTCGATAAAACCTTTAAATTTATTTCTGATTTCGTCAGGCAACTCGTTTAGAATTTCATTTTTCGCTTCACCCATTTTAGTTAAACTTTCTATAAAAGAGGTATAAAAACTCCCAACTTTCTGTGAATATTCGATAAGCCGCTCTCCTTTAATTTCATGGTTTTCAGCTTCTAGATTAACTTTTTCCGAAGAGTGACCAAAATATTTTTCTTTTAAAAATTTTGTAAATTCTCGCATTTCCGCTCGATATTTTTCAATTTTTTCTGCCCGAGCTTTCTTTTCTTCTTCTGAAAATTCCCGTTCTTCTTCAATAACGGGCTGATAATCTTCTCCACCATTGTGGATTCTAAAATTTCCTACTCCTTCCTCAATCTGCAATTTTACATTAGGTTCAACTTTTCTGTCTTTATAAAACTCTTCTAAAAATCCTCGTCCTTTTACTAATAATTTTTCATTTTCTTCGTTCCATTTTTTATATTCTTCCGTTTCTTTATTCTGTGAACATTCTTTCATTGCCTCCCAATAAGCCTCGTCAATTTTTGATGTTTTGACTTCTTCTATGGTTAGATTGTATTTCTTGGCAACTTTTTCAAAAGCTTCATTCTGGCCAACAAATCTTTCTTCTGGCTCGTTGGGTGCGGATACTTCAACATAAGGAACTGGCAAGCCTCTTTCAATATGACCCTCGCAGGAATCAGATGTTGGCAACTCGTTCGCTTTGAACATAACCACAGTTTCCTTGATACCTTCATCAATTGGTTTGCCTAATCTATCGCCGATATTTTCAACTTCCTGTCTTATTTCTTCCAATTTTAAATCCTTTTCCTTATTTTTCGCTTTTTCTTGATTTTCTTCTTGATCTTCTGAAGATTCGTCTAGATTTTCGGACGGTTTTGGAGATATTTCGGCAGGCAGCGGAGTTTCCTGTTTTGACTCATGATTTTTTGATTCTTCTGACAGTTTCGGCTGATTAAATTGTTTTTCAAAATTTTCCATAGTTATTTTTTATTTCAATAATTCATCAGCTGAAATCCCAAGAATTTCAGCCAATTTTTAAATTGTCACAAGTGTGGGATTTCGTTTTCCGTTTTCAATTCCGCTAATATAAGCTCGGTGGACCTCCAATTTTCTAGCGATTGTTCCTTGCAACAATTTTTTAGCGGTTCTTATCCGCTTTAAGTTTTTGCCTCGCAGAGCGAGGTGACAATTTTCCCGATTTTTCTATGAGTTAGAAATATTTCACTTCAGAAAATTTTTCAACAAAAAATTTTCTGATTTAAAGGAAAAATTTTCGGCAAAGAAAAAAACGGCTTTGTCTGGATGACGAGGTGCCGCTGGACCTCTTGTTGTTCAGCCCGCTTTCTTGCG